>JANXSK010000206.1 GCA_025352695.1 Ferruginibacter sp. | reverse complement strand
GTTTCGACTTTCGTTTGAAAGTCAATAAACTTTCAATAATTTGCCATTGAAAGTTGCTTGAAAAGTAGTGCGGTTTTGTCATTTCACTATTATCGGGCAACTCTCTTTTTTACACAACTTTAGTTTTCAACTTATACACATACGTACTTTTAAATAATTAACTCAAACAGCTTCTAAGTAATGTTATTCATTATTCCATATCTTCCAGCTTGCTTCTGCCTGTATTAATAACATATCGTACCCATTTTTTATTATTGCACCTTTTTCTTTTCCTTTTTGTAAAAATAAAGTCTCTAATGGTTTATATACCAAGTCGTATAAATAGTGCCCAGCGTTAATAAAATGATAAGGGATATCGGGAGATATATTTTCTTTAGGTGACATCCCCGCAGGAGAACAATTAATGATGATTGAATATTCATTCATTATTTGTTTATCAATGATTTTGTAGTTTATAAAGCCAACTTGTAAATTTTCATTCCTTGTAACAACTAAAAATTCGATATTTAATTTAGATAACACATATTGAATGGCCTTTGATGCACCACCTGTACCCAATACCAATGCCTTTTTGTGATGAATTTGTAATAATTTACAAAATGATTGTTCAAAACCAATAATATCTGTATTGTAGGCAATTAGGGTATCGCCGTTTATTTTGATACTATTTGTAGCACCTATAAATTTTACTTCTTCTGATATTTCTGTAACAAACTTTAAAACCTGCTCTTTGTAAGGTATGGTAACACTCAATCCTCTTATTGTGGGGTTTTCTTTTATTAAAGCAGGAAACAGATCAATTGAGGGTATTGGATAAGCTTCAAAAAAACAATCACTTAACCCTTCTTTTAAAAATTTTTCAATAAAATATTGTTTTGAAAACGAATGCCCTAGTGGATAACCAATCAGTCCGTATAATTTCATTACACAATTATTTATTAAGATACAGTTCAAAAGTATCGCCACGAAGTCCAATGCGCATAGCTTCTAATGGAATAACTTCTGTAGGTGCTATATTACCAAGGTTAACATTACAACCAATTAATTCAAGAAAATAAAGTTGCTGTGCTTTTTGAGGTGCCTCCCACAATATTTTCTCTTCGGGTATCTGTGTTAAAATTTCCTGAACAAGTCCCTCTCTAACCTCTCCACTTCCGCGATAAATACCAACATTGCCGGCTTCTCTTGCCTCTGCAATAACATAAGCTGAACCGGCTTCTAATTCAGCCCGCATTAATTCTATCCATTTATAAGGTGGAATAATATGCGCTGCATCTTTACTACCAACTTCGCTTAACACGATAAAATCTTTTGCCAATTTTTCAATATAACCACATTTTTCTGTATGAGGTATTGTGATTGATCCATCACTTACTTCAATGTATTTAATGCCGAATTCATTACAAACATTTATGTAATCATCAAACTGGTTGCGAACTAAAAATGCTTCAAACAATGTACCACCAAAGTAAACAGGAATGTCATAAGAACGATATACTTCTAATTTTTCTTTGAGGGTAGGAGTAACATATGCTGTTCCAAAACCCAATTTAACAATATCAACATGTGGATGTGAAACACTCATGAAATTTTTTGCCTCCTCAACACTCAATCCCTTATCCATTATCATTGTAATGCCATGTTCACGGGGCTTCTTATGGCGTTCCGGAATCTGCGTAAGATTAAAATTCATGCCTATTTTTTTTATATTGCCGCAAAGATAACTATTGAGCACTAATAGTTAATAAATGCAACATCATAAAAAACAGTAGGGTCATTAAATTGATTTATTGCGTTTGAATCTTGCAATAATATCCACAACCAATTGGTTTTGCAAAATAGCTGGATTTAATTCAATGAATTTTTTAATCAGTTTAGGATTTTTATCCATGCCGAATTCCAGTTGTACCATCGCCTCTTTTGATTTACCTACGGCTAACAAAAAAGAGCTCTTGTAAAAAATGAATATAGGTTTATTATTGGTTAATTCGATCGCATGTTCTACATATTCAAGACCTTCTTCAAAACATTTGGCATGATACAAACATTTTAATAATTCTAACCATCCGTTGCTGCTTTTTGGCTTAGTACGCACTACATTTCCAAAATACTGAACAGCCTCTTCTATTTTTCCTTGCTCCATATAACATTGACCCATGGATAAATTATATTCTGGTTGCAACCTGTGAATACGCATTGCAAGATGTAAATTTTTTATTGCACTATCCCAAACGCCTTCATTCATGTAGGTACAGGCAATCTTATAAAAGAGTTGGCTATCATCCTGATTTAGATGTGTGGCTTTGCGGTAATTAAATCTGGCTAATGCATAGTTGTGTAGTTTGTCATAACAATGACCAATGGCTTCATAAATAACATCTTCTGGTCTTGAAAGTTCCAGTACTTTTTGCAAAACCTCAATTGCTTCTTTGTACTTACGAGTCCTTAAATAAGCATCCCCCATGTTACGCCATGCGTAATCAAATTTTTCGTCAATTGCTACTGCATATTGGTATGCATCAATTGCCTTTTCATATAATTTTATTCCCTGGTAAGCTGCGGCAAGATTAAACCAAGCTAATTCACTAAACGGAAAATCTTCAATTATTTTTTGATGTAACTTAATGCCTTCTTCATTTCTACCCGTAAAATCTGTCCAAAAACAAATTTTATATAATGCTTCTTCGTTGTTAGGATCTATTTCCAAAATAATGTTTAGACAATCAAAAACCTTATCAAAATTTTCATAATCGTCATAAACGTCTGTTAATTCAAAAAGTAATTCCATTTTTTCATCCCCTTCAAAATAATTCAAAGCAGATTCTAATACAAATGCAGCTTTTTCTTGTTGATCCAAAGCCAAATAAGCATCAGTTTTAAGTATATAAAGATTGATATCGCTACTATCCAAAAGCTCTGCCTGTTCTAAAAAATATAAAGATTCCTTATATTTTTTGGATACAATTAATAAATCGGCCTTTTTTAAAAGTAAGGATGACGAGTAGGGATATTGATTAATAGCATAATCTGTAGCTTCCAAAGCTTGATTAAGTTCATCTTTTTCATCAAAATGGTCAATAATTTTTTCGAAGGAATCCTCTTCTATAAAAGAGTAGCTTCGTCCAGCTTTGAGATTGTCATACTGTTGTAGTAATTCTCTCAACTCTTCCCTGTCTTGACGGTAAGGATATTTACTCATACGTTTTAGGTTACTGTAAAATACACCATTTTAAATTAAACGACAAAAAAATGTAACTTTTTTACTTTTTCTTCGTTAAACAAATGTGAAACTATTATACAAGCGGTTAACAAACTCTGTAGTTTTTTTATATATTTGTATTGTTAAAATAATTTCAATGAAAACATTCACCAAAAAGTTCCTTACAATTGTTATGCTTTTCTGCATGGCTCAGGTAGCTATGGCTGATAGAGGCGTTGGAAAGAAGAGTAAGAATAAAACAATTTTAAACATATATACTCCTTCTACACTAAGGAGTTCTATTGTATTTAATCTGAAATCAGGATTGAGTTATAAAGGAAGTCTTTTAAATAGTTCGGAGATTGTTGCTAATAGTATTGTAAGTAATTCATTAATTACCTACCAAAAAGGAAATGTAACCTATATCATTCCATATAAAAATAAGATTGTAGTACCTGAAATAAAGCAAGGTTATACAGGTATTAAATTTATTATTAGACCTTATTAATAAATACAATCACTTAGATATTTATCCTAAATATATTTAATATTTTCTTTTGTCCTTTAAGCATAACTAACAACGCACTTTTTTTACAAAATAATCCTTAGTAACAAGGCAAAGCCATTGTCTTTTTTGGGATTATCCTTTATTGTTACAATGTGTAACCCAGCTGAAGTCCATACTTTAAATACATCTCCCTTTTTATGTGTTGCAATGGCTTCATCTAATTGTTGCAGCATGGCACCCCGCACAAACCAACCTAAATCTCCGCCCCTAAACGAAGAGCCTCTGTCTGCACTGTAGGTATTAACCATTTCTTCAAAAGTGTTGGTACCTGTTTGAATGCGCTTAATAATATTTGCAGAAAGTGAATCTGCAAAATTCTTTTTAAATAATGATGTGTCCAATAATATATGGCTCACGTGATAAAAGGTATTGGGCACTTTAGCCAACACTTTTATTAAATAGTTAGCCCCTTTCCATGGCCCATACACTTTTCCAACTTTCCCCTTGTAAGCTAGACTATCGGCAAGGCCTAAAAAAGAACTACTACTCATTACACTAACTGTATCTATTTTGTACTTTTTCTTTAAACGGTATTTTACATATCCAATAGGGTCTGAGGTAGTGTCCAACACCTTTTTCATTTCTGCAACAGATTGACCAAATACGTTTGTATTCAAAATAATTAATCCAGTAGCAACAATAAGTTTCTTCACAAGCGTATTTTGATTTTTTAAATTATTTTAAATTATTTTTTATTTGAATACCTTAAGTATTTTTTTTACTGTTCACTTGCGGAGGAAGCATAAACTTTTATTTATTCCTTTATTTTTTTTATTAGCAACTTTACCTGTTTTTTTAGCGTTTCTAACTCGCCGGTTTGCTGTTGAATAAAAGAATTGTCTTCCAAACTTCCAACTACGATATTCATTTCTTCAATAGTTTCATATACCATTTTTCTAAAAGGATTGGTATAATCTTTTGCTCTTGATTCATAAATTCCATTGCACATCCATGTTCTTGTAACTAATAATTGCTGCAGTAAATGAGTGAAAAGTTCAGAAGTAAATTGTTTTGGAGTTATTAATAATATTTCCAGCAAAACGGTGTAGGCATGATGTAATTTATTGTCATTATACTGCTCACCCTGGGTTATATAAAAATCATGCACCGCTTCCCAGTTTTTAATTTTGTTTGCTTTTATATTTCTTTTTAAAGATATTATTTCTGTCTGCGGAATTAATTGCCCACCTATATTAAGCCATTGGCTACGTTGTATTTTTGCTGATAATGTTTTTTTAAAATCGTCAAAACTGGTGAACTTATTATTTAAAAAATGCTGTAACAACTGCATGGTTCCATAATACCGAATCAATTCTTTAAACAGCTCAATTGATTGCGGAACTTTTACTATCTCGGTTTCACGGGCTGTATTTTCCCATCCCGTAGTAATGGCAACACCATCTGCATTAAGTTGCAATGCATTTAAAATATTTAAGGAATCGAATAATTCATTAATGGTATCCGGAGCTAAATAATTATTTTCCAGCTGTTGGATTTTATCTGTTCTTCTATCTCTGTCAGCATACTTCCAGGCATTCCGTTCCATTGCGTACATGTTGTACATAAACCAATAACCTGGCATTACTACTAATTTATCATTAGCAACATCATTGCTTATTAAACTAAAAGGTATAGGTATATTTAATTCAGCCGGATAATCTCCTTTTGCCAAAATAGAAAAGGAAGCAAATTTAGAATTGTGTTTTAGACTAACACAGAGGCCTGGCCAAAAACCACGTCCGGCAACAATTTCACCATCAGGGCTTCTGCTGTTATGGTTACTACCAATGGTGGCACCGGCAGCGATATTACTTTGGCCCATTAACATCGAGGCACACAAAAAGGAGTTGTTATGATGCTGTTCATGCGCAGGAAATATCAATGTATTCAACACTTCGCAACAAGAGATGGTGGAGTTGTTACCGAGATAAGAGTTGAGCAATCTTGCACCATACTTTAATTGAGAGTGGGAGGCCATCACAAATCTTACTGCTTTTACCCCATAAAATATCCTGCAACCATAACCAACAATGCCATTCACCATTTCACACCCTTCACCTATTTGCGAAGTGCGTAGTTTATCGCTATTAATAGTAAGATTTTTTAATTTATTGGCACCTTTTAAATAAGCATCCGTACCAATCATTACATCTTTAATAATCCTGCAATTTTTTATTACTGTCCTATCTCCTATTTTACCATAATAACCTCTGCGACTATCAAATTTTTGCAGCGTAAATTCTTTAAATTTATTTAGCAAGGCTTCATCAGTTCTGTATTTACTCCACAAAAATGCATCCCCAGGCAGCATTCCATCAAAGGGAAGTACTTTTCGTCCCCCATTTTCATTGCACAATTCCATCCATACCCTCATTTCTTCCGGTTCTCCATCACTAACAATACCATTACCAAACTTAGCTTTATCTGTAGTAGCAATTTCATTAACATTGGCAATCATTACTTCATTTCCAATGATATAATGGCTTAAATAATTTACATTATCGATGCAAACATTATTACCAAAATCACAACTAATAATGGTGCTGTTATATAAACCCACTGGCATTCTTAGGTTATGAAATTCAAGGTAAAAAGACTCAAGATTTCCTATGCGAACTAACCCATAAAACTTACAGTTTTTAACAAGATCTGCATTAAATGACGGTGATACAAAAATAAGATCCCAGTTGTCAGAAGTATTCCGGTTGTGCACCAGTATTTCAATTTCCTGTGAGGTTAATTTTCTATAAATGGTATCGGTAGTATTTTGAATGTTGCGCAGGTAGTATTCATCTTTTCCTTCAGGTATGTATTTTTTTTCTACAAAATTGTAGCCCAGTTTATTTACCGGATGTTTTATAATAACGTTCATTCAATAGTTTAAACTGTAGCTACCTAATTAGAAATTGCATAATATAATTGATAAATACTTACGCATAGAATTTAATTATTTTTCTATGGCTGGTTGTTAATTAAAAAAAGGATGGAAATAATTTATAATGTCATCTTCCATTTATTCATTAATTATTTTAACATACCAATATTTTGCATTACCAAACAAATGTACTTCATCCAAAGGATACTAATTACGTTTGTATACTAAACCAATATTATATACCCTGCAGCTTTATCAAAATAAAAAAATTATCCAAAAATAGGTTCGTTGTACAATCATAAATTCAACAATAAATTAATCACTTTGATAGAATATATAATTATTTCCAAAGTAATTAATTTGCGACTTTCGGATAGCTTGTATTATTGAGTTTTGTGCAACTTAATACTATTGATGAGCTAATAAAAAATACCAGATTTTAGATTTAAACACGCATTTTTGTGCAAAGTAAACTAGGTAAAGTATCAATAATTATTTTTAGAAAAGTTATTATAACTTAATCTTAATCAGCCACATGAGTCTTTCAATTTAGTTTTTCTTTATCTTTAGATTAGGCATAGCTAATGAAAATTTCAACTACAAAATTATTTCCCGGAAAAAAAGCAATTATTGTTATCAGTATGATAGGGATAATATGTTTGTTGCAACTTACATTTAGTGGGTTTGTTCAATCACCTTCCGCCACTGCAAACGCTTCTAATAGTTTTTGGCTTTGGAAATTCTTCGGCAGGCTTCATCCATTAGCAGTTCATTTTCCCTTAGCCTTGTTGCTATTTGCCGCAATACTGGAACTTGCAACCATCAAAAAATTTTCATCCGCTTTGCGGCCAGGTATAAATTTATTGGTTATTACAGGTGTTATTGCTGCTATATTTTCTGCTGTATTTGGGTTGTTATTATCCAAAGAAGGTGATTATGGAAAAGATCTTTTAGGCCTGCATCAATGGATTGGCATCGCCACAATTTTATTAGGAACAATAACCTGGTTATTATTAAACAAAATATTGGTAACCAAAAATGAAAGTCTTGTAAAATACTATCGCGGTATGTTATTTTTTTGTGCCGCTGGGTTATCTATAACCGGGCATTTTGGCGCATCCTTAACCCATGGTAAAGATTATTTATCTGCAACGCTTCCATGGAGTGCCGACTACACAGGTACCAAAGCAGGTGATTTTAATGTAGCTTCTTTTAAAAATGATACTACCCGATTAACAAAGCAACAAGAGGCCGAACTAAATGTAGCCGTTAGGGCAATATTGGCTCATAATTGTTACAAATGCCATAGTGCCGAAAAGATTAAAGGGGATTTAAGACTTGACAGAAAAGATATGATTTTTAAAGGCGGTGAAAACGGCCCGGTAGTCATCCCTGGCAATGCTGGTGAAAGTGAAATATTTCGCCGCATTACGCTTCCTGCTAATCATAAAGATGCCATGCCTTCAAAAGGAAAAAAATTGGCAGATGCGGACATTGCTGTAATAAATTTCTGGATTCAGAAAGGAGCTCCATGGACAGAAGGTGTGGAAAAAAGTATTTTCAGGGTTGCTGAACTACAGCCAAGAAATCCCATACTGCCGCTTACTGCAGAAAACCTATCCAACCCAATAGATAAGTGGACGAACCAGTATTTTATAAAAAACAAAATAGCATGGCCGCAAGTAGTTGATGACAGAACATTTTTAAGAAGGGTTTCACTTGATTTAATTGGTATGCTTCCAAAGCAGGAAGAAGTTGAAACATTCACTAAAGACAACCGGCCAGATAAGCGGTCGTTATGGATTAGGCAACTTTTAAATCGGCAAGATGATTACGCTACACATTGGCTAAGTTTTTGGAATGATGCCTTAAGAAACGATTACACCGGCACAGGATATATTACTGAAGGTCGTTTCAATATTACTGACTGGTTATATAAGTCCATCCGATCTAATAAACCCTATGACCAGTTTGTTAAAGAACTAATCAGCCCAACTAAGGCGTCCAAAGGTTTTATTGAAGGCATCAAATGGCGAGGCGTTGTAAATGCAAGCCAAAGAACAGAAATGCAGGCTGCACAAAATATTTCGCAGGTTTTTTTAGGACTAAATTTAAAATGTACCTCCTGTCACAATAGTTTTATCAGCGATTGGAAACTCAGTGATGCCTATGCATTTGCAAATATTTTTGCGGACAGTTCGCTCGAGATTAATCGCTGTGATAAACCTACCGGGAAATATACAAACGCCAGAATGCTCTGGAAAGAGCTTGGCAGTATCGATAGTAGTTCAAAAAAATCAACAAAAATGGCCCAGTTGGCCGTTAATATTACTAAACCTGCAAATGGCCGTTTATACAGAACAATTGTGAATAGAATATGGGCTCAGGTTATGGGACGTGGCATTGTTGAACCCGTTGATGCAATGGATAACGAACCGTGGAGCCAGGATCTGCTTGACTGGATGGCTTTCAATTTTCAGCAGAACAAATCTGATATAAAAGAGTTGTTATACCTGATTACCACTTCTAGTACTTACCAAATGACATCGGTAGGATTTAAAGATCCAAATAAAATTATATCGCAGGATTATAAATTTACCGGTATGCTACGTAAACGAATGTCGGCAGAACAGTTTGCAGATGCAGCAGGTACTATTATTGGACCACTTTTTTATGATTCGATGGTAATGTATAAACCATCCCATAAAATAGGCGATCATCCTTTTGCCCGGGCTTCTTTAGTAGTTAATAACTCTTTTCTTACTGCCTTGGGAAGGCCAAACCGTGAAACAGTTTCTACTGGCAGAGAATCGCAGGCAAATCTTTTACAAGCGCTGGAATTAACCAACGGCGAAAGATTTAATTCAATGATTAGTAAAGGAGCAAAAAAATGGCAAAAAAAATATGTAACCAGTGATCGTATCATTAAAGAAATTTACAGGCAGGCATTGGGCAGAGACGCTCAACCAAAAGAATACCTGGTTGCCAAAAAATTATTAGGCGATACACCTGCAACAGATTCTATACAGGATTTATTTTGGTCGGTTATGCTACTTCCTGAATTTCAAATTATTTATTAAATAAAATCGTTCAATAATAAATTATTGTTTATGCATACTTCTTGGAACAGGCGGGATTTTTTAAGAAGAAGCTCTGCCGCTACCATTGCAGCACTTGCAGCGGGGGCTCCCATTACCAGTTTCTTATCATCTTGCGCCAGCAAAAAAATAAATTCCAGTGCTGACACAGTTATTCTGCTTTGGATGGCTGGAGGAATGTCACATACAGATACTTTTGATCCTAAAAAATTTACTCCCTTCTCCAAAGGGATGATGGCCAATGATGTGCTGAGCACTTTCAAGTCGGCACCAACTGCACTTGATGGTGTTTACTTCTCCAAAGGCCTGGATTCCATCGGAAAGATAATGGATAAAGGCACCCTAATCCGATCTTATGTGGCTGCAGATATGGGACACATTTTACACTCACGCCATCAATACCATTGGCATACCTGTTACAAGCCACCTCAATCTGTTACGGCACCTCATATTGGATCCTGGATTGCTAAGGAATTGGGGCCGGTCAATCCGGTTATTCCAGCTTTTGTAAATATTGGCCAACGATTTACTTTAGGAGAAGGAGAAGAATTAAAAGCCTTTCATACCGCCGGATTTTTGGGAAATGAATTCGGACCATTTCTGATACCAGATCCATCTTCTGGTTTGGAAAGTGTAAAACCACCCATTGGAATGTCGATTGGCAGGTTTGAAAAAAGAAATCAGTTGTACAATGAGTTGATGAGCAATTCTGCCATTGGCGAATTTGGAAGTGATTATCAAAAAGAATCGTTGAGAAGATCTATGGAACAGGCTTATATCCTTTTAAAATCTCCCGAGGCAGCCGCCTTTGATTTGAATAATGAGCCCAGGGAAAGTTACGATGTTTATAACACAGGAAAGTTTGGGTTAGGTTGTTTGATGGCTCGCCGACTTGCGGAAAAAGGGGCTCGTTTTATTAGTGTGACTACCGAATATGAACCCTTTAAAAACTGGGATACCCATGATAATGGCCATACCAGGCTAATTGATATGAAAAAACAAATTGATGGCCCTATTGCAAGATTAATAAAAGACCTCGAACGTTCAGGACACCTGGATCGCACCTTGGTAATTTTAGCCAGTGAATTTAGCAGAGATATGATGGTAGAAGGACGCCCCGAACTAAAAGTACAAGAGCAGGTGAATCAGCCAGATATTATTCAGGACATTAAAAATTATGGAATGCACAGACATTTTACAGATGGAGGTTCTATACTACTGTTTGGCGGAGGAATAAAAAAAGGAAATGTTTATGGTAAAACAGCAGAAGAACGCCCTTGCAAAACCATTGAAAAACCTATTATGATCGACCAGATACACCAAACTATTTATCATGCACTAGGAATTGCCCAGGATACGCATTATTTGGTAGAAAAAAGACCTTTTTACACAACCCCCGACGGATTAGGTAAGTGCGAATTGGAATTGTTTGCTTAGCCCTTGTTTTGTTTTGAATTGCTTACGGTGTAATTACAAAAACTATACGCCACTTGAGCAATTCACCTTGTACATATTTATGTAAAAAAATTAAAATCCCACAACCTCCCAGAACGAAAATAAATAATAAACACAACCGTATTTTAGACAAAGAAAAATGACACGTCCTGACATTAACGAGATTGAAACAGGTGACGAATTGAAACGTTGGTATTGGCAAAAAAGAGCTGGTAGATTTTTGCAAACGAAAACAGTTTAGTTACGTGGGAACTAAGTTTGATATTCTGGACAGCATTGCACTTACGTTAGACAAAGGAATTACTACACAAGAAAAAATATCAAAATCATACAAGCCAACCTCAAAATTTCTTTGGTCAAAATCAGTATTAAGTTTAGACACTGTTATTACAGATAGTTATAAAAACGGACCTAATACAAGAAATTTTTTAAAGCAACATTGCGGCCACAAATTTCATTTTAGTATTCCATTTATGAACTTTATGAAAAACAATTATGGTAAAACATTACAAGACGCAATAAATGAATGGCACAGACTAAACGAACAGCGTAAAAGAAAAATTTCAAAAGCGAAATTCCACCAGTCAATCAATTCAACAAATATATTCGGGACTTTTTTGCAGAGAATCCAAGTATGACAATTGAACAAGTAAGACATTTTTGGAAGCTCAAAAAAAGTTTACCATTGGGCAAACATGTTTACGAAAAAACTGATTTAAATTTGAAATAAGAACAATGAAATAATATTTTAATAGAATTTAAATATAGAGAGACCCTGCACCCAGAAGTTGGGAAGACAAACAAAAAAATCTCAACATAAAATATAAAAGCCCCGGTCATCAGAGACTATTTTTTTGGCTATAGGCTGTATGATTATTGCCTTGTAAAAATTGCAAACTGAATTTCAGTATTTTACAATTGCAAAACATTGGTTGTAATTTATTTAGCAATATTATGATAAGAAACAGGTTATGGTTATTAGTAGCGATCCTAGTAATTTTGATAGGATTTTATCCAGGTATTTATTTTTTAATTGATAGAAAATTTGGGTTATTAAGTTCCAAATCAAACGAGTTATTGACTAATCCCTTTTGGAATATCGGATTTTATATCCACATAATTCTTGGAGGTATTGCGTTACTTACCGGCTGGACTCAGTTCAATTCAAATTTTAGAAATAAAAATATTATTTTTCACAGACGAATTGGGATGGTGTATATTATTTCTGTTGCGTTTAGTGCCTTTGCTGGAATATACATCGGATTTTTTGCAACTGGAGGACTACCATCTGCTCTGGGTTTTATATGTTTGGGAATATGTTGGTTTAGCATTACCCTTATGGCTTTTATAAACATTAAAAAAAGAAATATTTACATCCATCAAAAATTAATGGTGTATAGTTATACAGCCTGTTTTGCAGCTTTAACATTAAGAATATGGCTTCCAATTCTAATTTTAATTTTCAAAGATTTCATTACTGCATATACTATTGTGGCATGGCTATGCTGGGTTCCCAACTTGTTTGTTGCCAAACTTATAACAAACAGCATGCAGACGAATGTTACATAAACAGCAACTTCTCTTAACAAGTTATAAGTTGGGCTGAAAAAGTATATCATTAATACAAGTGGCTTGTTCTGCATAATTCTACACTTTGTAATACCTTTATCCTATCCCATAAAAGCAAAATTATATCTTAATGTGTATGCAAGGTATTTATACTGTTACTAACTTTATGGAAATGGAAAAGGAGGCATTCAATAAAATAGTTAACCAAAAAACTGAAGCGTCCTCTGCGCTGCTCTTGGCACATTGAGAAAATGTTGGTAGGAAGTAAGAATCATCTGTTACATAAAACAAACAAAATATGAAACAAATAATTAAAGAAATAGCATTACAATTTTCAAGTGGAAAATTTGAAAATTGTTATTCATATATGACCGAAAAAACACAATGGAATATTATTGGAGAAAAAATATTACAAGGCAAAGAAAACATCATTAAATTTTGTGCTGAAACAGCAAAATATTTTTCAGAAGTTACAACAGATTTCCAAATCAGTAATATTGTTGCAGGTGAAAGTTGTGTAGCGATTGATGGAACAGCAGTTTTTACAAACAAAGACAATAAAAAGACATTTGTTTCTTCTTGTGACGTTTATCGGTTTGAAAATGATAAACTAATTCAAATAAACTTCTATTGCATAACAACAAACAAAGAAGGATTGACCAACGAAAAGAACGTAGAATAAATACAAAAGTGATAAATTAAACGTTTTTTCTAACCCACTCATAGCCCGTTGAGAGACGTTGCTATAAAGGAGGAACAGCGCTTTTGACTTATTGAAGATGCCGACGCACAAAATAGTTTTAAAAGTACAAGAGGGCGACGCAACGATGTACCACATGGCTTCTTAGCCCGGACAATACTTTTACAACAGCAATAAAACCAACATAATAAACTAAAATAGCAAACCCATTTCTTGAAACTATCATCCACCAAAGGCTATAATATCATGCACGCATGGCTGGCATCAAAAGACCGCCACCCTTTTTTATTTCAGCAACAGAGTTGGCAAGAAATTATTGATGGTAAAAGTGGGCTGGTTAATGCACCGACAGGCTGTGGTAAAACCTTCTCGGTATTTTTAGGTGCAGTGATTGATTTTATTAATAACAATCCGGATAATTATCAAACAAAAATAAAGAGTGGCTTACAACTAATCTGGATAACACCTTTGCGTGCATTGGCAAAAGATATTGGCCGGGCCATGGAAGAAGTAATAATGGAATTGGGTATGCGTTGGAAAGTAGGTATCCGCAATGGAGATACAAGTATGAGCGAACGGCAGAAACAAAAAAGGCTGATGCCCGAAGTGCTCATCATTACTCCGGAAAGTTTGCATTTGTTGCTGGCTCAAAAAAATTATTCCAAAGTTTTTGAACCATTAAAAATTGTAGCGGTAGACGAATGGCACGAATTGCTTGGCAGCAAAAGAGGGGTGCAGGTTGAGTTGGCATTATCACGAATAATTGGCGTAAAAAAAAGAATCACTCTCCCAAAAAAGAAACAACAATCATTCAGTATTTGGGGCATTTCTGCTACGATTGGTAATTTAGCGCAGGCCAAAGAAGTACTATTGGCTTCTTTAAATGAAAATGAACAATCAGCAGGAAAAATTATAAAAGCCATCATCAACAAAAAGATTGAGATTGAATCTATCATCCCTGATGAAATAGAAAAATATCCATGGGCGGGACACCTTGGATTGAAACTGGTAGAAAAAGTAATTCCTATCATCAACAATAACAAAACCACCCTTATCTTCATCAATACCCGTGGTATGACGGAACGATGGTACCAGGCAATTTTGAATGTGGCACCCGAACTATCAGGAGCCATCGCATTGCATCATGGCAGTATTGAACAAGACTTACGTTTATGGGTTGAAGATAATTTGCACACCGGAAAATTAAAAGCCGTGGTATGTACTGCTAGTCTTGATTTGGGGGTAGATTTTCGTCCGGTAGATACGGTGATACAAGTTGGCTCTCCCAAAGGAGTTGCCCGATTTTTACAAAGAGCAGGCCGTAGTGGTCACCAGCCGGATGCTACCAGCAAGATCTATTTTTTACCCACTCATTCGTTGGAATTGGTAGAAGCGGCAGCATTAAAAGAAGCCATCAAACAAACTTTTATTGAAAGCCGGGAACCGATGTTATTGTGCTTTGATGTGCTG
>JANXSK010000134.1 GCA_025352695.1 Ferruginibacter sp. | reverse complement strand
TAAGGCATTCAGTTTTTTTAAATGGCCGATACCGGTGATGATGTATTGCGTAATATAACGGTCATCCATCCCGCCTTTGAACCATACAAAACCGCCGTTGCTGCTTTGCATGTCTTTTAGTTGGGTGATGGCTTTGTCAGTTTCGCTGCTCATTTTTACCATATCAAACAACAGGGCAATATTTTTCTTTTGCTGGCTTTCATTTTGTTCATCCAGTACCCATGGTGTTTCCTGCAACAAAGCTGATTTTAGTTCTTCATTTTTTTGAAGGTTGCTCAGTAATGCTGCTGTATCTGCGGTACGCCATTTTTCAAATACGGTTTTAATTTTTGGCATGCTGTTGCTTACAAAAGTGGCCATTGTATTTGCATAATACCGGTTAAAAGTTTGCTCTGCACATTCATAAGGATGTTCCATTAAATAAGGCAAAGCCTGTATAGCATACCATGACGGGTTAGAAGTGTATTCCACCGTTAATGCATGGTTGGTGATAGTCTGACTGCTGTCGCTGTTTAACAGTTTTTGAAATGTAAAATCCTTTGTTGTTTCGTTGCGCAAATTAATAGGCATTGATTCTGTTACCAGCATGCGATTGGTTAAAACAGGCAGTGCCATTTCTTCGCCGTCGGAGAAGCTGCCTCCATCCCCTAAAGGAGGGTAATTTGACGAGTTTGCTTTTTTGCCGGTGTCTTTTGAATCGCTTGTACCGGTGGACTTCGCTACTATGCGGTACGTCATTGCTGAGTTAAAGTTAAATGGTATTTCTATTGGGAATTTTACGGCTGCACTTTGACCTGCTGCTACGGTGAAATATTGTGTTGGAAAAATATTTTTAAACCAGCCATCTACAGGTTTGTTGGTGGCTGCATCCAGCAATTCCAATTGTGTGGTGCCGGTTATTTCTTTATCACTCAGGTTTACAATTTTGGCACTAAACTCTACGCGGTCGCCTTCTCTTAAAAAGCGGGGCGCATTGGGTTGTACCATCAATGGTTTTTGTGTTAAGGTTGTTTTTTCTGCATAGCCGCTTGCCAGTGTTTTGGTATGGGCAAATGTCATCAGCTTCCATTGTGTTAATGCTTCGGGCATGGTGAATGAAAATTCAACATTGCCTTCGGCATCTGTTTTTAAATCGGGAAAGAAGAAAGCTGTTTCGTTGAAATTTTTTCGGATCTGGGATTGGTTTTCTGTTTGTTTTTTATTGTTTATTATTGTTATGGATGTAGAGTCGGCTTCCATCTTTTTATTTGTACTTACATCTTCGTCATTTACAATTTTTGGTGCGCTGAATTTCATTTGATTAACTTCTGGTAATGCAATTAATGCTTTTTCACTCATACTGTTCACACTGCCCATAACACTCTTTCTTCTCGTAGTTCCATATCCTGTAACAACAACTTCATCCGATCCATAATAATTGCCATTGTAAAATAAAAAATGATCATAAGATTTTGACAGCGGGTTTACATAATCATTTTCCAGTCGGTTATACACTTCTGAATTAATAGCTTCAAACCCATTCCCCATCCAGCTATTTGTATTGTACAATCTTGGCCAGATATTAAATACACTCCAGCTATGTGGTTTAAACTGGTCAAGGCTGGCGTCGTACATACTTACCAGCATTTCTGATGCTACTTTTTCTCCTTTGTTACCACTGATCTTTACTTTCCATTTTTCTTCGCTGCCAGGCAATAATTTATTCCGGAAGGTAGCATAGTCAATGGTCAGTTCTTTGTTGTTCCAGGGAATATCAAAACTTTCATTGCCTTTGTACATCCGGTTGTGCTGCACAAATGCATAACTCAATGCTATGCCGCCACGATCCGTTTCATTTACCGCCATTTCATTTTTAAATGGCTGGGTAGATTTGATTGTTTGGTAAGTTGTATTGTTGACATCATCTATCATGCTCAATGCGTGTATCAGCCAGATATTCTGAAAGCCTGTTTTAATGCTGTAATTAATTTTTTGTCCCGGTTCAACACTGTTTTTATCAGCAATAATTTCTAATGGAGTAAAGGAAGGTTCTACCGATTTGTTGCTGTAGAGTTGAACGTACTTTTCTGTTCTCACCACTTGACCATATTTGTCTTTTGCGGTTGCTACGATCCTATACCAACCTGCAGCTATTGCTTTCCCGATAACTATCGGGACGCCGTTCGTGCTGTCTGTCTTTTTAAAAATTTTATCTCCAGCTTCGTAGTTTTTTACTTCGTTCTCATTCTTGTACACATCATAAGGAAAATAGCTGTAGTATTCGTCCCGGCTCATAACAAACTCATCAGGCTGCTCCCAGTATCTTTCCCTGAAAATTTTAGCAGGTGTCTTTAATTGCTCTATGGTAATAGTGGCTGTCGTCTTTTCTTCAATGTCGTTTAAATTTGTACTTTTTATGGGGATGTTTTTCAGGCTGTCAGCAGATAGCTTTTCCGGCATATTAATTTCTATTTGCAGCATCTGGTAAGCTACCGCTACAGAGGTGTTTCCACTTCTTGTTTCGCCATTCAGGTCAGTGATGTCTGCACTAACCTCGTAATAAAAAGTGGGCTGACTTTTTTTATCAACGCTTTTATCAGGCAATGCTTTAAAGGCAATATTGAAACTGCCGTCAGCACCGGTTGTTGCATCGCCATTGGTTATTTCTACTTCCTCACTATTACCCATTGGGTTGCCAATGCGGCCACCTTTGCGGATGTAACCTCCCCAGCCAATCCAGATAGGATACCGCACTTTACGCACTACCCGATATTTTACTTTTGCGCCATCAATATTATTTCCTGCGTAGGCTTTCGCAGTGCCGGTAATTGTAATGCTATCCAGCAAACGATAAGTGCCTGTTGGTTTTTGTACTTCTACAAAAAATTTGGGGCGCTTATATTCTTCCACACTAAAATATTGCGATGCCTTTGTTGCGGTATCATACAAACTAAATTGACCGTTTAATGAACCTTCAGGTAATTTAAATGAACCATGATAAGAACCAAATTTGTTGGTAACCATTTTTAGTTCCGTCAACTTTTGGTTATTGGCATCTTTTAATTGCAAGCTTGTATTGAACGAAGCAAGGATGTTCGATTCATTTGCTTTGATTCCTTTTTGCAAAACAATGCCTTTAAAATAAACTGTTTGTCCAGGGCGGTAAATGGAACGATCTGTAAAAAGAAATGTTATGGGTTTTATTTGCTGAGGTTGTTCGTAACTGTTGTAGTAGGTATTGTAATTGTTTTCATCTAAAAAAAGTTCATCTGAACCTGCTTTAATTTGAAATAAAATATTTCTATACGCTTTGGCTTTTTTTAGTTTGAACAAACCATTTTTATCAGCGGTATAATTCTCTTCTTTTATATCTTCATTTTCACTTTTAGTGTAATTATATTTTGTTTCCCAAACCTGCACGGCGGCATTGTTATAAGGCTGGCCATTGTCCCGGTTCAGCACATAATATTCGTTCTTATTATTTTTTATATAACTGATATTGCTTACATAGGTAAGTTGTTTGGCGATGATGTTTTTTTGTAAAGAAAAATTCTCCTCTATGCTAGACAAAATAAGGTAGGTACCATTGTCCAGACCATCCACTTTTATTTCTACAGCATGGTACTGGTAATCCTGCGGATCGGGCAAAGTAACGCTCCATGTTTTAATAGGCTTTAATGCAACGATGGCTTTCCACAATTTATCATCTACCCTTCTATCCATCTTTTTTATTTCATCTCTCGATGTTTTAATGATACGGAAGTAAACTGCTTTGGTATTTTTATAACTAATCAATGTTCTGAAAGGCTGGTTTGGAACATTTACTTTTTCTGTTTGTAAGCTTAAAGCAGGTTGTACAATTTGGTTAATGAGATTTTGTGCATTGATACCACCTTCGCTTTTCGGACATTTTTTAACAGCCAGTTCGCACAACTCCTTTGCTCTTTTTATCTCGTACTGATCTGTAGTTTTAATGATTGGCTCAAACTGTTGTCCACGTTCATTGTAAAGCTGTGCTCTTAAATACATGGTCTGCGCCGAAGCCGGATTAACAGGATATTTTTCTTCAATATTTTTTAAAGCAGCTTCATAGAGGCTGCTTTTATTATCATTTATTGC
>JANXSK010000025.1 GCA_025352695.1 Ferruginibacter sp. | reverse complement strand
TAACTTTCTACCAGCCGGTAGTAAGCAGCAATATCCTTAATGTCGGGATTGTGTCTAAATGAAGCTTTTAAATACATTGGCCACAAAGCTAAAAATAGCTATTGATCTACGAACACCCCGCCGTGTACTACAAACCATTCTAAAAAACAAAACCCAATAGTAGCAGGGGTTTTAGAATTTAAAACCCAAAATAATCATGAAAAATGATAAAAAATGATTGCTTAGGCTGCAATGTGGGTTAAAACGCAATTCATAAAATGAAACTTGTACGGCCGCTTTATTTTACTTAAGCATCTTTAAAGCAACTGCTACCACCAGAAAGAGAACAATCACAGGTAACAGCCGTTGTGTTTCCTATTGTAACTGTTCCTTGACTGCAAGTACCGGTATCAAACACTAGAGTAGATGTATTCCATCTTGTACAGCTTGCTTTACACGGTCCAGTACCTGAATAACCAGCCACTACATTTTTCATTTCATTTCTGCTTAATTTGCCCTGTATGTTTGCAAGACTCATTTTTTTTGTTTGCATTTTTAAGTTTTAAAGTTTAGAAATCATTGTTACTGCCTTAGCTTTCAGCATCAAAGGCTTTGGCCGCCCAACAACCAATGTGGCCACATCAGTTTAGCTCCATCTGGCTTTTCTTTTAGGGAGCTATTCTAAAAGAAAATTATGTACGTGTATGCACAGCTCTCAACCGGGTAACATGACATTTCGAAATTTTCTTGCTATAGATTAAACGTTATGAAAATGTCTTGGCGGCATTATTAAAATAATCCGTTGTAGTTTTGTCTTTTTCTATTCGTTGTATTTAAAAGTGGAGTTTTACTTTTCAGACAAGTTTTTTTGTAAAAAAATTATCTCCTTCTTAAAATATTTATTTAGAGTTGGTATATATGGGCTGTTGGGAAATTTTGTTTTAAACAACTGAAAATCTGCGATGTCCTCTAGATTCTGTTTTCCTGCTCGGTTATAAAAGCAATTAAAACTAAGATTAATTGCCATCATTCGATGCTGAAGTTCTATTGGTGCAAATGAATAACTTTTTTCACTTGACCTTTCCCACAAACCAATATCATTTTTTTTACCTAAAAAAATTCCACTCGCTACTAATCTGCATTTATTTTTACAATTTATTAATCGCAAATTCTGTTCGACATCATTATAAACCAGGGAAAATGGATCGTATTTTTCATAATAAAATTTCTGCAACTGGGTCATCAGAGATTCAACTTTGGTTAAGTAACTAGGTTTAGCATTTAAACTTAATTTACCGAGAGAATTTTGGATGCAAGATTCTAAAGAAGATAGAAATTGCATATCACTTTGTAGTTTAATAATCTTATAGAATGGCGCGGAAATTTTTTTGGTTAGATAAAGGGTATCGGCTATCGAAAAAAGTTTTTGTTTGATGCTATCTAGTCTATTTATCGTTAATGTAAAAGACAAGTCTTTTTTTTGCATTTCATCTGTAATAGCTGCCAAAATAGGAGTTAATAAGTAATTATGAAAAACGGGAGATTGATAAAAAAAGATCTGACCTTCAGCATTGTTTCCATCAAATTGGACATCATACGTTTCATTCCTGTTTTGAACTATTCTTAATCTGACAGAGTCATTTTTTTCACAAATTATTGAAATTTTTGGTAGATATTTATCAGACACAATAGTGACAATACTGACATCTGCAACATCAATAGATTTGTTAAAACCACCGTTATGTACTATGGCTTTGTCGTACATACC
This sequence comes from Ferruginibacter sp., assembly GCA_025352695.1. Taxonomy (GTDB): domain Bacteria; phylum Bacteroidota; class Bacteroidia; order Chitinophagales; family Chitinophagaceae; genus Ferruginibacter. The sequence continues at coordinate 892 of JANXSK010000025.1, read as the reverse complement.
GCAGTAATTAATAGGCTTTCCATCGATAGATCTACAGAACCAAATTTCTGAAGAGTCTTTTGTATTATTAATTGTAGCTGACAGATTAGCACTTTGCGCATTTAATAACGTAAAACTACATTGAAGTTGAAGAGTAATTATTATGAATTTTATTTTCATACTATTTAGTGACAATTAGAAATCTATTGGGCTGATAAGAAAATCGACCCAATAGATAAATTAGGTTAACATTTAGCTATACAAGCAGAAGGAGTGAGGCATCCCAGTTCAACTCCATTGCATTTGCAGGTGGCTTCGGGGCTAACACATGAATAACCTCCGCTTCCCGCCATAATGTTCTTCATTTCCACCCTGCTCAATTTACCTTTAATATTAGCAAGGCTCATTTTTTTTGTTTGCATTTGTTTGTTTTTTTTGTTAATGTAAAATTGTTTGCGCCTTGAGTTTTAGCATCAAAGGCTTTGGCCGCCCAACAACCAATGTGGCCACATTAGTTTAGTTCCGTCAGGCTTTTCTTTCAGGGAGCTATTCCAAAAGAAAATATTCTAAATCCTCAATACTATAAGCATCGGGGAGTTGATATCCATTTATAAAAATTGTTGGTGTAAAAGCTACCTTTATTTCGTTGCACCATTTTTCCATCGCTTCAATTTTTGTACCCTGTTGTAGTAGCTCACCATTCATGGGGTATTTTTTCGCAAACAAGGCATAATCTTTTTTATCAGGTAGATACCAATCATCTAATGATTGTTTTAGCATTTCTTCTGTGTTATTTTTTGCCGCAATAGCCATTAAATGACGGGTAGGCTTTATAGCACTATGGGCTTCCAGATTTGGTGTTGTAAAAATCAGTTTCATTTTTACATTGTCATTATTTTCCAGCAAAGCTTCA
>JANXSK010000021.1 GCA_025352695.1 Ferruginibacter sp. | reverse complement strand
AATGATTATTGAGAGGGGGTGAGTAGTTACAAGAAAATAACAGGTTTGGAATCCAAATTAATGGAGCTTTCAAAAGAGAGTAATAACATAGAACCCTTACTAAATAAAGCTATAGCTAATCTCACATCACTTGATAAATTGTATGAAAATGCAAATAATGAAGCCAAGAGAGAAATAATTGGTTCGATATATCCCGAAAAACTCACTTTTGACGGATTCCATTATCGAACCGCCCGTCTTAACGAAGCCGTTAGGCTGATATATAGTATGGGCAAGGATTTCAGCGAAAATAAAATTGGACAAACCGAAGCTATTTTCGATTTGTCCAATGCAGTGACCTGGATTGGATTCGAACCAATGACCCTCAGCTTAGAAGGCTGATGCTCTATCCAGCTGAGCTACCAAGTCTTTAATTTTTTGCAAATATAGGGCAATTCACTTATCCGTTTAGACAGTTTTAAAATTAAAAAAATGTTTTTGCATAAATTTTAATATTTGAGGTTCTAAAAAATAATTTTAATTAATGTTATATTTACGATCTTATTTTTTAATTAATAACAGAATTTTAATTTATTCTTTTATTGATTTTTCTCAATTAAAAAACTTTATGACAATGAAATTTTTTTTAGCAGTTTTAATTACAATTTTTTTTACAAAATTAACTTTTGCACAAGACTTTGGCGGACCAAAAAAAGGATCGGCAATTGGTTTTAGCGGTAACCTGATAGATTTTTCAGCCTCAATTCCTAAAGTAGGAAAGGTTGAACCTGGTTTTTCACTGATGTACTGGCATGGTCTGTCAAAACACATTGATTACTCTATTCGCTATAATGGATTGTTTACCGATTATTCTAAAAATGTAAATATTCAAAATAAATATACCAACGAATTTGAAGGATCGCTTCATGCCCGACTTTTAGAAAATAACCATTTGTTTAACCCATTTGCTACCGCAGGTATAGGTGTTGGTAGTTATGGTAAAGGCGTTTGGGCTCCATACGTTCCTTTGGGCGTAGGTTTACAGGTAAATTTAAATAATGAAGGATACCTTTTTTTACAAGGAAATTACAGAGCAACACTTGCCTCTTTAAAATTGGATAATAATGCATTTTATGCTTTAGGATTTACTCAGAGTATCAGGAGTACCGAAGCATTTGTACCAGCGCCATTACCGGTAGTTCCAATTGTACCAGTAGTAGTTGATAGAGACAATGATGGAGTGCCGGACAGTTTAGATGCTTGTCCTGATGTGGCTGGTTTAGCTGCATTTAAAGGATGTCCTGATACCGACGGAGATGGGATTGCCGACACTGATGATAAATGCCCAACAATAAAAGGATTGGCTAAATATAACGGATGTCCAATACCTGATACAGATGGTGATGGCATTAATGATGAAGAAGATAAATGCCCTACAGTTGCAGGCGTTGCAAGATACCAGGGTTGTCCGGTACCAGATACTGATGGTGATGGTGTTAATGATGAAGAAGATAAATGTCCTACTGAAAAAGGTACTGCTGAAAACCACGGCTGTCCTGTGTTGGCCGATTATGCTTTTAATGCTGACAATGTTCAATTTATATCTGGAAGTGCTAACTTAACTGCTAAAGCTAGAACTGAACTTGGTAAAGCTGTTGCAATTTTAAAAGAGCATGCAGGCTTAAATGTAAAAATAAATGGTTACACTGATAACATCGGTAAACCTGCAACCAACCTCGTACTTTCTCAAAAAAGAGCCAATTTGGTTAAAGCATATCTTGTTAAAAAAGGAATTAGTACTGATAGGTTAACAGCTACTGGTTTTGGAATTGAAAATCCGGTAACAGATAATAAAACTGCAGCAGGACGTACAAAAAACAGAAGAGTAGAATTTGTAGGAAATAACTAATTAGCTTTAAAAAATTATTGTAAAAAAAGCCCCTCAAAATTTGCCAAGGGCTTTTTTTATTAAGTGACGTAATACAAATTATTTTATAAGAATAGAGGGCTAAACAATTGAGATGAATGTTTTAACAGTAAAACAATTTGAGCCTATTTAACCTGTAGGAAAGCGCACTTTAAAACTAATAATTTCTTTTGAATAAAAATAAAACCCTTACATTTTACGCAAGGGTTTTGGGTATTGTCAATCATAATTTCTAACCCATTTTTTCTTCTAATTCCATTACTTTTTCAAATACAATTTCATACTCTTTATTTAAACTTGTTAACTCTTCCACAACTTTTTTGTAAGATGTTTCGGTTTGATGAAACTTATCTTTATTTGAGTAGCTATCAGATGAAGCCATTGAAACTTCCAGATCTGCTTTCTTTTTATTTAATAACGCCAGCTGCTCTTCTATTTGCTGAAAACGGTTTTTGTTTTTCTGGTACTCTTTTTTAATTTCTTTATCAACTGGGCTTCGTTGGTTATTTACCTGCTGTTCTGGCAGCACTTCTTTTTTAGAGCCTTGCTCTCTGGAATTTTTTGAAGTTGGTTGTGGAGATGCAACTTTTACTTCAGCTAGTTTTGCTGCGGCCATTCGCCTTTCTTTCCAATCTTCCCACTCTGCATAACTGCCCTTAAATTCTACAATTTTATGGTCTTCGATTTCCCATATTTTGTTGGCTATTTTACTTACAAAATGTCTATCATGACTTACAAAAACTATACTGCCTTCGTAATTATTTAAAGCGCCAATCAATAAATCCACCGAGTGAATATCAAGGTGATTGGTAGGTTCATCCAGCATTAAAAAGTTGGCTTTACTTACGATTGTTTTAGCCAATGCCACACGGGCTTTTTCTCCTCCGCTTAATACTTTAATTTTTTTATCCACAGCATCACCGCTAAATAAAAAGCAACCCAATAAACTCCGTAATTCTAATTCTGTTTTTCCACTACCGCTATCTTTCATTTCATCTAAAACGGTATTGTTAATATTCAAAGCTTCTAATTGGTGCTGCGCATAAAAAGATTCATCCACATTGTGTCCCCAAATTCTATCGCCGGTAAATTCTTCATTGCCTACAATTACCCGCAGTAAAGTCGACTTACCTTTTCCATTGGCACCAATCAACGCAATTTTATCACCACGATCAATTTCTGCGCCAGTATTTTCCATAATTACAAGATCGCCAAAACTTTTACTTACATTTTTCAACGTACATAAAACTCTTCCAGGTTGTTTATCCATCGAAAAGTTGATGCGCATATTTGGGCGTTCGATTTCTACGTTTTCTATGCGGTCTAATTTTTCTAAACGCTTCACAATACTTTGTGCTGCTGCGGCTTTACTTGCTTTTGCTTTAAATCTTTCCACAAACTTTTCATTTTGTCTTATGTAGTCCTGCTGATTTTCATAAGCCTTTTGCTGCATATCAACTCTTAGCGCTTTTTCTGTTTCGTAGTAACTGTAATTACCGGTAAAAAAATGTAATTTTTGTTGGTATAATTCTACCACTTTCGTTACCATTCTATCTAAAAAATAACGATCATGGCTTACCATTACTACTGCACCCTGGTAATTTTTTAAATATTTTTCAAGCCATTCAATACTTGGTAAATCAAGGTGGTTGGTAGGTTCATCCAGTAATAAAACATCAGGATGCATCAAAATCATTTTTGCCAATAAAACCCGCATGCGCCAACCACCACTAAATAATTTATAAGGTTTGTGCAGGGTATCATTTGTAAAACCCAGGCCTTGTAAAATTTCTTCTGTTTTATGATGAATATCGTAGCCACCCAATATTTCGAGTTCATGTAATTTTTCAGAATAATCATGCGCCAGCGTTTCATCACCTGTTCTCTCTAATTCAAGCCCTATTGCTTCAATTTCTTTTTCAAGTTCTTTAACTCTTTCAAAAGCGCCCATAGCTACCTCTAAAATGGAATCTTCTGTATCAAAGCTTAAAAGATCCTGGTGTAAAAAACCTATGGTTGTTTCCTTGCCTTGCTCAACAGTTCCTTTATTTGGTAAATATTGACGGGTTAACACTTTTAATAAAGTAGATTTACCAGTACCATTGTACCCAATTAACGCAATTCGCTCATTGGGTTGTATATGCCATGTGGCATCTTCCACTATTGTACGGGCACCAAATTCAAACGTCACATTTTGTAATCCTAAAAGCATAATTGTATATAAAATATTTAATATTGAAAACCTGTTTGGCTACAAAAGTAATTCAATCGGCAAACTATTTAAAGATTTTGATGTTATCACTTAGCTTTGCCTAAAATTACGTAGATGAAAAAGATAGGTTTAATCGTAGGTATATTACTAATTGCATTCGTTATTTATTGGTTTAAATTCAGGACTACTAATACTCCTGAAATTGCAAAAGCAGGCCCACTAAAAGCACACAAACATTCTATTATTTTTAATAGCAGCCTAGATGCAATGTTGAACGCTTATTTCGATTTAAAAGCCGCTTTTGTAGACGCTGATACTGCAATGGCGAAAGCAGCAGCAAAAAGATTCCTTGTATTTACAGATAGTTTAAAACTTGATGAACTAAAGAAAGATACCACCGGTATTTTAGAAAGTGCTACAATGCAGTTAAATGACATAAAAGCCAATGCTGAAAGCCTTTTGAAGCAAATAACTATTACAGAAATGCGTCAGGATTTCAGGATGGTAGGAGAGAGTATTTATCCCTTACTTAAAACAATTCATTACGAGGGAAAAACATTATACTGGCAAAATTGTCCTATGGCATTTGGCGATGGAAAAGAGGCAAACTGGATAAGCAATACAAAAGAAATAATTAACCCTTACCTTGGTAAAAATGATCAGGAATTTAAAGCTACTATGTTGCATTGCGGTGAAGTAAAAGATAGTATTATGGCAAATTAGGTAAAGTAGTATCAAGTAAAAAGATGATCTGGATTACCTCAAATTTTAAATGATGGCGATAGATATATTATTCTTTTTTTGCTTTGTGCACAAAACGAATTGTTCCACTTTTTTTAAGATCAGATGAAATCCTTACTTCGTATCTGCTGTCTCCATCTGTAACCACCATCAGTGCTGTATTTGGTGGTAAAGTCCCTAAATTATCAGCATACATTGTTAGTTCGTTTACAGCATAGGTAGTTGTTGCATCCAATATTAAACTGATAGGTTTTTCACTTAACATTTTGTGAGATAATATAAGTTTTCCATTGTAAAACAGGGAGATGCTATCCCCGTCAATTGCGCCATTATCGTACAGATCAACTTTAAAATTTTCATTATTAATTTCAATTGTCTTCAACACTTCACTACTTCTCTTTTCAAAATTAATATCCGTAATAACGGGTATTTTTTCAGATTGTTTTTTACCATCGGGTATAATTTTTTCAGGCATTATACTTATTAGTGGTTCTGGTTTAACAAAGACTTCATTTTTTACAACTGGTGGCGGTACCACCTTATTTTGTTTTGTTGCGGGTTTTGCTTTTGTTATGGGTGCTGGTACTTTGGTTATTTTTTTATTATTGTCAGACAAATCAGGAACTTTTACTGTGGCTGAAGGGCCAGTAAAGGGAGTGTTTGATGTTGGTTTATTAAACGAAGCCAGATTTTTACTTAATGTTCTACGGGTTAAAGTTGTAGTACCAGTTCCACAATTACCTAATTGGCCTGGTGCTGTTTTCCAACTTCCTTTCATCTCTTCTACACCGTCATTTTTTTCGTAGGTTAAAATATGTGTTTGTAAGCAGTCACTCCATCCTGGAGGAGTTAATCCTTTAACTTTAGCAGTTTCCGTAACTCTTAAGCTATTGGTACTTTTATTATAAGTGCCCGCTAGGGAGCAGATAACATAATATTTTCTGTCCAGAAAATAGGTATAAGAATAGCCTGTTACATCAGATCCGTTAATTTCAATTTCCAATACAAATTCCGTATAATCACCACCAGTTAAAACAATATCGCCTTTACTATTAAAATATCCCCGCCATTGCCCATTAATTTTTTGTGCTATACTGGCCTTGCTGACTATTAGTATCATTAAAACAGCTAATAATATTTTTTTCATCTTATAATTAATTTATTAAAATCGACCCTCTTTAAACAATTTTTCCACCAAAAATGTTTGAAATCTCTGTTATACGTAATAGAACGCAAAGATATTTTAGATATGTGCTTCCTTAGCTAATAGTTCGTTAAATTTGCAAACTTAAAGGATGAAGCTACAGCAAATATGATAAAAATTACATTACCGGATGGAGCAATAAGAGAATATATAGCAGGTGTTTCTGCGTTGGATATTGCAAAATCAATCAGTGAAGGATTAGCCAGGAAAGTTTTGGCAGCAAATGTAAATCAGCAGATTTGGGATGCTGCAAGACCAATTTATGAAGACGCTTCTTTACAATTATTAACTTGGAATGATCTTAATGGTAAATCTATTTTTTGGCATTCCTCTGCACACTTAATGGCAGAGGCTATAGAATCTATGTTTCCTGGTGTAAAGTTTTGGGTTGGTCCACCACTTGAAACTGGTTTTTATTATGATGTAGATCTCGGGGATAACTCTATAGGTGAGGAAGACCTACGCAGACTGGAAGTAAAGATGGCCGAACTTGCCAAACAAAGCAATGCTTTTTTAAGAACAGAAATTTCGAAAGGGGATGCTGTAGAATTGTTTACTCAAAAGGGCGATGAATACAAATTAGATTTGTTAAGTAATTTACAAGACGGAGGAATAACATTATATACTCAAGGGAAATTTACTGATCTCTGTCGTGGTCCCCACATTCCAAATACAGGGTTTATTAAAGGAATAAAACTAACCAATATTGCAGGTGCATATTGGAAAGGAGACGAAAAAAATAAAATGCTGACTCGTATTTATGGAGTTACATTTCCAAGTACAAAAGAGTTGGATGAATATTTAGTATTGTTGGAAGAAGCAAAAAAAAGGGATCATCGTAAGTTGGGTAAAGAGCTTGAATTGTTTGCATTTTCAGAAAAAGTGGGAATGGGATTGCCTTTGTGGTTACCTAAGGGTGCAATGCTAAGAGAAAGGCTACAACAGTTTTTGCAAAAAGCTCAGATGGATAGTGGATATCTGCCAGTAATTACACCACATATTGGCCATAAAAATTTATATGTTACATCCGGTCATTATGAAAAATATGGTAAGGATAGTTTTCAACCGATTAAAACACCACAGGAAGGCGAAGAGTTTTTTTTAAAACCAATGAACTGCCCTCACCATTGCGAAATTTATAAAACTTCACCACGTAGTTATAAAGATTTGCCATTGCGTTTAGCTGAATTTGGCACTGTCTATAGATATGAGCAACATGGCGAATTACATGGACTTACAAGAGTAAGAGGTTTTACACAAGATGATGCTCATTTATTTTGTATGTCTGCGCAGGTAAAGGATGAATTTAAAAAAGTGATAGATCTGGTACTGTATGTTTTTAACTCTTTAAGTTTTACTGATTACACAGCACAAATTTCGTTAAGGGATAAAACTGATAGAGCCAAATATATTGGAACCGATAAAAATTGGGAATTGGCAGAACAAGCAATCATTGAAGCTGCCGCAGAAAAAGGATTAAAGACTGTTATTGAATATGGAGAAGCAGCTTTTTATGGGCCTAAGTTAGATTTTATGGTAAGAGATGCAATCGGTCGTAAGTGGCAGTTGGGTACCATACAGGTGGATTATAATTTACCTGAGCGTTTTGAGCTTACTTATATCGGAGAAGATAATGCCAAACACAGACCAGTAATGATTCACCGGGCGCCTTTTGGAAGCATGGAACGTTTTATCGCTGTTTTGATAGAACATTGTGCAGGAAAGTTTCCTTTATGGCTTGCACCAACACAGGTAAAATTATTACCTATCAGCGATAAGTTTTTGCCATACACAGAAATTGTGGCACAACATTTGAAAAATGCAGATATTCGTGTAGAGATAGATGACAGGAATGAAAAGATTGGCAAAAAGATACGAGATACGGAGTTGGCTAAAATACCTTTGATGCTGGTTATTGGTGAGAAAGAGATGAATGAAAACAAAGTGGCAGTTCGCAGGCAAGGTAAAGGAGATACTGGTGTAGAAACCATTGACGAATTTATTGCACATGTAAATGAAGAGGTAAAAAGTAAAAGAGCATTCGAATAGAAAATATTTATTAACTTTAAATCAAAACCCGGGCGAAAGCCCCACATTTTAAATATAAAATCAATTAATGGCATTTCCACCAAGAGCCCCCCGCGGCGCATTTAACCCTCGCTTTAAAAAAGAACAACAACAGGAACACCGTACTAACCATATGATAAGAGTACCAGAAGTACGCTTGGTAGGTGAAAATATTGAACCTGGTATTTACTCTTTTGCTGATGCCCAAAAAATGGCACAGGATCAACAATTAGATTTAGTAGAAATTTCTCCTGGAGCTACGCCACCAGTGTGTAAAATCATCGATTACAATAAATTTTTGTATGATGAAAAGAAGAAGAAAAAAGAAATGAAAGCGAAATCTAAAACCAGTGAGGTAAAGGAAGTTCGTTTCACACCGAATACAGATGATCATGATTTTGAATTTAAATGTAAGCATGCAGAAAAATTTTTGCAGGACGGCAATAAGGTAAAAGCGCATGTTCAGTTTAAAGGACGTGCCATTATGTTTAAAGAAAGAGGTGAATTATTATTATTAAAATTTGCTGACCGTTTAAAAGATGTGGGCGCATTAGAAGGAATGCCTAAAATGGAAGGTAAAAGAATGTTGGTAATGTTTGCACCTAAAAGTCAGAAAAAACCTAAAAATTCGTAGTGTAAAAATATTAAAAAAGGGAAGCTATTGTTTCCCTTTTTTATTGCATTGTTGGTATAGATAAGAATAATGTGGGCTGATAAATGTATTTTTTATGTAAGGGATAGTAAATATTTATTTTCAGAAACTTGTCTTTACAAGGTGTACGTTTAAAAAACGTTGCGCTCAAATACAGTGACTATTTATCAAATTATTCCGAGGAGAAGGTGTTAAGTAACTTAGTAAATATATTATAAATGCAAGATATAATATTTTTTTTACTCCATCAATAACCCTGCTACTTTCAACGTTCTGGTTAAGTAAATGTGCACATTAGTAGCATTCTTATCTGAAAAAATTATATAAATTATTATGGTATGAAATACAGATTATTTGCATTAAAAGAAAAACTCTCCTCCATCGGACTTGGTTGTATGAGTATGAGTCATGGCTATGGTACACCCGATGATGCAGAGTCGATTGCTACCTTAAATTATGCGCTGGAACTAGGAATTAATTTTTGGGATACTGCCGATTTTTATGGAAACGGCACCAACGAAATTTTGCTTTCAAATATTTTAAAAACTGATCGGGATAAGATTTTTATTGCTACAAAATTTGGTTTTAAATTAGGCCCGGATGGTAAAGGTGTTGTTTTTGATGGCTCTCCCGCTCACATGAAAATTGCGGTGGAAGACAGTTTGAAGAGATTGAATGTTGAAGTGATTGATCTTTATTATGCACACCGGATAGACCCGAATGTACCTATTGAAGACATGGTTGGTGCAATGGCGGATCTGATAAAAGCTGGTAAAATAAAGTATCTTGGATTATCGGAGGCTTCTGCAAGTTCTATAAAAAAGGCACATGCAATACATCCGATCAGTGCATTGCAAAGTGAATATTCTTTATTAACTAGAGATGTAGAAAAAGAAATTCTTCCCTTGTGCAAACAGTTGGGAATTACTTTTGTACCGTTTAGTCCGTTAGCAAGGGGTTTAATGACCAATACCTTAAATATTGCAGACCTGCCCGCTAATGATTTTAGAAAAGCTTTGCCAAGATACCAGCAGGATACTAAAGAAAACAATGAACAACTTGCCCATCACTTTGCTGAGTTAGCTCAAAAAAAGGGCTGCACACCCGCACAATTTGCCCTTGCTTGGGTATTAGCGCAAGGCGAAAATATCATTCCAATACCAGGTACCAAAAAAAGGAAATATTTGAAAGATAACGCAGGTAGTGTAGATATTAAACTTACTGATACCGATCATGAAAATATAGAAACAATGCTGAAACAATTTCCAAATACCGGAGAAAGATATAACGAGGCCAATCTTAAAATGGTAGATAAGAGTTGATTTTTCCATTAGGAGATTATTATTTTATGGTATATTACAGCATCCTATCTTCATGAGCAATGTGTAAAGAAAACGTTGCTGGGAAAGACAGTAAATGAAATATTAAAATGTAATTTATTTTCCCTTACCTTTGCCCGCCGAAAAAGAGTAATTTCTTTTTTGATCATTTCCCACACGGCTCAAAAAGTTTTCGTCTGTTCGAAACGCCAGCAGGGAGTAACTATAACAAGTTATTAAATGCCAAAAGTAAAAACAAACTCAAGCGCAAAAAAGCGTTTCAAAGTTACTGGAACCGGATTGGTTACCTTTCAAAAGCCCTTCAAACGTCACATCTTAACAAAGAAATCAAAAAAACGTAAACGTAATTTAAGAAAAGATGGTGTAGTACATTCTACCAACCACGATTTCGTATTGCGCTTATTACGCCTGAAAGGTTAAATCAGTTTAATTAAACCAATTTACATTTCAACTCCTTAACATTTCAAAATTATTAAGATATGCCACGTTCAAAAAATGCAGTTGCATCAAGGGCTAGAAGAAAAAGAGTTCTAAAAGCCGCAAAAGGTTATTACGGTAAACGTAAAAATGTATATACCGTTGCCAAAAACGTAATGGAAAAGGGCTTAACGTACAGTTACGTTGGTCGTAAATTAAAAAAACGTGAATACCGCACTTTGTGGATTGCACGTATCAATGCTGCAGTTAGAGCAGAAGGATTAACCTACAGTGAATTTATTCACCAGTTAGCTGTCAAAAACATTGATATTAACCGTAAGGTATTGGCAGATTTGGCCATGAACGAACCTGAAAGTTTTAAAAGTTTGATAGCCCAGGTTAAAGCTTAAGCTATTAGAGTATACTAAAAACGAAAGCGTTTTGAATATAACATTATAAAAAAACGGTTATGATAAAATCATAACCGTTTTTTTATTTATTACATTTAGCATTGAAGTACATTTGCATTTCATAAATAAAACCCTTCGTAATCAATGAATAACATGAACAATACTTACGCTGATCTTGTAGATCAGACTTTTAACTTTCCTCAACATGATTTTAAAGTTGAAAATGAGTATTTGCAATATAACGGGCAGGATATAAAAGCGCTAATTGATAAATACGGCACACCTTTAAAACTTACTTATTTACCTAAAATAGGCATGCAGATTAATAAAGCGAAAGTGATGTTTGCCAATGCTTTTAAAAAACATAAATACGAAGGAAAGTATAATTATTGTTATTGTACTAAAAGTTCTCATTTTTCATTTATTGTTGAAGAAGCTTTAAAGAACGATATTCACATTGAAACTTCTTTTGCATACGATATTGAGATAGTAAATAAATTATACGAAAAGAAAAAAATTAATAAGGATACATTTATTATTTGTAATGGGTACAAACAAAAAACCTATACCAGCCGTATCGCACGGTTGTTAAATACGGGTTTTAAAAATGTAATACCAATACTGGATAATAAAGAAGAATTAAAGGCATATAAATATGTAAAAGTACCTTTTAAAGTAGGCATACGTGTAGCCGCAGAAGAAGAGCCTAACTTTCCTTTTTACACATCTCGTTTGGGTATGCGGGCCAAGGATATACTGGAATTTTATGTAGATGAAATTGAGGGGTTTGAACATAAATTTCAATTAAAAATGCTCCACATTTTTTTAAATAAAGGTATTAAAGATGATATTTATTATTGGAGTGAACTCAATAAAGTAATCAACCTGTATTGCCAATTAAAAAAAATCTGTCCTGAACTGGATTCTATTAATATTGGTGGAGGTTTTCCTATTAAGCATTCATTGGGTTTTGAATATGATTACCAGTTTATGATTAATGAGATTGTGCGAAATATTAAGGTTGCCTGTAAAAGAAATAAAGTGCAGATGCCCAATATTTTTACAGAATTTGGCAGTTACACTGTTGGCGAAAGCATGGCCCATATTTATAGTGTGATAGGCGAAAAAATGCAAAATGACAGGGAGATTTGGTACATGATAGATTCTTCCTTTATAACAACATTGCCTGATACCTGGGGTATTGGCGAAAAGTTTTTAATGTTACCTATTAATAAATGGAAAGATGAATACCAGCGGGTAACCTTAGGTGGTATTACCTGCGACAGTCACGATTATTATGATAGTGAAGAACATATTAATGAGGTATTTTTGCCGAAGTTAACAGCAGGTGGCGAACCTTTATATGTTGGCTTTTTTCATACCGGTGCTTACCAGGATCAGATAAGCGGTTATGGTGGAATTAAACATTGTTTGATTCCTTCTCCGCAGCATGTTGTAATTGGTCATGATAAAAATGGTAAACTTGTTGATTGGGTTTATGCAAAGGAGCAAAGCTATCAGAGTATGCTTAAAATACTGGGATATATGTAAACTACCTTGATTTAATAAGTAATCCAAAAGGATACCTGCTAATCAAGGATGTTATTATGCAACAGAAAGGGCCTTAAACTATTTATCTTGAATAGATGGTATAAAAAAAATTTCAAATTTTTAAGTGGCTAAAAGCCACTTTTTTTGTAGCCAGCATGAGCCTACAAAAAAACATAAAAATGTTGGATCTTAATCCAATGTTTCCAAGGTAAAAGGTAATAACAATTTCTCAATACAAAAAAATTAAACCTTAAGCTCTGCAGATAAACAAGTGTATTAATTGTTGCGCTTTACCCTGTATTTTTTGTTTACTTTAGGATTATTAAAATAGTCATCCAGTTCCTTATTACTAGAAGTATCTTCAGCAATTGGAATATCAATAAGTTGAATTTGTGATTGTTTTAGTTCGTCTTTAAGTTTCCTTGATTTATTTAAAATATCAGGATCTTTTTCTCCAACGAGTGTATTTTCTGCCAGCAAATATTCAAGTCGTTTAATACTGCTTCTTATTAATGTAGCTGTATTCTGATCAGCATTGCTGTTTGGAGCAGTAGCTTCTTTTACAGGTACTAATGAAACCCCTACACTGGGTAATATTTTTCCAACAGTTTGCTGATTACTTCCAGGCAAGGAAGAAAATACCGTGCCACCCAAACCAGCTGATGCGGATGCCAAATCAAAACTGGTTCTTGTACCTTTTGTTTTTTTTATTTTTTTATCTACTAATCTAAAACTGCTTTTTAGCTGAACTACATATCGCTCAATGTCTATTTTCAATTTTTCAAACTCGATAGCTTGTTGTGGATAATTAATATTTTCCTTTACTACAATATTTATAACGGCGGTATCTTTATTATTAAATTTGTTGGTGCCAACAAAATATATCTCCAGTTTTTTTAATTTTTCCTTGTCGGAATCTTTCACAAAATCGAATGGAGCAACCCATGTAAAATCATCATTACATTTGTTAACAGGCGTAATTGATTTAATGGGGTAGTTACTAAAATAAGTAATTTCTTCAATTGGAAAATTGCCATTGTCACACTGTAATTTAAAACTAACAGTATCTCCTTCGTCAATAAATAATGTGTTAGTTACTGTTGGCTTTATCTTGGAAGGAATAATTTCAGTATTATAAAAAAGTAAAACAAAACTCGTGTCAACATGTTCTTGAGGCTTGTCTAGATTTTGTACTATTAATGATACTTTGTATTCGTAATCATATTTTAATCTTCCGGAAAGAAAATATGATTTTTCAGCTTTAAAAGTAAGCTCTCCGTTGTCTTTGTTTATTTTTAATCCAACAGGTGAGTTTTTTAAAAACCAATAATATTTTGCCTGATCCTTATTTATTTCTAATGGATATTTTAGCGTTGAATCTACATGTAAATTAAAATAGGGATTAAGATTTTTAATTCTTAGTATGGTGTCGGTAGGCTGTATAAATAAACTAAATAAAGAGTCTTGCTTTGTTTGTGAGATAAGTACAAAGGGGGTTATCAGAAAAATAAATGAGTATAATATCTTTTTTCTTATCATGTATAATTATTTATTCGGGTTGATAGTAAAGTTAAAACATAATAACATAGTTGCGTTGTCCTTTAAAAAATAAGGCTATCCTTTTATGGGAATAGCCTTATGTTTAACTAAAATTAACTGTATACTAATTGTTAAAATTTTATTGGATAGTAATTTCTTTACTCGCCACTTTTGTTTCTACCTTTTTTGGAAGCACTACTTTTAAAATGCCACTTTCGTATTTAGCTGAAATATTAGAAGCGTCAATTTTTTCATTCAATGTAAAACTTCTTTTAAATTCTTTATAACCAAATTCTTTCCTAATAGGTTTTGAAGTCTCGTCTTTAAATTCTTCTTTTTTTGTTGCGCTGATGGTTAATAATGTACCATCCAATTTTAAAATAAAATCGGTTTTTTCCATGCCAGGCGATGCTACTTCCAAATAATAAGCAGTGTTTTTTTCAATAATATTCACTGGAGGAAAAACCAATACTTCGTCTCTAAAAGCGGCGGGTATTTCATTAAAGAAATTTTTCATTAAACCATCAAAATTTTTTGTACCTGGGTTATTTACTTTTGCGAATGTCATAGTTTTTATAATTTTAAGTTATTAATTTTTCTTGTTTTTGTATACCCAAATCATGTTCCATAGAATTTTATTGTAATTTTTGTCCCATTTATTAGAGTTATTGCGCCATATTGGCTTCTTTCAAATTTAAATAGTGACATGTTGACTATTTTGCTATTGGCTGTTTTAAAAACATATTGATTAACTTCAATCTTATATCATACTAAGGTTGTAAATTTGCACTCTAAAAATCAAAAATATGTATCCGGAAGAAATAGTAATACCGATGAAGGAAGAGTTGACAGAAAATGGTTTTGTTGAAATGTTGACCGCTACAGATGTAGATACAAAATTATCAGACGAAGGAACTACGCTTGTGGTTATTAATTCTGTTTGCGGTTGCAGTGCAGGAACTGCAAGACCAGGCGTTTTAATGGCGGTGCTTAACAGTGCAAAAAAACCAGATAATTTAACAACAAGTTTCGCTGGTTTTGATGTGGAAGCTGTAAAAAAAATTAGGGAACATCTGTTGCCTTATCCTCCATCATCTCCATCAATCGCTTTATTTAAAAATGGTCAATTAGTTCATTTTATTGAAAGACACAACATTGAAGGTAGAAGTGCACAAATGATTGCTGAAAATCTTATTGGAGCATTTGATCAATATTGCAACTAACTAAGTAAATTTTTTTTATTAAATCCCGAAATTTAAATTTTCGGGATTTTTATTTACAAAACACTAATAATTTACCGCAATGAATAATTGAATATCTTGCGCCCTTAATTTTATATAACATGTATCCCAATTTATATTATGTTTTTAAAGACTGGTTTGGAGTAGAATGGAAAGCATTATATCTGTTAAATACTTTTGGTTTAATGGTAGCAATGGGTTTTGTTTCGGCAGCCATTGTTTTGGCAAGTGAATTAAAACGTAAAGAAAAACAAGGTTTATTATTACCAAGAGAAGAGGCTATCACAGTGGGTACTCCCGCTACTTTTCTAGATCTTTTTGTGAACTTTATTACAGGCTTTGTATTTGGCTATAAACTATTTGGATTGTTGTTGGATAAACCCGGAGAGGTAAGTCCGCAAACCTATATTTTTTCAAGAGACGGAAATTTATTGGCAGGTTTAATTATTGGAGGTATTTTAATCGGTTTAAAATGGCGGGAAAAAAATAAACAAAAATTAAAAGTTCCTGAACAAAGAAATGTAAGAATCTGGCCACATGACAGGGTAGGAGATATAATCATTTTAGGATTGATATTTGGTATTTTAGGTGCTAAATTATTTGATGCAATTGAGAATATTGATGAATTGATTGCTGATCCGATTGGAACACTTTTTTCAGGAGGTGGATTAACTTTTTACGGCGGCCTAATTTTGGCAGCAACTGCAATATGTTGGTATGCTTATAAAAAGGGAATTAAACTTTCTCATTTAACCGATGCAGCTGCGCCTGCTTTAATGATTGCTTATGCCGTTGGCCGTATTGGTTGCCAGGTTGCAGGCGATGGAGATTGGGGAATTTATAATAGTGCCTATATAAGTGACGATTATGGTAAAGTTAGGTTAGTCAAGGATGGGGAGTTTAATCAGCAATTGCAAAAATATTCAACCTATCATTTAGAAAGGAAGATATTGGATAGCGGAAATATTTATACTTACTTGCCCGCAGCAAGAACTTTCATAAATCTGGAGTCTGTTCCACATTTATTTCTTAAAGGCCCATCATTTTTGCCTTCCTGGATGATTGCTTATTCTTACCCGATGAATGTAAATAAGGATGGTAAAAAAATACCCGGATGTAACGAGGAGCATTGCCGAGCTTTGCCGCAACCAGTTTTTCCAACAGCTTTTTATGAAACAGTTATGTGTACCCTACTTTTTCTAGTTCTTTGGGCATTTAGAAAGAGAATTAAAATTCCAGGAATTATGTTTGGTACCTATTTAATCATGAATGGGATTGAGCGGTTCTTTATAGAAAAGATACGAGTAAACCATTTATATAATTTCGTGGGACTTCAACTGAGCCAAGCAGAAATCATTGCAGTTTTTATAGTACTTGCTGGTATGTTGCTCATTATATTTTCCAAAATAAAATACGGTGCAAAAAAAGATTAAATTATAAAAGTTATGTGCGCCCGGGCGGGCTATCCACTTCAATCTTTTTTTGCGAAGGCCGACAAAAAAAGGATTTCCGTTTCTATTCCTGGCGCTTTAATTTAAAGTTGTATTAAGTTCCTACAGCCGCTTTCTTTAACCATAAAAGTTATCAAGTAAAAAGATTATATAATTTATTAACATACAAATTTTATTATAATACTATTGCCTGTAACATAGGTTCTTATATCTAACAAGCGTTCCCTCGGAGCGCTTGTTTCTATTTTAAAAAGAATATTTCTTCCTTTTCAAAATATTTAAATAATTTTTCCAACTTAAAAAACTCGTAGCCAGTCATCCCAATTTAATACCGTTTGTGTATTCGCATGTTCCTTGCAATGCAAAGTACTTACTTTTGATATGTACAAATCAAAACAAAGTATAAAGCATAACCATGAAGCAAATAATAATTCTACTTACTTCGATAAGTATTAGCATTTCCAGTATGGCACAAACTGCCGGAAATGTATCTGGGTCTATTAAAGATGAGGGTAATCAGCAAATAATTGATGCAGCCACTGCTGCTTTACTAAAAAGTAGAGACAGTAGTTTGGTTAAATCCGCGGTAACGGATAAAGTAGGAAACTACAAATTTGAAAATATTAAAGGCGGTACATATTTAATTTCTGCTACTTCCATTGGGCATACAACTGTTTATAGTAAAACATTTACTATTAATAACGATACTCTGTCAATTATTTTACCCATATTACAACTAATACGTATAAATAAAAGTTTATCAGCTGTTACCGTTACATCTAAAAAAATGTTTATACAAAGAAAAATTGATAGAACTGTTATAAATGTAGATGCTGCTGTAACCAATGCAGGCACAACAGCAATGGATGTGTTAGAAAAAAGCCCTGGTATTACAATTGATAAAGATGGCAACATCAGCCTTAAGGGCAAGCAAAGCGTACTGGTAATGCTGGATGGTAAACCTTCTTATTTAAGTGCCGCTGACCTAGCAAATTTATTAAGAAGCATGTCGTCAGCTAATCTGGATCAAATAGAAATTATGACTAACCCATCGTCTAAATATGATGCGGCTGGTAATTCTGGCATCATCAATATTAAAACAAAAAAAAATAAGCAAAATGGTTTTAACGGCAGTGTTAACCTCGCCTACGGGCAAGGCGTTTATGGTAAAACTAATAATAGTCTTAACCTGAATTACCGTGACGGAAAATTTAATTTATTTAGTACTTTAAGCATCAATCATAGAAACAATTTTCAGCAATTGGATATTAACCGCATCTATAAAAATTCTGATCAATCGGTTAATGCAATTTTTTCTCAAAATGGAAAGTTTTTACGTAATAATGGAAACAATAGCCTTAAAATTGGAGCAGATTATTATGCCAGTAAAAAAACAACTATTGGTGTAGTGCTTACAGGTTTTAATAATAATGAAAATCAACATAATCTTACAACAAGCTACCTTAAAAATGCAAGCAATCAACTAGATTCAACAGTAGTTTCGACTAGCACAGAATTAGGTGCTTGGAAAAACGGTAGCATCAACCTAAATCTTCGTCATCAATTTGATAGCACCGGCAGAGAATTTACCATGGATGCGGATTATGTAAATTATAATTCAACCAAAAATCAACCCTTCAATAATACTGTTTATTTGTCAAATGGCGCTATAAGCAGCAGCGGGCAATTATTTGGAAATCTACCTTCTTTAATAAATATTTATTCGGCCAAAGCAGATTATACGCATCCCTTAAAAAGTGGTTTAAAATTAGAAACTGGGGTAAAAGCCAGCTTTGTAAATACAGATAATATCGCAGGTTATTTTAACATCATTAATGATGTAAAAGTGCCGGATTATGAAAAAACAAACCGTTTCAAGTATAAAGAAAATATCAATGCAGCCTATATCAATGCAAGTAAAGAAATAAAAAAATGGGGCTTTCAGGCTGGTTTAAGAATAGAGAATACAAATTATACAGGTAACCAGTTTGGTAATCCTCAAAAGCCGGATAGTTCTTTTAAGAAGAGTTATGTAGGGCTTTTTCCCACAATGTTTGTAACCTATACTGCCAATAAAAAAAATCAGTTCAGTTTTTCTTATGGCCGCAGAATTAATCGTCCGGCGTACGAAGATTTAAATCCATTTTTATTTTATCTTGATAAATATACTTACGCAGAAGGCAATCCGTTTTTACGGCCTAGCTATGCAAATGTGTTAGAAGTAGCGCACACTTATAACCAATGGTTTACAACCACACTAAATTATGCGCACACAAAAGATTTATTTAATGAAATGTTTGAGCAAAGAGGTTTTGCAACAGTAGTAAAACAAGGCAATTTTGCCAGTGCAGATAATGTAAGTTTATCAATTAATGCACAAAAAAAAGTAACAAAAATCTGGACTGCCATTATTTATGGCGAAGGAAATTACAGTAAATATACTGGCTTAACATATGGCAGTAGCAATAAAACATCTGGCACTACTTTTTTAATTAATATAACCAATCAATTTAAGTTTAACAACGGCTGGAGCGCAGAGCTGTCAGGCTTTTACAGAACAAAAGGTATAGAGGGACAAATATCAATTAGTTCTTTAAGTCAGATAAATGCAGGTGTTCAAAAGGAAATTTTAAAGAAAAAAGGAACGCTTAAATTAAATATTAAAGATGCATTTTTCTCTATGATACAAAATGGTAAAATCAATTTGTTGAATACAGATGCAAGCTTTCACCAATACAATGATTCTCGGGTTATGACCGTAAGTTTTGCCTACCGTTTCGGTAAGCCAATTAGGGGCACAGAAAAAAGAAAATCAGGTGGAGTAGGGGATGAACAAAACAGGGTAAAAGGAGGCAATTAATTTTTTTGCTAGCAAGGCCTAAAGGCAGTAAGAAAGGAGAAAAAGAGGTTTTAAATTATTAAAATGTCCTGCTAGCTTTCCCTGCAAAAATTTTAAAATGCGTTACCGATTTACTGGCAAAATGAAAAACGTGTAAATGCCTCAACGGCAAAATTAATAGCTAAAACATCTCAACATCTTTACCGCAAAAATCTTATTTTTACATCTCTAATCTACATCAC
>JANXSK010000019.1 GCA_025352695.1 Ferruginibacter sp. | reverse complement strand
ATTATCAAAAATGGTAGAATCAGATTTTATAAATTGGCCGTTTTTTGTTTGTAACATCAGGCAACCCGGCTGGCCTTTTGCGCCACAAACAAAAAAATCATCCAGCCCATCTTTATTTATATCTGCAACAGTTAGTTTGGGCCCCCTGGTAGATTCCAAATGCGGGATAAGATACTGCGAATTAAAATCAGTAAAATTATCTTCTTCATGTTTCCACCCTAAATTTACCTGTTTGGATATATCGTCAAATATGGTTTTTCTTTTTGCAAAAAAAATTTCGTAGTTAAAATTAAACTTCGCTTCATTTTGTTTAAATACGATTTGCTGATTAGCAGGCACTTTTTTTAGCACCTGATATTTTTGATTCGGCCATACTGCCAGTATACTATCTGCTGAAGACAAACTATCCAGCCCAAAATGTAGTCGAGGCTCAGAGGATGACATAAAACCTCTTGTGAGCATTAATTGTTGATATTGCATTTTTGCACCTGTAAACAGATATGCTTTTGCACCAATGCCATTGGTATTCATTCCATCACCTACAAAAGATATTGATAAATAATTTTTCTTTGGCGCATTGTTTTTTAAAATGACCGCCGGAGCATTAAGGCAATTAATTACCATATCCAGATTGCCGTCATTATCAAGGTC
Source organism: Ferruginibacter sp. (assembly GCA_025352695.1). Lineage (GTDB taxonomy): Bacteria > Bacteroidota > Bacteroidia > Chitinophagales > Chitinophagaceae > Ferruginibacter. Next base: position 3,233 of record JANXSK010000019.1, on the reverse strand, counting down.
AGCATAGGCTGCCCCATTAAAATATCCATTTAAATCACTGGTACCCCAATCTATACTCAGATCTTTAAAATTCAATTTTCCATCTCCACTAAATAAATATGGATGTGAAGAACCATCAGGCATTTTATTTAACAGTGTTTTTTGATAGTTGGCTGGACTGCCGAAAGCCTGTGGGTTTTTTATATTGGAAAAGAACATTACAAAATCGAGGTCGAGCGGGCGTTTTACAATACCACTCGAAATAAAAAGATCTTTATTTCCATCATTATCAAAATCTGCAAACAGTGGGCTCCAGCTCCAGTCGGTTGCAGATATACCACTGATCAATCCAACATCGCTAAAGCTTACCCCGTTGCCATTGTTTTTTTGCAGGGCGTTTTTTGAATACTGGTTTTGATAGCCATTCTTTGTTATCTTTTGGTTATATATATCAAGATGCTCTCCATTGCCATAGGTTTTTAAGGTCTTTTCATCGCCAGGCAACATGTCTGCGGTTACAATATCCAATTGCCCATCGTTGTTAAAATCTGCAATATCATTACCCATACTGTAGCGGCTATAGTGCTTAAAATGTTTTGCCCCGCTCTCCGTAAATGTGCCGTTGCCATTATTAATATAATAGTAATCGTTTTCATGAAAATCATTTCCTATATACATATCATCCCAACCATCGTTATTTAAATCAGCAACGGCAATGCCTAAGCCATAACCAAGGTTGCTTTGATAAATTCCTGCCTGGGCAGAAACATCAGTAAATTTTTGTTGCCCGTTAACAAGGTCATTGCGGTATAACCTTTCTCCTGAATTAACATCAAATTTTCGCCTGTTGCTGGTATCGGATATATTTTGATTGGGATGCTCTGATTGATTTATAAGAAAGCAGTCAAGGTCTCCGTCGTGATCGTAATCGAAGAAAACAGCTTGTGTTGAAAACCCGGAAAAATTTATTCCATAAGCGGCGGCACTTTCTTTAAATGTACCATTTCCGTTATTAATGAATAGTTCATTATGTCCTTTTAAAGCATGCGTATTTGCAACAGCGCAAACATAAATATCCAACAGCCCATCACCATTTACATCTGCCATAGTAACACCGGTACACCAGTCTGAAGTGCCTGATACGCCTGCCTTTTGGGATATATCTTCAAACACGAAATTGCCTTTATTTAAATATAGCTTATTGTGCCCTTTACTGTTGGCGGTAAAATAAATATCGGGCAGGCCATCATTATTGATATCACCAATTGCAACACCGCCGCCGTTATAATAGTATATATAATTAAGAATGCCCAGGTTTTGTTTCTCTTCAAGATTGTTTGAAAAATCTATGTGGGTTTTGGAAGAAGGCAAACTGGTAAATAACTTTACAGAACGGTGGCATGAAAAAAGAAAGAAAAATAAAATAAAGCAAAAAAGCAGGTATTTTTTTTGGTTAACCATAATAAAACTAATGGGTTAATTACCAGGAAAAATTAACGGAATAGCTCCGAAATTTTTGGTAGCAAATTTTAAATATTTACTTTTTTGCTGTTATTTTCATTTATAAAATTAATAAATTCTAAGGATTACCGGCCCCATCCGAATTGCTGATAAAAGCAATTCTTTTACTATCTGGCGACCAGGAAGGAGTATTGATAGAACCCTGCCCGCCATATAAATAGGCTAAAACTTTGGGGGTGCCTTTGCCATCAATGGGCAGCATGCGGATATACACATGTTTGTAAGGTGGGTGTATGCCCGCAGGTGTTTCTTCGAGCAGAAAAGAAAGATAGACGAACCATTTTCCATCAGGTGAAATATGAGCGAACCAGTTATTTAAACTATCATTGGTTACTTGCTCCTGCTGGCTGCCGTCTGGCTTCATACGCCATATCTGCATCAGTCCTGAGCGAACAGAATTGAAATAGATATATTGCCCTCCTGGGCTATATTCGGGTCCATCATCCAACCCTTTGGTATTTGTAAGCCTCACTTCTTTTCCTCCCCCGGCAGGTATTTTATACACATCGAATTCACCGTTGCGTTCTCCACAAAAAACCAGGTTTTTACCATCAGGTGACCAGCCATGAAGGTAAGACGGCCCCTTGGGCGTAACCTGTTTGGGTGTGCCACCCTCTATAGGAACTGTGTATGTTATGGAGCCGCCCAGTTCCTTTACGTTACTGCTTAAGCCTAGCATTTTTCCATCAAAAGATATTACATGGTCATTGTTATTATTGGTAACAGTACCGGTATTTATTTGTACCGGTATTTTGGTAGACAAATCAAAACGATACACCAACCCTTTATAATCATTAAATATGAGACTACTTCCATCTGGCGTCCAGTTGGGAGCCTGTATAGAATAAGGAACTTTATAAATAATATTCCGCCGGCCTGAAGCTACCTCCAGCAATTCGAGATTGCTGCCCAATAACATCTGTGTGGATTGATCTGATTCTCCATGAAAAGGAACGGTAATATTTACATTGCTGAACACACCGGTTTCCAGCACATCTGCATTATGTGAACCCACAAAAAGGCCCACATACACTTCCTCACCAAGTTCAATATTACGGATTGTATCTGTTTGAAAAGGTTCGCCATAAATTGCAGCACGCATAATATACAAGTTTCCTTTTTTTTCTAATTGAAGTATGTTGGCGTGTGTCATTTTTAATTTGTGCTCCTCCGTTTGGGCCCCGGCTGTGCGCCGAAACTGAAGCGAAGTAAGGCCATCACCATGTTCTACAGCATTTACATGGGCAGCATTACTATCCAAACTTTTACGTACCATCCATCCCACTTTGCGATGATAATTTACCCAGGGTCCTAAAAATTCGGCACGTGCATACAAAATAAAATCGCCCTTCATTTTTTTCCATACAAATTGAAACTCATCATGGTTAGCCCAAACATTATCACCGGCACCAGTTATAACATATTGGCCAGTTGGTTCAATAAATGTAGCCGTACCAGGTTTTACATTGTTGCCAACATCGCCATGCCCTTCAAAAATACCTACTGCCTGCTTTTGTGAAAAAGCATTATGGCACATTAAAATGTACAACTGAAGAATTACAAAGCGGAGGATGTTAGTGTTTTTCATTTTATAAATTTAATTATTAAAAAATTGAAGTTCCATATTATAAATTTCCTTATTTGCCCAATATTGGTTTAAAAAACCTAAACACCGATTCTTCATTATCTTCATATTGTATCAATTTTTTTTTGGCAGAATAAAGGAACATGGA
>JANXSK010000015.1 GCA_025352695.1 Ferruginibacter sp. | reverse complement strand
CCTTAATTTAAACCCTAAACTTAAATTATGAAAAAAATACTAGGCCTTGATATAGGAACAAACTCAATAGGATGGGCATTTATAGAAACTAATGTTTACGACAATCCTGAAATACTTGATGGAAAAATTATTCAATTAGGTAGCAGAATTATACCCATGGATGCGGATGCCATGAAGAAGTTTGAAACTGGAGCACCGGAATCTAAAGCCGCTGGAAGAAGGCAAGCAAGAGGCGCAAGAAGGCTAAATCAACGATATAAATTGAGAAGAACAAGGCTTATAGAAGCCTTAAAAATTCTTGCGTGGATGCCAAAAGATTTTCCAGTTGATTTTAAAAAATTGGAAAACCATAACATTAATAATTATTTACCATTTTCAGAAAGCTTACAAAAAGAAGTTGCTGATTTTTTTGGAATTACTGGAAGAAAGACAACGAAAGATGAAGAGTACAAAATATCCGAAGACTGGATAATTTATTTTTTGAAAACTAAGGCAATACATGAGCAGGTAAGTTTATCCCAACTTGCCCGAATCATATATCATTACAATCAACGAAGGGGTTTTAAAAGTAGCAGGAAAGACGCTAAAATTGAAGAGGAAATATTAGAAATAAAATACCCCCTATTTGAAAAGTGGGTAGAAATTGTAACTGTAACTTCTATTACGGAGACGGGTAAGGGAGAGGGAAAAGATAAAGATTTTACTTTTTATGAATTATCATGTAAAACTTCAAACTTAGAATTTACTGCAATAAAAAAAAGAAAAAATCCATTAGATTGGTTAAACAAAAATATAGAAGTAGAAATAACAAAGAAAACAACAAAAGACCAAAATATAAATTACACTATTGCGGAGGTTGATCCAAAGGCATGGGAAAACAGAAAAAGTGCTCTTGAAAAAGATATAGCCAAAGAAGATTTAACTATCTCAGAATATTATTTAAAAAATATAAAAGATATCCCTAACTATCCGATTAAACAAAGGATTGTAGATAGAAAGTTTTATCAGGATGAACTTAAATTAATCTGGAAAAAACAATCTGAATTTTATCAAAATGAGTTTACCGATAAAATTAAAATTGCTGAGATTGCAGACTTATTTTATACCCATAATAAAGAAAAGAATAAGGAGATAAAAGGTAAGGATTTATTTCACCTTTTTTTTAATGATATTATTTATTACCAAAGAGGATTAAAATCTCAAAAAGGATTATTAGCTAATTGTCAATACGAATCAAAGGCTTACAAAACAAAAGATGGCGAAACAAAAAAGGCAGGAGTAAAAGTTACGTCAAGAAGTGCTCCAAATTTTCAGGAGTTTAGAATATGGCAAACTATACACAATTTAAAGCTTATTAAAAAAGAAGATATTGATAGTGGTAAGCTGAAGATAAATGTAGATGTGACAGCACTTTATATTTCAAATGAAAATAAAGAAAGGCTTTTTGAATTGTTTGACGCTTATGCCGAAGTCACACATGATAGCATCCTGAAAATATTTGGTTTTAAAAAAGATAAAATTGAAAATGGAGAAAAAACTTTTGAATACAAATTAAATTATCCTGATGATATAAATTTTATCGGCAACGAAACAAAAGCACTATTCAGAAAAGTATTTAAGAAACACAATTTTATTGTAGAAGGTGAAAAATATTTAAACACCAAAGAATTGTTTAATCAGTTGTGGAATATAGTTTACTCTTTACCAGAAGAGAATGAGATCATCAGTGCTTTAAGTAACAAAAAATATTTTAATCTTCCAGATGCACTCATCAAGCATATTTCAAAATTGCCTGAATTCAAAAGTCAATACGCATCTTTATCTACCAAAGCAATAAATAAACTATTGCCGTTAATGAGAGTTGGAAAATATTGGGACGAAAGCGATGTAAATAAGCTACTGGAGAAATCTGAAAAATATAAAGATTTGAGCAAAACAATAGAAGACCAGTCTATTCCAGAATCTCTTCGTAATGAAATATTGAAACGAAACTTTAGAGATATTTACGATTTCAATGGACTTTCAACATTCATTGCAACCTACATTATTTACGGTAGGCACAGCGAAAGAGAAAATGAAGAAAAATACGAAACGATAGATGACTTTAAAATAAAAGAGATTATTCCTTACAATTCACTTCGCAACCCGGTAGTGGAAAAAATAATAAGAGAAACATTAAGCCTTGTTAAAGATATATGGGCAAATGAAAATTTAGGACGTCCCGATTATATACATGTGGAGTTGGGCAGAGAAATGAAAAACAATAATAAGGACAGAGAAGATATTTACAATGCCAATCAAAAAAACAAAATAGAAAAAGAAAGAGTATCCAACCTTCTTAAGGAATTAAAATATCCAAACTTTAATGCCGACTCTCCGTCTGATATTGACAAATTTAGAATCTGGAAAGATAATGGCGGACAGGAAGGTGAAGAAATTTTTGATACCCTTTTTAAAAAAAGTAATGCGGAATTTGTAAAAGATGCTGACATAGAAAAATACAGGCATTGGGCAGAGCAAAATTATCGTTCACCCTACACAGGCAAAGCAATCCCATTAAGTGAATTGTTTACTGAAAAATATCAAATAGACCATATTATTCCAAAAGCCAAATTTTATGATGATTCTTTTGGCAATAAAGTTGTTGTAGAAGCAGAAGTAAATGCTTTGAAAGATAACCGGTTAGCCATTCAATTTATTGAAGAATATCAGAGCAGAGAAATAAATTTAAGTAATGGCAAAAAAATAACTGTATTCTCATTAGAAGATTATAAAGATTTTGCAGAAAACATTTTTACAAACAAAAAGAAAAAACGTCATTTAAAATTATATGAAGTTCCCGAAGATTTTGTAGAGAGGCAAATGAACGACACTAAATATATTTCCAAAACAGTTGCCCAGTTTTTGCGCCCTATTGCCATTGGGAATGATACAGATGAGGGAGTTGTTTACTCCTCAGGCAGTATCACATCTGATTTAAAAAATAAATGGGGTTTAAATAAATTATGGAAAGAAATATTAAAACCACGTTTTGAAAGATTAGAAGGCATTTTAGGAGAGCCACTTATTCTTCCGAGTGAAACCAAAAAGGGTGACTATCATTTTGCCAAAGATTATAAACGAATAGACCACAGGCATCATGCATTAGATGCTTTAGTAATTGCTTGTACAAGCCGAAGCCATATTAAATATTTAAACAGTCTAAATTCCCTAAGTAATAATAAAAAAGATATTGCAAAATATGGTGAATGGGCAAAATGGAAATATTTATTAAATAAGAAAAAACAATTAGAAAATCAGGAAAGCGGGATGACAGAATTTGGCGTTCCATGGGAAAGATTTTATTTGGATGCAAAGGATAGTTTGGAATCCATAATTGTTTCTCATAAACCTACGTCCAAACTTATTTCAAAAACAATTAATAAATATTATAAATGGATAGAAATAGAAGCAGGGAAATGGGAAAAGAAAACCGTTTTTCAAACAGCCCCAAAAGATGATGATAAATATTGGGTTGCAGTAAGACAATCGTTGTTTGCATTGCCACTAGGCACTGTCACACAACCAGAGTATAAGAAAAATATTGATTTAAAAAAAGCAATCCAGGCTCAAATTGCTTTTAATACCAGAGAGAAATTTGAATGGAATACAGAAGATTGGAGAGTTGCAAAAAAGGATATCAGAAAACGCTTAAATGAAATTTTATTCAAACTAAATAATGAAGAAAAAATAATCATTAAATATTTAAACGATAACCCAATAAAAGATGAAGATGGAAATGTAATAGAAAAAATTGATTTGCTTCGTTTTGTAAAATACGCATCAAAGCGCAGAACTATTGATGATAAGTTTACGGAAGATGTTATTAAAAAAATGCCAAATTCAAATTTAGAAAACAATTGGTTAACAAATTTATTAAAGCAGCATCTAATAGAATATAAGAACTTACCAGCTTTGGCATTCAAGGGAGAAGGATTAGAACAATTATATAAAAAAGCTCCGTATCCGATTAATAAAGTAACTGTAATGGATGGTGAAGCAAAAAATAAAATTGCTTTAAATAATTATTTACTGGAAGGCGTTGCTGGAGTTAATCAGTATTTTTTAATTGAAATTTCGAAACAGCTTGATAAGAAAACAGGGAAAGAAAAAACCGTTAGAAAATATAGTACCCCTAATTTTTTAGATTGTATTGATCGTTTAGCAAAAGGGGTACCTATTCATGATGAACACCCTAATACAAAATATATTATTCTTTCACCTGGAGATATGGTGTATGTTCCTGAAGAAGGAGCAATACATAGCCAAATAGACTGGAGTAACAAAAATAAAATTGCAAATAGAGTTTACATTATGCGTAGTTCAGGTGAAACAAAATGCTATTTTCTTCCTGCAAATATTGCAACCCTTATTTCTCAATATGATGCTAAAAATAAAAAAGGGGAATTTGAGAGCATAAATAAATCTGAAAAAACAAATGATGGCGAGCAGGTAATAAAAGAAAATTTTATAAAACTAAAAATTGATAGATTAGGGAATATCTCACCAATAAATTTATAAATGATTAAACGCACCCCACACTTTAGCATACCGGCATACCTTAAAGTAAAAGAGGAGCAATTACGTTTTGAAAATGTGGGAACAAAAGAAATAAAATATAAAAGTTCTTATTACACCGTAAATACCCTTTATTACAATTAAAAAAGAACATTATGCCAAAAGAAAAAAAGAATATCAGCATAGCCTCCGAACCAGAAGCTGCGTATGAAAAAAAAACGATTCAGCGGTTTTCATCTTTTGAAGAAAGAGACAATGACCGGTTAAAATACTTTGCCTCATTATCACCGGAAGAACTATTAAAAAACTTAAAAAAAATGGTGCTGGCATCTTTCGGCATTAAAGACGAAGCTGAATTAAAAAATGCACCCCGTATTATAAACCTACACCCAAGGCCATGAATATATTTATTGAAAACCACCGGACGGTACTTAAAAAAATGATTGAAAAAAAAGTAGATTTTATGCTAATCGGTGGTTATGCAGTAAACTATTATGGATACAACAGGGTAACCGGCGATATGGACATTTGGATAAGACCTGATAACAAAAATAAATTATTGCTGTTGGATGCAATGGCTGCGATGGACTTTGACGAAGAAGGGATCAACACAATAAAAAGCTGGAACTTTACAAGAGCGCATATATTCAACATATTTGAAAAGCCGCAGCAAACAGAATTTATGACCCATATATCGGGGATAAAATATGATGAGGCTAAATCAATAGCTATACAGGCAAATATTGATGGCCTTGGGATACCATTGATACATATACAAAGCCTTATAAAAAATAAAAAAGCCAGCGGACGCACTAAAGACCTTACTGATGCGGAAGAACTTGAAAAAATACTGCACTTGAAAAATAAGGCCGATGATTAAACGCACCGTTTACTTCGGCACCCCGGCTTATCTTAAAACAAAGGATGAACAATTGGTTTTTGAAAGTTCGGAAACAAGTGAAACAAAATCTTTACCAATTGAAGATATAGGGGTGCTTATTTTAGATCATCAGCAGATAACCATTACACAAGCACTGATTGCAAAACTGCTTGCCAACAATGTAGCACTCATCACCTGCGATAACAGCCACCACCCTACAGGGCTGCTATTAAATTTAGATGGCAACACTTTGCAGAGTGCCAAGTTTCAGGCACAGGTGGAGGCCACTGCACCACTTAAAAAACAATTATGGCAGCAAACCGTTGGTTGCAAAATAAATAACCAGGCGGCGTTATTAGAAACTATCAGGGTGCCGGTAAAGAATATGCGCAACTGGGCGGCTGGGGTTAAAAGCGGCGACAGCGACAACCACGAAGCAGTGGCTGCGGTGTATTACTGGAAAAATTTATTCCCTCTTTTCCCTGATTTTAAACGAGAACGTTTTGGCGATGCCCCCAATAACTTACTCAACTATGGCTACGCCATTTTGCGGGCAGTAACAGCCCGAAACCTTGTGGCAAGTGGCCTTTTACCTACCCTCGGCATCTTTCATAAAAACCAGTACAATGCTTATTGCCTGGCCGACGACATCATGGAACCATACCGCCCTTTTGTAGATAAAATAGTACTGAACATCATCAACCTGAATGGGAAGTTTTTAGAACTTACGCCCAATATGAAAAAAGAGTTACTGGCTATACCGGCAATGGATGTGATGATAAACAATGAAAAAAGTCCGCTGATGGTAGCTGTACAAAAAACCACTGCATCGCTGGTAAAATGTTTTGAAGGCAAGCAAAGAAAGATTTTATACCCAGAATTTATATGATACACTAAATACCCTTTAGAAATGGGCATTCATAACCGATTAAATGCTTACCGGATTATGTGGATACTTGTATTTTTCGATCTTCCGACAGAAACACCCAAAGAACGGAAGATAGCCAGCCTGTTCCGCAAAAACATTATGAAAGATGGGTTTCAAATGTTTCAGTTTAGTATTTACATGCGGCATTGCAGCAGCAGGGAAAATGCAGATGTGCACATAAAAAGAGTAAAAAAGATATTGCCCGAAAAAGGCCATGTAGGCATAATGTGCGTTACAGATAAGCAATTTGGCATGATGGAAATTTTTCATGGCAAAAAAATAGTTACTGCAAATGCCCCTGTGCAGCAGTTAGAAATGTTTTAATAATAAAAACAGGAATTAAAAAATGAGGTAACCGCTGAATTTTAAATTCTAAAAACCAACTTAAATACACAACAGGTAAGGCTTTTAGCCAAATCTGTTGTGTAAGAACTAAGTTAGTAAAAAGTTTGAAAGCAAATCACAACTAATGAAAGAAGAAATGGCACAGTATATTAGTTGTGTAAGAACTAAGTTAGTAAAAAGTTTGAAAGCAAATCACAACTATAAAATTTCCATAACTGCAACAGGCACAGTTGTGTAAGAACTAAGTTAGTAAAAAGTTTGAAAGC
>JANXSK010000246.1 GCA_025352695.1 Ferruginibacter sp. | reverse complement strand
AATGCGTGGTGAAAAAGCTTTGTTAAAAACAGATCAAAAACCATTGATTAAAGGTAGTGTTGGTAATTCAGATTCTTTAAAGAGTTTAATAAAAGTTGGCGACTGGAACGAAATACACATCATTGCAAAAGGTAACCACCTGCAACATTTTATCAATGGTGTTTTAATGAGCGATGCCACGGATGAAGATACCAAAGCCCGAAAATTTAATGGCGTATTGGGCTTTCAGGTACACGTAATGCCAACCATGAAAGTTGAATACAAAAATATCTATTTTAAAAATTTGAAGTAGTAGTTGGGTTCTCTCTTTGCCAAAGTATCTGTGAGGATTTAGGAAATTTTGATATAAAAATTGCAAATTTATTTTACGCCACATTAATTTATTTTAAAAAACACATAAAACAATTGTATAAAAGTTACATATAAAAATAACTTTGTGCCAGCATTAAGTATTGTCTACGTTACAATGGGCTGCCTTTTTAAAAGTGAGGGTAAACATCATTTCAAAAATAAAGTTCCAACATTCAATAAAATAATGCTTCTATACTTTTTGCAAAGCACCTTTTTTGCGTGAACTAAGATTCTGGTTATCGGCATTGCCCATAATAATAAAAAATTTATAGGCTAATTAGCCATTTTTTTTTGTAATTGGATAAAGGGAGATTAAAATACACAATTATTTGTAGTCAGCTAAATAAGAGTGGCAATTGTTCTACACATTCTATTTTTTATTACCCTGAGTAGTTCTTAAAAAAGATGGCAGCAAGTTTGATTTATCTAATTTAATAATTATTAATTAAATAAATTTACTCTTATGTCTTTTATAAAATCTTCAGCAAATGAAAATGAAACTATTAATATTTACTATGAGGACAATGGAAAAGGTAAAAATGTAGTATTTATACATGGTTGGCCTTTAAGTGGATCGATGTGGGAATATCAGGTAACATCATTAATTAATAATGGCATCAGATGTATTACTTACGACAGAAGAGGTTTTGGGAAATCTGATTATCCATCTACAGGTTATGATTATGATACCTTAGCTGGGGATTTAAAAGCACTTATTGAAGAATTGGATTTACAGGATGTAATGCTCGTAGGTTTTTCAATGGGGGGTGGAGAAATTGCTAAATATTTTTCACTATTTGGTGGTGCAAGGGTATCCAAAGTAGTGTTGATAAGTTCAGTATTACCCTTTATGCTGCAAACAACATCTAATCCTGATGGACTATCACAGGAAGCATTTGATAAAATGGCTTCCGCTATAAAAGACGACAGGCCAACATTTTTAGAAAGTTTTAATATTGATTTCTATGGCGTTGGATTAATAAATAAACCTGTAACAGCTGCATACCTTGCCAATGCTAATAATAAAGCAATGGAATCTTCACCCATTGCCACAATTGAATGTGCTAAATCATTTGTATTAACAGATTTTAGGGAAGATGTTCTTAAAATAAATGTACCCACGCTTATCATTCATGGCAGTGCAGATAAAATTGTACCTATTGAAGCTACAAGTAGCGAATCCTCTAAACTTATTAGCGGTGCAAAATATTTTATTTATGATAATGCGCCTCATGGTTTATGGTACACAAACAAAGAAGCATTGAATAATGATTTGCTTGATTTTATTTAATGGAACATTTTTTATCTAAAAATACCTTAAGGTCCTGTTTTATTTCTATGAAATTATTTTAGAAGTTTTAAAAATAAATTTTTATTTATCAAATAATTTTTGAGTTCACTTGTAATTTATTTTTACTATACATAATAAAAAGTCCGATTTTTTTTATTGCCATAATACGATCTCAAATTTCCACGTTGTTCTTTGATTAGATATAAATCAAACTATATCACTTTTGTTATTTCTACACTAAAAAAGCGAAGTAGTGTAAATATTGTTAAAGTAAAATACCACCTGTTCTTTGGTTAGAACTGGTGGTTTTTTTTAATTTCTTAGCAAATTTTTTGTGCCGTTATACAATATGAAAAAACCTTTTGTTCTATTGTAAATAGAAAGTTATTTCCAGCTTTTATTTGGCAGCGGCCCCATTTCAAAAACTAAATTCTTACCATTGATAATACTTGCATGGCTGATAAAAGGATGATCAATCGCTTTGCCATCAAGGCGTACACTTTGAATGTATTTATTTTCAGCAGA
>JANXSK010000237.1 GCA_025352695.1 Ferruginibacter sp. | reverse complement strand
CATGCGTTGGGCAATTTTAAAATACTCGTAAAAGCCATCAGTACCGACCTGGGAATGTTGCGTTACCTGAATGGATATGCCAGTACCAAAAAAGCTCCAGATGAAAATTATGGAAGGGAATTGCAGGAACTATTTACGATGGGCAAAGGTCCGGGGTCTCATTACACCGAGGCAGATGTAAAAGCTGCGGCCAGGGTTTTAACCGGTTATACAATTGATGCTAAAACCCTCACGGTTGCCTTTGATGCAAAAAGGCATGACGATGGGGACAAACAATTTTCTTTCTTCTACAACAATACCCTTATCAAAGGCCGCAAGGGTGCTGACGGCGCCATGGAGTTGGATGACCTGCTGAACATGATCTTTGCACAAGAAGAATTGTCAAAATTTATCTGTAGAAAACTGTATCGGTTTTTTGTTTTTTATACCATAGACGATACCACTGAAGAGCATATCATTGTACCGTTGGCAAAAATTTTTCGTAAAAATAATTATGAAATAAAACCGGTGCTCAAGGCATTATTCAGCAGCCAGCATTTTTTTGATGTGGCCATCAGAGGCAGTACTATAAAAAGCCCTGTTGATATTTGTGTTGGCCTGGCAAGAGAGTACACTATTAATTTGCCACCTGCCTTAACGCCGGCAGATGATACGTTGGCAAACTATTCCGTGTGGGAGTTTGTGCGTTCACAGGCAGCGAATATGCAGCAAAATATTGGTGACCCTCCCAATGTTGCCGGCTGGCCTGCTTATTACCAGGAGCCACAATATTATAAACTCTGGATCAACTCTGATACTTTGCCTAAACGCAACCAGTTTACTGATCGGTTGCTGAGTTATGGATTTTCCACCAAAGACGGCCGAAAAATAACCATTGATGTGGTAGCTTTTGCCAAAGCGCTGCCGCACCCCGAAGACCCGGATGCATTGATCAATGATTCTATACAATTACTGTACACGATTGATTTACCAGAGGTGGAAAAAAGCCGTATCAAGAGCAGTGTGCTGTTATCAAATCTGCAGGGCGATGCCGCCAACCATTACTGGACCAATGCCTGGAATGAATTGATGACAAAACCAGAGGACGCTGCCAATAAAAAGATAGTAGTTAATAAGTTAAAAAATTTATACAAATATTTAATGAACCGGCCGGAGTACCAGGTTTATTAAGTTTAAAAAAGACCACATGAAAAGAAGAACCTTTTTTAAATATACACTCCCTTCCGTGGTAATGCCAGCCTTGCTGGGAGGTTTTAAAATGAAAGCTTTTGCAGGTAACCCATTGTTATACGGATTGACGGGTGCAAAAAACAACGGACGCATCCTGGTGGTGATTCAACTGGCAGGCGGTAACGATGGATTGAACACGGTAATACCCGTTGAGTTTTACAGAGCCTATAAAAATGCCCGGCCAAATATTGCCATTGCCGAAGAAAAAATATTACGGTTAAACGGTTACGATAAAACAGGTTTGAATCCTGCAATGAGTTTGATGCAGCAATTATTTAATGACAATCAGCTCGCCATTGTACAGGCTGTAAGTTATCCGCAGCCTAGCTTTTCGCATTTCAGGGCAACCGATATCTGGTTAACGGGAGAGGAAAGTAATCAGGACCTGAACACTGGCTGGATGGGTCGGTACCTCAACCGGTTGTACCCGAATTTTCCGACTAATTATCCCAATAGTATCATGCCTCATCCGCTGGCAATACAAATTGGTTCTATTATTTCTCCGGGCCTGCAGGGGCCAGCATTTCCCATGGCCATGGCCATCAGCAACCCGGATAGTTTTTATACCATGCTCAATGAAAAAGCTACTGCAACTACCACTTCATTTTCACAGGACCAGATAGATTTTATAAGACAGGTATCTGAAAAAACAGATGCCTATGCCGATGTGATAAAAGCAGCCGCAAAAAAAATAACCACACAGTCAGGGAAATATGCAGAGAAGGGAAAGAACCCTTTAAGCGACCAGTTAAAGATTGTGTCGAGGCTGATAGCCGGTGGATTGCAAACAAAAATTTACATGGTGAGCATGAGCGGTTTTGATACCCACGCCAAACAAACAGATGCAACAGACACGAGCATTGGTGCCCATGCCGGACAGTTGCAGAAATTGTCTGAGGCCATTGCTGCTTTTATGGACGATTTAAAAATGCAGCAGGTAGCAGATCGTGTGGTTGGTATGACCTTTTCTGAATTTGGACGACGCATAAAATCCAATGCCAGTGGCGGCACCGACCATGGCATTGCGGCACCGGTATTTGTATTTGGCCAACCCGTGCAGGCAGGCATTGTTGGCAGCAATCCTTTACTACCCGATAATGCTACAGGTAATGACAACATCGCAATGCAACATGATTTTAGGGCTGTGTACGCCACTTTGTTAAAGAACTGGCTGGGTGAAAAAGACGCCGATATGCAGGACATTTTGCAAAAAGATTTTGCTACACTCCCACTGATAAAAAAGGTATGATTAATTGTTGTTGCCAGCGAAGAAGTTTTGTGGATCTTCATTGGCGACGCTCCGTTCAGGTTTGGTTTTTCAATATGGCTTTTATTATGTGTTAATTAGCCTGTTAAAGATTTCAGAAGATAAGCGACCGTCTATATTTGAGATAAACTATATCATTTCATTACATCATGAAGATTGCCGTATCTATATTGTTTTTATTATTTTCAATTAATTGTTTTCCCCAGAGGCAAATAAAATTAACAACGTCTCAAATTACAGATATAGCAACAAGATTTGGGGTTGATTCTTCATTAAAAATTATTCAACCATCATTCAATCTTGAGGTTATTGACACCCCTTCCATGTTATCGCTTGCATTGATGTGTAAGGATTTAAAAAATTATTCAAGACAATTTTTATATTTCAGTGAAATAGGTCAAAAACTAAAGAACTACGCTTTTGTAGATAGTTCAATTCAAAATATCCAGTATAGCCAGCATGCTTTTTTTAAAAGCCGAAATAACTCCAAATCTTATTTTGTAATTCCCGATGAATTTTTTCTTGTGCTTGCATTTCAAAATAATATTTCTGTTGTTGAATCATTAAAAGAAGCTTTTAATTTTTGGGAAGAACGGGCCGATAGTATACACAATGCATATCCTTCTTTAACGAAAAGATTTTTTCAAAATTTTAAAGGTATACCTCCGTCAGAAAGGCTTTATAGCGACTGTAAAGAAAACAGTTTTAAAATATGCTGGTTACTTAATGAATTAGGAGCAAAGGAATTTCCTCTATCAAGGGCTTATGAGATTCGTAAACAATTGGTGCCATATCACCAGGATTATAAAATGAAACAATTGGAAAGTAATTATTATTATTTTAAACCAGACACCATTCAATTAAACAAAGCTTATACCTCGCTTTATGAAATAGATGTGGAGTCAGAAATGATCATTAAAAAAACTTTTCAAAAAGTAAATCAAGTTACTTACTGGCAAACATTTATAACAAACAATAATACTGGTTTATTTGGTCAGGGTTGCAGAGAAATTGGTGGGGAGATTTTTAAGCTTGAATTAATAAAACCAAACAGCATTATAATTACCAAATTGCAGGAATGGATAAATTAAAGTGTTACTTTAAATATTGTTCAATAAATCAAAGTATAAAAAACGAATGTTATTTTCATGGCAATTTTTTTTATCAACACAAAGCAAAAAGAGCATTGAAAGATTTCAACAAGGGAATAAATTGTAAGATCTGAGTTGGCTTCATTCCGCATCGAATTCATTCATATTATGGCTGCTCACCAGGCTGAAACCTACTGGTAAAAGGCAGCAATTAATTTGAGAAAACAGGCGTAACCAGTTTCTCCATTTTATATAACTTTTGCCCACTACTTCTTTCTGTTATTCAAAATCTTTATACAATAAATACTTCTTCCTGATCTTTTTATAATTGCCCAATGCAGGTTCCCAGCTTTGTCTTATTTCTGTTTCTGTTTTGCCTTGCTTAACCTGTTGCATTAGCACATCATTACCTGCCAGTCTGTTGATGAAATTATTTTTTAAAAAGAAACTATCCTTGCCCGGAAATAATTTGTAAGCATCCAGCAAATATTTTAACTGAATTTTTTTGTTCAGGTCTTTTAATGTTTTTTCGGGTGTGCTGCTCAAATCCCAGCCATAACATTCCTGGTAATAGCACTTGCTGCTTTTGGCACCCTCATTGGGTTTGGGCGTAAATGTATACATGCTGTTGGGGTAAGAGGGATGGCCAAAAACCTGGAAGGGCTTATCGGTTCCACGTCCTTCGCTCAGCACTGTACCTTCAATAAAACAGGTAGAAGGGTAGAGGTAGATTGCCTGTATGTCCCGGATGTTTGGCGAGGGAGCAACTGGTAAAATGTATTTGCTGTTGTGGTCGTAATTACCGCATTTTATAACCTGTACATGAAAGGGTGTATCCACTGTTGGGTGGGTAGTAATGTTGAAAGCATTTATTTTATTGGCCTCCGGGGATAACCATTTTTCGCCTGCAAGCAGCAATGCATATTCGCCGATGGTAAGGCCATATACCACCGGTATAGACTGCATGCCGATAAAGCTTTTAAACTTGGGTTCCAGCACCGGTCCGTCAACATAAAAACCATTGGGGTTTGGCCTGTCTAAAATCAGTAGCGGCACATGGTTTTCAAGGGCGGCTTCCAGGTAATATTGCAGGGAGGAAATGTAAGTGTAAAACCGAACACCAATATCCTGGATATCGAATAGCAATACATCCACTCCTTTTAAATCTTCTTTGGTGGGTTTCTTATGGTCGCCGTACAAGCTGATTACGGTAATACCGGTTTTTGTATCTACCGCATTATTGAGTTCTTCGCCGGCACTGGCAGTACCACGGAAGCCATGTTCAGGGCCAAATATTTTTATCACTTTAATACCTCTCTTTACAAGTGTATCTACCAAATGTGTTTTATTAACCATGCTTGTTTGGTTGGCGAAAATTGCTACTGATTTGCCTTTTAAAAAAGGCAGGTACAGATCCATGCGTTCTGCGCCGGGGGTAATGGCTAAACTTTTTACAGATTTGCCTGTTATTTGAGCGTTACAACATAAGTAAAATGGAAATGCTATTGTAAAAGTGATGCACTTTAGGTAATTCATATTTCAAAGGTCATTAAAGTTTTTTAATTGGGAGGTGTAGATTTTAATTAATAAATTGCCAAAAAATGGAATATCCTATTTTTGTGTTTTCATTTTTATTGTTCAATAAAAATGAAAATGTACAAGAGTGCGACGCCGATACAACTAAATAATGGTATGATGTTTGGCCCAAAAAATTAATTATAATAAAAAAAATTAAAGCATGGCACAAGTAAAAGAAGGTGATGTTGTAAAAGTACATTACACAGGTAAATTAGTTAACGGAGAACAATTTGATTCTTCTGCAGGCAAAGAGCCGTTGGAGTTTACAGTTGGTGCAGGCCAAATGATAAAAGGTTTTGATGCTGCAATGCCAGGAATGACTATCGGTGAGAAAAAAACCATCAACATTGCTCCCGAAGATGGATATGGCGAAAAAAGTGAAGAAGCAATTATTGAGTTTCCAAAAGAAAATATTCCGGCAGATATGAAATTGGAACCGGGTATGCCTTTAACACTTAGCAACCAGGAAGGTCATCCTGTACCAGTGATTGTGGTTGAAGTTAGAGAAGAAGTTATTATTTTAGATGCCAATCATTTTTTAGCAGGACAAGAGTTGGTGTTTGATATTGAATTGGTAGAGATCGTTTAAAAAATAATTTTATTGATTGATTGTGGAGTACCAATTTATATTTTTTGCTATAAATACCCAACCTGGTATTTAAAATAAAATCATCAAAAGCAGTTTGCAATTTGTAAACTACTTTTGATTTCTGTAACACTGCTTCGCTTTTTTCTGAAATTAAAAAATTATCCATTAACATGATATATATCAGCGCCGATAACATGGCCGAAAGGTTTATGCGTTATGTGCAAATTGATACACAAAGCGATCCTGTTAGCATAGCGCATCCAACCTCAGAAAAGCAAAAAAATCTTAGCAAGTTATTGCATCGTGAATTATTGGGCATGGGAATAACGGCTGCAACAACAGATGAATATGGTTATGTATATGCAACGATTGTTGCTAACAGTGATAAAAAAAATATTCCAGCCATTTGTTTTTGTGCGCATGTAGATACCGCACCTGATTGCAGCGGCACCAATGTTAAACCCATTCATCACCGGTATTACAATGGAGAAGATATTATTTTGCCTGATGATGTAACGCAAGTGTTAACCACCAGAATATCTCCTTATCTGAAAGAACATATTAATCAGGGAATAATTACCGCAAGTGGTTTAACGCTGTTGGGTGCAGATGATAAAAGTGGTGTGGCAGCAATTATGGAAGCCGCATTGTATTTTATACAAAACCCTTCCGTTAAACATGGCGACATAAAAATTTTATTTACGCCTGATGAAGAAGTTGGTCAGGGCACAGCCAAAGTGGATATGGGAAAGTTGGGAGCACAATTTGGCTACACGTTAGATGGGGGAGAAGCTGGCAGCCTTGAAGATGAAACCTTTAGTGCAGATGCCGCTGCAATTACCATTAATGGTGTTATAGTACACCCAGGTTATGCAAAAGATAAACTAGTGAATGCATTAAAAATTGCAGGTACTGTTTTGGAGGCGTTACCAAAAAATGAGTGGAGTCCGGAGACCACTTCGGGCCGGGAAGGATTTGTGCATCCGGTTGCCGTAAATGGTATTTCAGAAAAAGCAACCATTCAATTTATTGTAAGAGATTTTGCAGAAGCAGGTTTACAACAACATCATAATAGATTGAAAAAAATTGCTACAGAAGTAGTGGCTGCATATAGCGGCGCAACGATGGAATACAGTGTTGCAGCGCAATACAGAAATATGAAAGCGGTATTGGATAAACATCCGCATGTAGTGGCGTATGCCGAAGAAGCTATTAACCGAGCAGGTTTAAATGTAAAAAAAGAAAGTATACGTGGCGGTACCGATGGTAGTCGCTTTAGTTATATTGGTATGCCCTGTCCAAATATATTTACAGGTATGCAAAACATTCACAGTAAATTAGAATGGGTTGGTACAAAAGACATGGCAAAAGCTGCTGAAACCATCGTACACCTAAGTATGATTTGGGAAGAAAAAAGTTAATTAAACATTTTAAAAGACAAGCTGTTTCATAGTAAAAATATTGTCCTGGCAAATACAGCAGCCATGGTCAGCATTGTTGTATCACCCTTTTGTGCGTTATACCTATTTGGTACGCCTGTTTGTTTTGCTTCCGCATTTATTTTAATAACAAGTAAACTAAATGTATGCCTTCCTGTTATTGGTCCGCACAGCTAAATAAATAGCTTTTATAAGATGTGGTTACTTTAACTAAACATATTTTAAAGGGCATTTAAAATATACTATCTTCATTTTAAATTTTATAATATGGACATCTTAAAAGAATTTTGGTGGATAATACCAATTTTTCTGCTGTTAGCAGGAGGATTATTTACCATCAACCAGGGAACGATTGGTGTGGTTACCCGATTGGGTAAATACCATAGTATTAAGCTACCCGGCTTAAATTTTAAAGTACCTTTTTTAGATCAGCTCTATAAAAGAGTAAGCATTCAAAATCGATCTGTTGAGTTGGAATTTCAGGCCGTAACGGTTGATCAGGCAAATGTGTATTTTAAATCAATGTTGTTGTATTCAGTATTAAATATTGATGAAGCCACTATTAAGAATGTGGCATTTAAATTCATCAGCGAAAAAGATTTGATGCAGGCGTTGATACGGACAGTAGAAGGCAGTATACGTGCATTTGTATCTACCAAAAAACAGGCAGAAGTTTTAAATGTACGCAGGGATATTGTGGAAAATGTTAAGGAGCAGGTAGATGTGCAATTAGAAAGTTGGGGCTATCATTTACAGGATTTGCAGATTAACGATATTACTTTTGACGAAGCTATTATTGCCAGTATGAGCAAAGTAGTAGCAAGTAATAACTTAAAAGCAGCAGCCGAAAACGAAGGCCAGGCTTTACTGATTACTAAAACAAAGGCAGCGGAAGCAGAAGGTAATGCCATTAAAATTGCTGCAGAAGCGGAAAGGCAGGCGGCTCAACTACGTGGGCAGGGTGTAGCACTTTTTAGAGAAGAAGTAGCAAGAGGTATGAGCCAGGCTGCATCAGAAATGAAACAAGCCAACCTTGATACTAACGTAATTTTATTTAGTATGTGGGTAGAAGCCATCAAGAATTTTGCAGAGTATGGAAAGGGCAATGTTATTTTCCTTGATGGTAGCAGTGATGGTATGGAAAAAACAATGCGTCAGATAATGGCTATGCAGCAAATGGATGGAAAGAAATGATATTGATAAAATAGTTACTTTAATTTAATAAGAGCCGGATTTATCCGGCTCTTATTGTAAATTTTACTTTAACATTTTTTTGTAAAGCAATTGTAGTTTGTTTGCGTTTACAAGTACATATTGCAATGTATTGGCATAATTATCGTAAAATAAAAAATAGAAACAATTACATTTGCCTTAAATCAGTTAAACATGTTTGATATTCTATTACAGATAGACAGCACCAAAGCCGCTACAGAATTGTTATCTCAAAAGTCAGAATCAGTATGGGGCGTTTTAGCAAAGGGAGGTTTATTGATGATTCCTTTATTATCCTTATTGGTAGTGGCTATTTTCTTTTTTATTGAACGCTATATTACTATCAGTAAAGCTGCAAAAATTGAAGATAATTTCATGAGTATCATTCGGGATAATATTATTTCGGGCAATGTAACTGCTGCACGAAACCTTGCAAAAAACACCAACAACCCTGTAGCAAGAGTAATAGATAAGGGCATGCAGCGGATAGGTAAACCCATTGACGCCATTGAAAAAAGTATGGACAATGTAGGCGTATTGGAAATGTATAAACTAGAGAAAAATTTATCAATCATTTCAATTATTGCACGTATAGCGCCACTGTTCGGTTTTTTGGGAACCATCATAGGTATGCTGGCACTTTTTAAAGGAATTGCAGCTACCTCAGAATATACGCCCAATACAATTGCGGATGGTATTTATATAAAAATGATTACTTCAGCAACGGGTTTAATTATTGGTATTTTGGCTTATTTGGGGCACAGTTTTTTACAGGCACAAATTGCCAGGATAGAAAATAAAATAGATGCGGCAAGTGCCGAGTTTGTAGATATTTTGCAGGAACCAACACGATAGTTGTAAATGGATAATCCTGAAATTATAAATTTATTATTTTCAAACCATAATCTAGCTTTGAACTTTCACTATTGACAATTTACCACTCACATTACAAATATGAGCTTAAGAAAAAAATTTAAATCAGAAGGTGCTGAAGTTGATACAGGACCATTAAATGATATCTTGTTTATTCTAATGTTCTTCTTCCTGATTATTTCTACATTGGCTAACCCCAACGTAATTAAGTTGAGTAATCCCAAAGCCAAAAGCGATACAAAAGCCAAACAAAGTGTAATTGTAAGTATTGATAAAAACAGGGTTGTACACGTGGGGCAACAAAAAATAATTTTTGATTCGTTGGAATCGCAATTAAGATCACATATTCATGTAGGCGATAGCATAAAGCCAGCAGTGGTAATCAATGCAGATTCACTAGTAGCATGGAAGGACATTGTAAAAATAATGAGTGTAGCTAAAAAATTAGGCGCTACTACTTCGGCTTCGGTGAGCAACCAGTAAAAGCTCTTAATTCGTAAAGGGAATTTGAATTATTTAAATTGAAAAATCTTAGATGATTCAACGTTTTAACAGCTAATATCCCGATTATTTTTTTGCTGCTCAGGCGTTTAATTATTGTATTTTGAGTTAACTGTAAATACTTAATGGCTAATTTTCCGCAACTACCATTCTTTCTTTACCGAAAATATCGGTTTTAATGATTACTTCTTTGTAAAATTGTGAAAATAAAGCGGCAGTTTTTGTAGCAAAGTCTTCGTGTGTTTCCATATAAATTTTTCCATTTATAGTAAGATGGGTTTTACCGAAAGCTGCTATTTTTTCATAAAATAGCAATGGTGAATTGTCTGGTACAAACAGTGCCTGGTGGGGTTCAAATGCAGTCACATTTATAGCCAGTTTTTCTTTTTCATTAATGGGTATGTATGGGGGGTTACTAATAATTATATCAAACATTGGTAAAGCAGGCCATTGTGTTTCATCCAAAAAATTAGTCTCTAAAAATTGAATATTGGTATTTTGATTGGCGGCATTTTCTTTGGCTATCTGTAAAGCTTCTTTACTAACATCAATTGCTGTAACTATTGCAGCAGGCATATTTTTTTTTAGTGCTATGGCAATGCATCCACTTCCGGTGCCAATATCTAACAGGACCGGAGTAGTATTTTTAATGTTCATTGCTTTGCTCAACACCAGTTCTACGAGCTCCTCTGTTTCTGGTCTTGGTATTAAAACATTTTCATTCACTTTTAATTTTAAGTTGTAAAACCAGGCTTCGCCTAAAATATATTGTACAGGCTTGTGTTGAAGTAAAGCTATTAATGTACTATTTAATAGCTCCGTATTTGATGCAGGTAAAACTTGTGCCGGATTTTTTATTATATCAAATCGCTTAATACCAGCAAGGCTTTCAAATACCCAATCGGTAATAGCAGTGGCCTCATTGAGGGTATAAATGGTTTGCAATTGTTGCAGAAAAAAACGGTATTGTTGCTTAATTGTCATTTTAGCAAACATACTTTATTTTTCTATACCTAATTTTGCCGCCTGACAACATACGAAACATACATGCATCGTTGCCTGCAACTGGCAAAATTAGGGGCTGGAAATGTGGCACCCAATCCCATGGTTGGTTCAGTGTTGGTGTATCAAAATAAGATAATCGGAGAAGGGTACCACCAACAATATGGTCAGGCACATGCAGAAGTAAATTGTATCAATAGTGTAAGTAAAGCCAATCTGCCGTTGATTGAAAAAAGTACCCTTTTTGTTTCGTTAGAGCCTTGCGCTCACCATGGAAAAACCGCACCTTGCGCCGACCTGATCATTCAGCATAAAATACCCGATGTAGTAATTGCCTGCAAAGACAGTTATGAAGCTGTAGATGGCAAAGGGATACAAAAATTACAACAAGCAGGTATCAATGTTATTACAGGTATTTTGGAGAAAGAAGCATTGGAATTAAATAAACGATTTTTTACTTATCATGTAAAACATCGGCCGTATATTATTTTAAAATGGGCACAAAGCAGAGATGCAAAAATTGCCAATACAAATTTTTCACCTGTAAAAATAAGTAATGAAATTACCAATCGCCTTGTACATAAATGGCGTAGTGAAGAAGCTGCAATTTTAGTTGGAACAAATACTGCATTGCATGACAATCCTACACTTACTACCCGGTTATGGAAAGGTAATAATCCTGTTCGGCTGGTGATTGACCTGCAACTAAAATTGCCAACATATTTACACCTGTTTGATGGCGAAGTAAAAACAATTGTCTTTAACCAGGTGAAGCAGGAGGAGAAAAATGGCGTAACGTTTTATAGATTACCTTCCGGCAAAGATATTATTACCGGGTTATTAAATGCTTTATATCAGTTAAAAATTGAAAGTGTATTGGTTGAAGGTGGAGCAAAATTATTGCAGTCATTTATTGATCAGCATTATTGGGATGAAGCAAGGGTAATTACAAACGAGCAACTGACTATTGGTGGGGGAATAAGTGCACCGCTGCTAAATATCAATAACTTAATAAATACTTGCAAAATACATAGTGATCTTGTAACTATTTATCAGCCAACAGCAGGCATAAACTACTTATAAAGTAACAAATTATAAAACGGGAAATAAAAATAGCACACCATTGACAACTACCACTGATCCTACATTTTATTTTACTATAGAAAAGCCTGGAATGGCAGAGTTTAAAGAACGTGGTAGCAAATTTATAGCTTATGCTTACCCGATTGAAACAGTAGATACTTTTAAAAAGCTGCTGCAAAATTTAAAAAGAGAACATGCCAAAGCGGTACATCATTGTTTTGCTTACCGCGTAGGTACCGATGGAAATAGTTTCAGGGTGAGTGATGATGGGGAACCTTCCGGTACTGCAGGTCGTCCTATACTTTGGCAAATTGACAGCAAGACCATAACCAATACTGCAGTTATTGTTGTAAGATATTTTGGTGGTACTTTACTTGGTGTTCCGGGTTTGATAAATGCTTATAAAACGGCTACTACGTTGGCTTTGCAAGTAGTGCCGGTAATTCAAAAACAAATTGAAGTGAGGTATACGATTCATTTTAATTATACACAAATGAATGAAGTAATGATGGTAATGAAACAATATAATTGCACAGTTTTTAGTCAGGAGCTACAATTGTTTTGCCATATTAATGCAGGCATTGCCAAAAGCCGTTTGCAAGAAGTATTATATCGCCTGAAAGAATTACAGCAAGTAGAGGTAGAAAAAATCAAATAAATATTTGTACTATTCTTACCCGGTAAAAAATCCCGATCTAACTAATTTAATCCGTCAATTAAATTTACATGAATATAGAATTATTGCGTGAATATGTTTTACAAAAACCACAGGTAACAGAAAGTTTTCCTTTTGGTGAAACGACACTTGTATTTAAAGTAAATAACAAAATTTTTTTGTTGGTGCCTTTAGATGCCGGGCAATTACAATTCAATGTTAAGTGCGATCCTGACAAGGCGATTGAATGGAGAGACGAATATCCGGATGCTGTATTGCCAGGTTTTCACATGAATAAAAAACATTGGAATACAGTAATTGCAGACGGTAGTTTATCCAATAAATTATTGCTACAAATGGTAGATGATTCTTATAATCTGACCACAAAAAAAAAGTAGTATTTTTTCCTGGCATATTTACAGTTGCATCTTTTAGTATGATTCCCATCACTAGCTTTAAAAGCTAAAAGTGGAAAAGTTAAGATACATACTATTTGACATAATTAATTTATAAAGGCTCTTTGTTGAATGCAATACTGGTAATTTAAGTAACCAGTATTGCGGTCCATTTTAAATACCCAAGGTGAAGTTCATCTTTCGTCAGATTGTCAACTGGTGTATTGCTGATTTCAATACTGAATTGTTTTTTAATTTCTACAGGCAGAATATCTTTTATTGCAAAAATATCATCCACATCAACACCGTACCGGTTGTCGATATGAGATACACCGGGTCCTGCTAAACTAGTATGTTTGTAAAAGACTGTTTTTAATGCAACCTTAACGGCATCACCTTTGGTGGCAGCAACGGTGAGCATTTTATAATGAAATTCTTCAAATTCATTTTGTTTGTACCCTCCAAGGTTCAAAAAGAATAAATTTTTTTGTCTGTTTTCTTTATTGCCATTGTGCTGCTCAATTTTTATACTAAACCCATCTACATTCGTCACTTCACGCCAGGCATCAATGTGCAGTTGTGTACCCCGCCAGAACTGTTGCATGGCAGGTTTTAAATCAGCCAGCGAATTGCCAATGCCAAAGAAAATATCATGTTGTTCGGTATGCCTGCCTTTGGGGGTGCAGCCGAGGAGTATCATGTAAAGTTTGGGATACATTTTTTTCATTTTAAAAAACCATCGCCGTAATAGAAAAATTATTTGAAACTTGTACTTACAACCAGCTCCTTGCTGCCAGGTTGATACCTATAAAATCCTTCCCCACTTTTTACACCCAATTTACCAGCCATCACCATATTTACTAACAAAGGGCAAGGAGCGTATTTAGGATTTCCAAATCCATCCTGTAAAACTTTTAAAATACTCAGGCAAACATCGAGGCCAATAAAGTCGGCCAGTTGCAACGGCCCCATGGGGTGAGCCATTCCCAGCTTCATCACAGTATCAATTTCTTCCACCTTTGAAACAGCTTCATACAAACTATAAATGGCCTCGTTGATCATGGGCATTAGAATGCGGTTGGCAATAAAACCGGGATAGTCGTTTACCACACAAGGTATTTTACCCAGCTGTTGGCTGAGTTCAACAATGCTATTTGTCACTTCTTTTTTAGTTGCATAACCGTTGATGACCTCAACTAATTTCATTACCGGAACCGGGTTCATAAAATGCATTCCAATCACCAGTTCCGGACGTTTGGTAACGGCTGCAATTTTTGTAATGGAGATGGAAGAAGTATTGGTGGCAAGGATGCAACCAGCGGGTGCAGCTTCATCTATTTGTTTAAATATTTTTAATTTAAGTTCTGTATTTTCTGTGGCAGCTTCAATAACCAACTGCGCATTTTGTACGCCTGTTTTAATATCCGATATAATGGCAATATTTGCTAAAGCAGTTTTTTTCTGTTCGTCACTAATGGTTGCTTTAGCTACCTGTCGATCTAAATTTTTACCAATGGTAGTAATGGCTTTTTCCAATTGTACAGGATCAACATCAATCAATGTTACGTTAAAACTATTCTGTGCAAACACATGTGCAATACCGTTACCCATTGTGCCTGCGCCGATGACAGCAATATTATTTATGTACATGTTATAAGTTATCTGTTATAAATTATGAGTTATAAATTATGAGTTCTGGATTGATCTTGATAACTCATTTTTTTCGCTTTGAGGTTATTGTACCACTTCTTATCATTTTTAAGAGATCGGCAGCATCTTTTTGTCTGCTTGTAAATTCTTTTTGGTCTAAATATTCACTTTCGTAAAGTAGTTCAAGCCAATATAGTGTTTCGTCATTTTTTTTGCGCTATTTCAAACTTATGAATAAAATCTGCTTTGCTTTCTGCATTCTGAACTTCTCTTACTAAAGCACCCACGGCAGTTCCGCTTCTCAGCAATTGTTTACTTAGCACAAATTCTTTTTTAATCCCGATCAAATATTTATACACTTTTATTATTCGCATTGCAAACGAAAAATTTTTATTTTTAATAATGCTTTCACTCATAACCCATAACTCCTTCTACTTAAACGCATTCAACCCAGTAATATCCATACCTGTAATCAGTAAATGAATATCGTGGGTGCCTTCATAGGTGATCACACTTTCCAAATTCATCATGTGACGCATAATGGGGTATTCGCCTGTTATGCCCATGCCGCCCAGCATTTGGCGGGCTTCCCTTGCAATATTGGTAGCTATTTCGCAGGCATTTCTTTTGGCCATACTTACCTGTTGCGGAGTTACTTTCCCTTCGTTCATCAATACACCCAGTCGCCAGTTTAGTAGTTGTGCCTTGGTAATTTCAGTCACCATTTCGGCTAACTTTTTTTGTTGCAACTGAAAACCTGCAATGGGTTTGCCAAATTGAATTCTTTCTTTGGCATAATTTAAAGCAATATCGTAACAATCCATTGCGGCGCCAATGGCACCCCAGGCAATACCATACCTTGCCTTGGTTAAACAACCCAGCGGACCTTTTAATCCCTTCACATTTGGTAATATATTTTCTTTCGGCACTTTTACATTATCAAAAACCAGCTCGCCGGTAGCACTTGCACGCAAGCTCCATTTACCATGTGTTGTTGGGGTACTAAAACCTTCCATTCCTCTTTCTACAATGATGCCCCTTATTTCACCTGCATCATCTTTTGCCCACACTACTGCTACCTGTGCAAAAGGCGCATTGCTGATCCACATTTTAGCACCATTTAAAATCACGTACCCGTCACCGCTATCTTTAAAGTTGGTGAGCATACCGGCGGGGTCGCTTCCATGGTCGGGTTCTGTTAATCCAAAACATCCCAGCCATTTGCCGCTCGCCAGTTTTGGTAAATATTTATGGCGTTGTTCTTCGTTGCCATATTGATAAATAGGAAACATTACTAAACTTCCTTGCACGCTTGCTGTACTGCGAACACCACTATCACCTCGTTCCAGCTCCTGCATCATTAAGCCATAACTAATATAATCAAGCCCGCCGCCGCCGTATTGCTCAGGTACGGTAGGCCCAAAGCATCCCAGGTCGCCTAATTGTTTTACAATTTGTTGCGGAAATTCTGCCCGTTGCGCATATTCTTCAATGATGGGCGAAATTTCTTTCTTCACATAATTGCGTACACTTTCCCTTATTAACCGGTGTTCCTCTGTTAATAATTCGTCAACATTAAAATAATCAGGGCTTTGAAAATTGTCTGTTTTTGTGGCCATGGCAAACGTTTATTTATTTTGATTAATTTATACTTTTTTATGTTACCAACTGTTGTTTAAAATCTATCTGACATGGCGGATCACTCATTTGTAGTGCATCCCTAAATTGATGTTTTACCAATGTGAAACGGGTTGCTAAAATCAGGGCATTTTTATCACTAATTTCACGAAGCAAATATAATCCGCTTCTACCATTACTATCTAAATTGTTGTATTTTAAAGAGATAGTTTTTGCTTTACCTAATTTTTATTTTATGAAACGTTTTTTTCTTTTAACAACCTGCTTTTTAATTGTAGGCTTTTTAACTGATGCGCAAAATAAATTAAAACCAGCTAAAGCAGTACAAGAGCCGGGTTATAAGATAAGGCAATACAGGTTTGTTTTGTTGACTACAGGTCCTAACACAACAGTAGATACTGCAACGAGTGCCCAATTGTTTGAAAATCATTTGGCAAATATCAGCCTTTTGTATAAACAAGGTATATTGAAGATAGCTGGGCTTTTTGGCGAAAACAGCCATCAAAGGCGTGGGCTCCTTGTTTTTGATTGTCCTACAAAAAAAGATGGAGAAACTATCGTTCAATCAGATGCCGCAATTGCAGCAGGTTTATTTACGGCAGAAATAACGTCTTGGTATACACTAGCCATAGATAGTTTTGAACTAGGTAAACCTCAGGAATAAATTTATTGTTGATGCGCATCTTTTATAAAAAAATAATTTTATAAATAACTTGCCATCTCAGTTTGATACTGCAACGCAACGGCCCTTGCTTCGGTTGCAAAATCTTCCTTTTCGCTGGCGTAAATAATGGCACGGCTGGCATTTATTAAAAGACCACAATCTTTATTGAGCCCGTAATTGCTAACTTCCTTTAAACTGCCACCCTGAAAACCAACACCCGGTACCAGTAAAAAATGATTAGGAATAATTTTTCGGATATTTTCAAAGCCACTGGCTTTTGTGGCGCCAATTACAAACATTAGGTTATCTTCCTTTCCCCAGGTTTTCACTGTTTTTAAAACTTCTTCATACAAGAAATTATCGCCAATTTTTTTCTGTTCAAAATCCTGGCTACCCGTGTTGCTGGTTAAGCCTAAAACAATAGCCCATTTATTATCAAATTCTAAAAACGGGCGAACACTATCTTCACCCATATACGGTGCTACAGTTATTGAATCAAAATTTAAGGTATCAAAAAATGCTTTGGCATATTGAGTAGAAGTGTTACCAATGTCGCCGCGTTTGGCATCTGCAATAGTAAAATGTTCCTTCGGAATATAGTTGACTGTTCTTTCCATAATATCCCATCCTTTTGCCCCTAACACTTCATAAAAAGCAGTATTGATCTTATAGGCTACACAAAGATCTTTTGTGGCATCAATGATCTGTTTATTAAATTCAAATATTGCATCCGGGTGTGACTGCAGGTGTTTTGGTATTTTCTCAAAATCAGTATCCAGCCCAACGCAGAGGTATGATTTTTTTAATTGTATTTGTTGAATGAGTTGTTGTCTTGTCATAATAATTAAATCTCATTTTTATCAACACCAGCTTGTTTAAGGAACGCTAAAAATATTCCTTTCTTTATATCTTTGCTGCCATGTACGGGTACAATAACTGTAATATTTTTGGCTGAATTATAAAAAATCTGGTGAGAACCTTTCGAACGTTTAAAAATAAATGCATTCTTTTCCAAAAGCTTAACTAAGTGCTGTGGAGATTGGTTCATGCAGTTTGCAGGTTGATGGAGTATTCCAGAGTCTTGCTATTGTCCGGTATAAATTCTCCTCTTGATTGCAATTCTTCTACATATAATTCAATGGCTTCTCTTGCCATTATTAAAGCCTCATCAACCGTATCGCCCTGGGTAATACAACCAGGCAATGCTGGCACAGTAACCATATAACCACCATCTTCTTCTTTGTTTAATAGTATCTTATGATTGTATTGCATACGATGAATTCATCACAAAAATAAAAAAATTAAATCAAACCATAGAGTTTGTTTGCAGTGCTTAATTTTTCCATTTCATAAGCAATTTGCACAGAATTTTCATCACCTATATTTTTCAACTGCGCTATAATATTTATTTGTTCCTGGCTTGTTTTATTTTGGCTTAATTTATAAACGTTGTCAACGGTTTCTATCTCTATTGTAAAACCGACAATTGCCTTTAACATCTGCACAATATATTTTTTCGGCATATTGTTAAATGCAGCCGCAGTTTCTATACCTTCATATTTATTGGTAACAGCTTGTATTGCGGCGTATGTTCCATCTTCATCTGTGAAAATAATTTTTCCTTTTGCATGCACAGTCATATAATTCCAGGTAGAGGCTGATTTCGGATTATTGTACCAGCTTGCACTTACGTAACAATGCGGACCATTAAAAATAACCAGTACATTATCATTTTTTACAAATGCTTTGTGATGATCCGTGTTCTTCATCAGGTGTCCGCTTAATATTATTTTACCATGCTGCTTAACAATTACTTCTAAAGGAATATGCGTTGCTACAGGATATGGCTCTCCAAAACCAGTAATAATTGCAAAAGAATTTTCTTTCATGAAAGCAATTATTTTGTATCTGTCTTTTTCGGTAAAATGAGACATTTTATACATTATGGAGTCTTTAAGATTTTTTGTACGGTTACCGAAAAAGTATATATTTCTTCAAAGGTATTGTATAAAGGAACGGGGGCAACCCTTATTACATTGGGCTCCCGCCAATCTGCAAAAATGCCATTAGGTAGCAACGCATCAAAAACAGCCTTTGCATTTTTATGCACAGAAAAAGAAACCTGGCAACCTCTTTCATCAGGATTAGCAGGGGTAATGATGGAAAATTTCTCTTCGGCCTGGTTAATATGATTGAGTACAAAAAACAAATAATCGCTCAACATTTTACTCTTGGCTACAAGATTATTAAAGCCCGCTGCTGCAAATATTGCCAGCGATGCTTTATGGGTAGCCAGCAACATCATGGGCGAAGTGCTCATAGCCCAGCTTTCAGCAGTGGGAGTTGGTGTAAATGTATCGCCCATTTTAAAACGATTGGCAACATCATTACCCCACCAGCCTTCCAGTCTTGGCAGTACTTCATTACTAAGATGGCTTTCATGTACAAACGCTCCGGCAATGGCACCAGGGCCACTGTTTAAATATTTATAGTTGCACCAGCAGGCAAAATCAACTTGCCAGTCGTGTAATTGTAATTTGATATTGCCTGCGGCATGTGCCAGGTCGAAGCCTGCATATGCACCGGCTTTGTGAGCTGCTGCTGTAATGGCTTTTATATCAAATACCTGACCGGTGTAGTAATTTACACCACCAAATAGAACCAGCACAACGCTGGCTTTGTGTGCTTCAATGGTTGCAAGGATGTCTTCGGTGGTAATGAGTTCTGTTCCTTCTTTTGGATGTACTTCTATGATTGCATCCTCAGGATCATAGCCATGCAATTTTACTTGCGATTGAAAAGCATACTGATCAGATGGAAATGCTTTTGCTTCGCAGATGATCTTATACCGTGTGGCAGTTGGCTGATAAAAAGAGATCATCATTAAATGAAGATTTACCGTAAGGTGATTCATAGTGACCAGTTCTTCTTTTTTTGCACCGATGATATCACATAATAATGGCGTAATTTTTTGCTGATAATTCAGCCAGGGGTCTTTACCTGCGAAGAAACCTTCTACGCCAAAATTAGCCCAGCCTTCCATGATGGTCTTTACTTCATCCTGTGCCTTTTTTGGCTGCAGTCCGAGGGAGTTGCCTAAAAAATAAATAGCTTTTTTACCTTGTAAGTATGGTGCATAAAATTGTTCCCTGAAATGGCTTAGCT
Source organism: Ferruginibacter sp. (assembly GCA_025352695.1). Lineage (GTDB taxonomy): Bacteria > Bacteroidota > Bacteroidia > Chitinophagales > Chitinophagaceae > Ferruginibacter. Next base: position 13,750 of record JANXSK010000237.1, on the reverse strand, counting down.
TGTCATTACTGTCTAATTGCTGTGCATAGGCCAAAGAAAATTCATGTTGCATAAGGATGGTTATTCTGATTTGTGCCGTTAAGGCGTTTTTTAATTATTTTATCCTGATTTTTTGTTATAGTTTCTGTTTCCGTTTTTTATTTGTATAGCTCAAAACGCCTAACGGCTAATTAAATAAATCAGGATAATCAGAAATAATTCCATCTACGCCCATCTTTTTTAATTCGTTTATTTTTTTTACCTCATTTACTGTCCACGGAATTACTTTTATATTTTGCTGGTGGCATTTTTCAACCAGGTCTTTATTGACCAATGAATTTTCGGGACTGTAAATAGTTGGGATAAAACCAAGTGCCTTTATTTGGGTTTCCAACGTGCGCTTATCAAATTCTTCGATGAGCATTGCGGTTTTTATTGTTGGATAATGCTGGTGCAGGTATTGCAGGCTTCTGAAATCGAATGACTGAATGATTACATATTGCTCCATTTTCTTTTCGCTGATGAGTTTCATTAACAACTCAACAAATTCAGCCGGTGCAGGATGATAGACATTGTCTGTTGCCGGGATGCATTTGGTTTCAATATTAAAAAATGGGTAGGGCCTTTTGCTGGTGAGCATGTATGTTCTTACACTGTCAAACAAATCGCTGAGCAATGGCTTTGAAGCAGCCAGCCTTTGTTGTAGCGGAAACCGTTGATGTGGCTTCAGTCCTACATCATATGTTTTGATGGAATCGTATAGCATGTGGTACATGTTATAGCTGTGTTCATCTTTTTGTTCAATAAAACTGCCGTCGGGTTTGGTAGTTATTTCGTGGTTGAAGAAAGGTTCGTGTGATAGAAATATTTGCTTGTCTTTGCTGATGCTGGCATCCATTTCTAAAGTGGTTACATTAAGATGGAGTGCCTTTAGCATAGCGGGAATCGTATTCTCAGGCATTAATCCCCGGCAACCACGGTGGCCTTGTTTATCAAATGTGTTGGCTATGACAGCGGATGTTGTGATTATATTATTTTTATTAGAGATTTTTTTATTTGAAGAACAGGCAATCAACAACAATAAAAAAAATGTTGCAGTTATTTTTATTGTTGAAGGCATTTGAATGAAGGTTTTTTTAAATAAAAACTGTTTAAAATTTAAGGCAAAGTTGCCCAATGGTATTTAGTAAAACAGGGCGATGCAACAAATTACCACATGGCTTTATTGCCTGGACAATTTATCTTATTCCACCATTTGCTGAATTAGAGTTGGCTCCAAATTGGCATTTCGCATGGCAATACCACGGGTGGCATTGGCTGCAAAATCGAGGAATGCTTTTTTTGTTAGCTCATCATCGCTTACCATTATGGGTACGCCAATATCGCCACCTTCACGAATGGTTTGCACAATGGGTATTTGCCCAAGAAAAGGAATGTCAAATTCTTCGGCTAAGTTTTTACCGCCATTTTTTCCAAACAGGTAATATTTATTTTCTGGTAATTCAGCAGGGGTAAAGTAACTCATGTTTTCTACAAGGCCAATGATGGGCACTTTTAATTGCGCTTGCCCAAACATAGCGATACCTTTTTTTGCATCTGCTAAAGCTACGGTTTGTGGAGTAGTTACTACAATAACACCTGTTACCGGTACAGTTTGCACCACAGTTAAATGAATATCGCCGGTGCCGGGTGGCATATCAATTATCAGGTAGTCTAACTGACCCCAATCTACATCGGTTACAAATTGACGGATGGCGCTGCTAACCATCGGGCCACGCCAAACCACGGCTTGTTTTTCATCCACAAGCAATCCGATGCTCATCATTTTTATACCAAATTTTTCAATTGGGACAATCCATCCTTTACCCTCAATATCTTTCATCATTGGCCTGTCGCCCCTAACACCAAACATAATGTGCTGGCTAGGCCCGTAAATATCAGCATCCATTAAACCAACAGATGCGCCGCTTTGTGCCAACGCCAAGGCAAGATTGCTAGCTACCGTGCTTTTGCCAACGCCGCCTTTTCCGCTAACCACAGCAATAATATTTTTTACGCCACTCAATACAGTTTTAGTATCTTTTCTGTTACTGCTCGTATTGCTGGTGAAATTTACTTTTACGATGGCTTGTTTATTTACTAATAATTTTACGGCATTGATACAAGCATTCATGATGAGATCCTTTAATGGACAAGCCGGCGTAGTTAACACCACTGTAAAAGATACTTCGTTACCATTAATTGCAATATCTTTCACCATATTTAGCGTCACTAAATCTTTGCCAAGGTCTGGTTCTTGTACATTGCTTAGTGCTTGTAGTATCTGCTCGTTGGTCATCGGTTCAATTATTTGTTAAAAAACATTTTCTGCGGTAAAATTAACCATTGATGCCCTTACTTTGTTTATTAATTAAGGAATGTTGCTATTTTTGACTAGGCATTTTTTGTTTAACCAAACGTTACTGCTTCCATTTATTCATTGTTTTGGAATAGCCTGTAATTATTGAATATTTTTGAATGAAACTATTTTTACGATACATCTTATTTATTGCTTTATTTATTCCTGTTGCTGCCAAAGCACAATTTGAAACATTTAAAGATTCAGTGGTACAATTATACGGGGTTGTTATGACGGCTGATAGTTTACAGGCATTGCAATCTGTAAGTGTAATGGTAAAGGGGCAAAATAGGGGAACTGTAACTAATAGCCAGGGTGTTTTTAGTATTGTTGTTTTGAAAGGAGATGCTATTGAATTTACAAGTGTGGGATTTAAACCAAAGTTGGTAATTGTACCAAATAATATTGAGGGTAACCAATATAGTATATTGCAATTAATGGTTACTGATACGGTATTTTTAGCTGCCACTATTATAAAATCGAGGCCCACAAGGGAGCAGTTTGAAAGAGATTTTCTGAATACAAAAGTACCTGATGATAACCTTGAAATAGCCCGTCAAAATAATGATGAAAGCAGGCGAAAGCTGTTAATGTCGTCTTTACCAAGGGATGGTAAAGAAGCTGCAAACAGCTATTTAAGTAAACAATCTTCTAAATATTCATATGCGGGCCAGGCACCTCCACAAAATATATTTAATCCTTTTGCTTGGGCAGATTTTATTAAATCCTGGAAAAGGGGAGATTTTAAAAAGAAGAATTAATATTTAATTACCTTATTTTTTATCAGCATAAAGTTACTTATCGCTAATTTTTGGTATTAAGATATTGCTAATTATTACGATATATTTGTTTTATTATGTAGATAATTACAATAATAATATTTGTATGATATTTTTTTTGACAGGTTTCATGGGTAGTGGCAAATCTTACTGGGGTAAAAAATGGGCTTCAGTAAATGAGTATGCTTTTATCGACCTGGATGAAGTAATTGAAAAAGAAGAAGGAAAAACTATTGCAGATATTTTTGAAATTAAAGGCGAACCGTATTTTAGAGAAATTGAAGCCACCCAACTTAGAAGTTTTGATGCAGCTAAAAACACTATTATAGCCTGCGGTGGTGGCACACCCTGTTTTTATGAAAATATGCAATGGATGAATGATCACGGAACAACCATTTATCTTTTAACTACAGCTACTCAAATTTTGGACAGGGTATTGACGGAGCAGGAAAAACGTCCTCTAATAAAAAAAATGAACCAGGCAGAGTTGCTTTTTTTTATAGAACAAAAGTTAAAGGAAAGAACACCTTTTTATAATGAAGCAAAATATATAATACCCTCTTTAGAATTGGCTGCACAAACTTTTGCTAATTTATTTTTACTGAAACAATTGCCTGCATAAAATTTGTTTATATGCAAAAAAGCTTTTTAAAAATTGCTGCTTTATTAGGCGGCTTATCAGTTATTTTGGGTGCGTTCGGGGCGCATGCTTTAAAGCAACTTATCAATGATAAAAGTGTGATTACTTTTGAAACTGGGGTACGTTATCAGTTTTATCATGTAGTAGCATTATTTATAACCGCCATTTTATACAAGGAGTTTAAAAATAATTATTTACAATGGGCTGGCCGTTTATTTTGCTTTGGCATATTGCTTTTTAGCGGGTCTTTGTATTTGCTGTCTTTTATTGAAATGGCTGATAAGCCAGGCTTGAAATGGCTTGGGGCAATTACTCCTTTGGGGGGAATTTGTTTTATTGCCGGTTGGTTATTACTCGCAATGGGTATCTCAAAAAAAAGTTGATTATTTATTATTTTATTTGCTGCAAAATTATCATCGTGCCATTATTATTTTCTATAAAAAATCCGATGCCCGATTTTTTCATTCTATCTTTCATATTTTTTAAACCATTACCAAATTTACGCAAATTATCAAAATCAATTCCAGTGCCATTATCCTGAATTATCAGGGATATAGAAGTATTTTCTATTTTTAATATCAATTTTACCTCAGTGGCTTTGGAATGTTTTAAAACATTGTTCAGCGCTTCTTTTATAACTAAAAATACATTTCTACGAATTGCTCCATTAACTGCCATCTCCGGCAAATGTTCTGCGACTGTTACACTGCAGTGAATGCCAGTATTTTCAAAATATTCAATGGCATAACTGCGAACGTAAGCTACCATATTTCCAAAAGAATCATTGCTGCTATTCATTGTCCAGATAATGGCATTCATATTATTGAGCAGCTCATTTGCTGAAGACGAAATTTTTTCAATTTCGGGAATGGTATTTTTTCCTAACCTTCTTTTGGCCAGTTCGCTAAACAAACGAATAGCCGTAACACCTGCACCAAGATCATCGTGCATATCTTTACTTATACGGTTGCGCTCGTTCTGCTGGGCATTTAATAGTGCAATTTTTGTTTCAAAAATTTGTTTTTCAGCATCTAATTTCAGTGCTTCCTGTTCTTTTATTCTTTCAATTAATTCTTTTCTGTTTTTATAGGTTAGTCCTAGTAAAAAAAATATTAATTCACCAACGATACCAACTTCATAATACAATAAGGCACTTGTAAAAATACCTGTTCTGCGAACAGTTGTTAATATTAATACAAATGAAATGATGGAGAAGAAAATCAAGATAGCGTTACCTATTAAGAGGTAATTAAACAATTTATTTTTTTGCTTTATACCAACTATTATATACATTATACCAGTTAGCAGTATTAGGATTTTAGTGCCATTTTCTACTGCATTTTGTAAGGAAAAATTTTCGGTAAAAAAGTAAATGAAATTATAGCAAAATAGCAATATTAGCAGTCCCTTTTCTTCGTAGTAAAAAATTTTATTTAATAATGGGTAATTGTTTTTTGTATCTAAAAATTTTCTTGTAAAGGCAATATAAAAAATGGTTCCAATTAATAATAAAATAAAAGCCAGATACCCCATAAAAAAACTGGCAAATACACCACTTCTTCTATCAATATAAGTGTTGAAAAAAATTAACCAAAACATACAAATCGCATACAGGCAATTGTATAAAAATTCCTTTTTTCTGCCTAAATTATAGTTGGCGACGTTAAAAAAAATCATCATTACCAGCAAGCCACATAATATGTAGCCAAAAACAAGTTCATTATAACTTCCAGTATAATATTCCCGCTGGTATTTATCCAGGTATTTTTTTGGGATAATTTTAGGGGTTAGAGAATTAAATTTTCTTTTTGCAAAATGTAGTTCAGCAATATAGGTTGCGGTTTCATTTGGTAAAATTGCCAAGGGTTGAAAGCCATCTATTTTACTTTCATCTTGTAACTGTTGTAATTTAACTGTTGATAATATTTTGTATATAGCAATCTTTCTATAAGAATTACCTGGATAAAAGTAAACGGTGTCAGCATTTTTATCAGTATTATTAAGTGTAAACTCGAGATAAATAGTTTTATTGATAAACTCCTGTGGTATAGTTTTATTTAATTTTAAAGAATTATATGTTATCCATTGCCCGGGTAAAATTTTATCAGGGCTGTTTAAGTGATTACTGTCAATAAATACTAAGGTGTTGTTACCAATTGGGTTATTATCAATTATTATTGGTAGGCTTATACTTAAACTGTCAATATTTAATTGTCCGTTAGAAAAATTGTAGCATAAAATAAAAAAAAGGATGATACGTAATTTCCTCAATTGTGTACGTTTTATCAAACCTACATAATTTCGTTCATATCTTTTATCCTAATTCATCTAAATTCTGCCATGTTGCAGTAATGGATTTATATATCTTTGTTGCTAATGGCCAGTAAAGTAAAATCAGCTAAATTCAAAGCTTCCGGTAAGGACGGTTTAAAAACCGAAATTGAAGAAAAAGTAGTAGTAAAACAATTACTTAAAGATGAACGTACGCATAAAATAATAGGCACTTTTTTTTTACTAATGGCCTTTTTATTTTTTATTGCTTTTACATCCTACCTGTTTACCTGGGAGGAAGACCAAGACAAGGTTTTTTTACATGGATATAAATTATTGCTGGGTACAGATGCTAAAGTAAATAATCTGCTGGGTACTTTTGGTGCTTTTATTTCGCATTTTTTTATTTACAAAGGTTTTGGTATTGCTTCTTATTTTATTTGTAGTTTTTTCTTTGTTGTAGGTATTAATTTATTTTTTGGCAAGAATGTATTTTCTGTACGGCGCAATATAAAATACGTAATTACCGGACTGATAATATTAAGTGTAAGTGCTGCTGTAATAATGAACGGAAAAGTATTTCCTTGGGGTGGGGCTGTGGGAAATATGACAAAAGATTGGATGTACAAAACCATTGGTCAAATTGGGACTTTGGCAGTAATAGCTGTTGCTATTTTAGTATATGTTATATGGAGATTTAATCCGGTATTTAAATTGCCTTCAAAAAATATATATGATGCCGAAGAAGTAATAGAAAGTTTAATTGGGGATCAAATTTTAACTGCAGAAACGAATGTCGCAGAATCAAATGAGTCTCTTATTAAAGTTGACAGTAAAGGGAATATCTTAAAGGGCGAAAAAGGTGGGATGTTGAATATTCCGATGCATGTTAATCCGGCACTCAACCATGATCTACAGATTATTGAAAGGGAAGTGTCTGAAAAAACAGAAACTGAGAAGTTAAAAAGTGGAATATCCAACAATTCTAAAGAAAAAAACATTTTAATTCAACAGGAAGAAGAGACTGTACAAGAATTTATCAATAACAATGCTATTAAAAATAATGAAGGTCCAGCTTTAGAACTAGAAATTAAAACTGTTCCGGAATTGCCGGCTGAAGAGGAGCATGCAACTTCAAAAACTACCAAATCAACATCAATTGATACACCTTACGACCCTATTTTAGATTTAAGAGATTATAAATATCCACAGCTTGATTTACTGGAAGCTCACGGAAGTGAAAGGATTGTGCAGGATCCTGCAGAGTTGGAAAATAATAAAAATCAGATCATCAACACACTGAAAAATTATGATATTAATATTCAGAAAATTTATGCAACTGTTGGGCCAACTGTAACCTTGTATGAGATTATTCCTGCTGCCGGTGTAAGAATTTCAAGGATAAAAAATCTGGAAGATGACATAGCGCTTAGTCTAGCTGCATTGGGAATTCGTATTATTGCTCCAATACCTGGCAAAGGTACCATTGGTATTGAAGTGCCAAATGCTAAGAAGACAATTGTTAGTATGCGAACCTTGCTTGATACAGATAAATTCAGGCAAAATAATTTTTCATTACCTATTGCCATTGGTAAAAAAATTAATAACGAAAACTTTATTGTCGATCTTGCCAGCATGCCGCATTTATTAATGGCAGGTGCAACAGGGCAAGGGAAATCTGTGGGCTTAAATGCTATCCTGGTTTCGTTATTATATAGCAAGCACCCATCGCAATTAAAATTTGTTCTGGTCGATCCAAAGAAAGTGGAGTTGAGTATTTATAAAACTATTGAGAAACATTTTCTTGCAAAATTACCCGGCGAAGAAGATGCGATTATTACTGATACAAAGAAGGTGGTACATACCCTCAATGCACTGTGTATTGAAATGGACAATCGCTACGATTTATTAAAAGAGGCGGGTTGTAGAAACATCAGGGAATACAATGAAAAATTTGTTGCCCGTAAATTAAATCCAGAAAAAGGCCACCAATTTTTACCCTTTATTGTTTTGGTAGTTGATGAATTTGCGGATTTGATAATGACAGCAGGTAAAGAGGTGGAAATGCCGATTGCCCGTTTGGCTCAGTTGGCTAGAGCAGTAGGCGTGCATTTAATTATTGCTACCCAAAGGCCAAGTGTGAATATTATAACGGGTACAATTAAAGCTAACTTTCCAGCAAGAATTGCATTTAAGGTTAGTAGTAAAATCGATAGCAGAACAATTTTAGATGCAGGAGGAGCAGAGCAATTGATTGGTAAAGGAGATATGCTGATTAGCTATAATGGCGAACTGGTGCGTTTGCAATGTGCTTTTGTAGATACGCCTGAAGTAGATAGAATTGTTGATTTTATTGGTGAACAGCGTGGTTATGCGCAAGCTTTTTTATTGCCAGAATATGTGGATGAAAAGGAAATGGAAGGAAAAGATTTTGACCTTAATGATAAAGATGCGCTATTTGAGGATGCTGCACGTTTAATTGTTGCCAGCCAAAGTGGAAGTACTTCGCTGTTGCAACGCAGAATGAAATTGGGTTATAACCGTGCCGGCAGGTTAATGGATCAATTAGAAGCTGCTGGTGTTGTAGGGCCAAATCAGGGTAGTAAAGTAAGGGATGTTTTAATTAAAACAGAAGTTGATCTTCAGATGTACCTGAATAATTCTTTGTAATAAATTTACATTAATACTTTTTCCATCCGCATGCTGCGGGAACCTTTAATTAGTAACAATGCATTTTTGAACTGCTGTAATTTTAACCATTCTCTTGCTTCAGTTGAAGTATTAAAGTAGCGATATGGATGAATGGTTTTATCGAAATCTCCTCCTACAAGTACAACCTGTTGCCATTGGTACTTTGAAATTAAATCAATCAACGCTTTGTGTTCAGTAAGGCTTTGGTCACCCATTTCCATCATGCCTCCTAATAATAATATTTTATTTTCTCCTTCCATTTTTGCAAAATTTTCGATGGCAGCTTTCATACTGCTTGGGTTAGCATTATAGGCATCCAAAATTATTTTATTGCTATCCTTTTCTATTAATTGAGAACGGCTGTTGGATGGCAGATAGTTTTCTAAAGCAGTTTTTATTTTTCCATCATCTACATTAAAATATTTGCCCAATGCTACTGCTACCAGCACATTTGGTAAATTATAAGCTCCTACTAAATGAGTTTTAATAGTATTAATATTGGTTCCCTTTATCATTTTAACTTCTAAAAATTCACTGCTATTATTAACAATGCCTGATATCTCCGCATTTTGTGTACCATAAGTTTTAATATTTTTTATACCTTTGCCCATATCCATCAGGTATGCATAATCAGTCAATACGAATGCAGTGCCATTATGGGCCCTTAAATAATCATATAACTCACCTTTGCCTTTTTTTACTCCTTCAATACCGCCAAATCCTTCTAAATGTGCTTTGCCGCAATTGGTAATAATACCATGGGTTGGTAAAGTATACTGGCAATAGCTTTCTATTTCTTTTTGATGGTTAGCTCCCATTTCAATAACTGCTATTTCAGCATCTTTTTGTACTGCTAAAATGGTAAGTGGTATTCCAATATGATTGTTTAAATTTCCTTTGGTAGTATCCGTTTTAAAAGTAGTAGATAAAACTTCGTGTATTAACTCTTTGGTGGTGGTTTTGCCGTTGCTGCCTGTGATAGCAATAAAGGGAATGGTAAATTGTTGCCGGTGATGTTTGGCCAATGCCTGTAAGGTTATTAATACATTTTGTGTATAGATTAATCTATCATCAATAAACCCAGCATCTTCATCAGTAATAACATACGCTGCTCCTGCGGTAAGTGCTTGTCTGGCAAATTTATTACCATCAAAATTTGAGCCTTTTAATGAAAAAAAAAGCTCCCCTTTTTGTAATTTCCTTGTATCGGTTTGTATAAATGAATGCTGTAAAAAAATAGTATATAAATCTTGTATTTCCATAAGCCAAAAATAGTGGAGAACAAATTATTATTAACAATAAAAGGTAGAAGTTTTAAAAGTTTTCATTTAAAACTCTTCATTTAAATGGGTAGATAAAAATTACGAGATTATATCCTACAAAGCCATATAATTAAAAAGCCCTTTAACCACAAGGTGAAGGGCTTTTTAATTATAAAAAATATTTAGTATTATTTTTTTGAATTCTGTTTGCGTTTACCAAAAATATTACCTTCTTTAAACCCAGCACCTTCAGGAGATCCCATATAGGTTTGTGCGCAACGGAAACCTATCGTACTGGATGACTGATCTTCCTCTAAAAATCTTCTGGCACCCGGAGATAACCAATAAGGTCTGTCGTTCCAACTTCCACCTTTAAAAACTCTTGATTTATCACCAACTAAAGTTGTAACACCATATTGATAATAAGCTCCGCTAGTTGAATCTCCATCCATATGCCCTAACAAATTATTATGCTGGTAATTTCGACGGTTTTTAACATCTTCATCAGAAGCGGCAATTTTTTTCAATCTGCCTAAAGAATCTCTTTCAAATTCACCACCACTATTTTTATAGTATTTCTCAAATTTATTACCTCTGAAGTAATTAAAGTCTTCACCGTCAGCAGGTGTTGATGGCCTGTATACATCCTGTACCCATTCTGCCACATTACCGCTCATATTATATAAACCAAATGCATTAGGATAAAAAGCTTTTATATTTCCTGGTATTGCAGAACGATCATTCAATCCTCCGGCAACGCCCATGTTATCACCACTGCCGCGTTTAAAGTTTGCTAAAAACTTACCTTGCCAACTTCCCCTCCGGTTATCACGTAAGCCATTGGGATTTTTACTCCAGGAATAAATTTGTTGGTTTGATATCAACTCTTCGCCACTTTTCCCTTCCTTCTTTCGAGGATTTGGGTTTTGATCCAATAAACCATAAGCGGCATATTCCCATTCAGCTTCTGTTGGTAAACGATAACCCATGTTTAATATACCATCTTCCATTTTTACAATTGCTCTTGGTTTGCCACTTACATCTTTTAATTCAGATTTTTTTGGTTTTGTTCTTCCTTGTATTAATTCAGGATTCATTAAATACGTTTCTGTGTTAAATGAACCATCCGCACCGCCACCTTTCATTTCTTTTTTAGCAAAATCTTTTTTTAAGTAGCCTTTTTTCACAAGGGATAATTCATTTACCCTGTCAGTTCTCCAGATACTAAAATCGTGTGCCTGTTGCCATGAAACACCAACTACTGGATAAAAATTATATGCAGGATACCTAAAATAATATTCCACATATGGCTCGTTATAAGCAAGTTCATGCCGCCAGCAAAGTGTATCTGGTAATGCCTTTGCTAAAATACTGGTATCTCCACTGAATGTATTTTCCAGCCAGTAAATATATTCACGGTAGTGAACATTGGCAACTTCAGTTTCATCAATATAAAAAGAAGGAACTGTTATACGACGTGGAATATTATTCCAATCACCCATAACATCCTCATCTTTTGCACCCATAACAAAAGTGCCACCCTGTACAAATACCAACCCAGGACCAGCCTGTGGGTATTTCATTTTAGCAACATGGTAATTACCAGTGTTTTTATCATCGTAATTCCAACCGGTTACTGAAGAAGAATTTTTTTTCTTTCCAGAAATGCCATCGCTTTTACAGGCACCCAATGCTAGGGTTACTGCTGCAAGGATAATTAAATTTTTACCAGAAAATGTTTTATGCATGTGCGTTCGTTTTGCAAATTATTTAACGAAAGGTTTTCTTTATTATTGTATTTGGGAAATCAAGTGCGAATATAAATATTTTAGACCATATAGGCTTACTAGAACTTTAGTAATACCATTTTTACCAAAATATTAGCAGCTTTTTAAATCCCTGATTTATTAACGCATTTTTGCTAACTTTTGTTATATCTAGCAAAAGAAAATAATTGAGTAAATAAGAAGAAATAAGATTTGATTAAAACTCATTTGGCGGACAGGTATAAAACTCACTTAAATACAAGGTGTTGCAATTAACCAATTTATGGAGGGGATGTACTCTTAAAGGTACAATAAAACTATATTTTAAGTCGTTCTGTAAGGTATAAATAGATTATCGGCTGATAAAAAAATCAGTAAAATTTATTATTAGCTGTTTTGTTATGCGGTTGAATGAAAAAAATCTTTTAATTTCACAAAAGTGATTTTATTTTAATGTTCGTTTTTAATCTCAATTTTATAAATTATTATTTTTATACCCCAAAAAAATCCTTGCTTATTGAGTGTATGTCTACTTAACAAGACAAAATTTACGAATGAAAAAAGTAATTATTAAATTAGCTAGCTTAGTTTTAGTATTAGTTAATATAATCAGTTTGGTGAATGCTCAAACTTCCGAAAATCAAATAAACGTTGTAACTACCGCAGTTCCTTTTTTACGTATTTCTCCAGATGCAAGGTCTGGTGGAATGGGGGATCTTGGCGTGGCAACTTCAGCTGATGCCAACTCAGCTTTTTGGAATTTGGCTAAAACACCGTTTAATACAAGTAAGGGAGGTGTTTCTTTAACATATACTCCCTGGTTGAAAGGGTTGGATATTAACGATGTATATTTAGCTGCCTTATCCGGCTACTATAAAATTGATGATCAGCAAGCTATCTCCGGCTCTCTCAGGTATTTCAGCCTAGGCAATATTCAGTTTACAGATAACAATGGAAGTGAATTGGGACAATATCGTCCACGGGAATTCGCGTTAGATGCAGGTTATTCAAGAAAATTATCAGAAAAATTAGGTGTAGGAATCATGGTTCGGTACATCAATTCAAGTTTGGCTAGCGGCGATCCTAATAATAGCGGAACAATTTACAAACCCGGCACTTCAGTTGCTGCCGATTTAAGCTTATTTCATACAGGGGTTAAAGAAGATGGCTCTGGGTTAAATTATGGCGTAACACTTAGCAATCTTGGTTCTAAAATTTCTTATACCAACGATGCTACTCAAAAAGATTATATACCTGCTAATTTAGGTATGGGCGTTGCTTACACAAAAGTATTTGATGTAAACAGCAAAATTACTTTTGGGTTGGATATACATAAATTATTAGTACCTACACCTCCTGCACTTGGGGATAGCACTGGATTGGTAAAATACCGTAACCAAGGTGTAGTTGGAAGTTGGTTTAGTTCTTTTGGTGATGCACCTGGTGGGTTTTCAGAAGAACTGAAAGAATTTCAGATTTCAACAGGAGCGGAGTTTTGGTATCAAAATCAATTTGCTTTTAGAGCGGGTTGGTTTTACGAAAGCCCTTCTAAAGGAAACAGAACATTCTTTTCTTTGGGCGCAGGGTTAAAATATGAAATGTTTGGTTTAGACTTTTCTTATTTAATTCCTTCAGGTAGTGGCGTTAATCGTAATCCATTATCAAATACTATTCGTTTTGGAATATCGTTTAACTTTGCAAATAATACTGTAGCTAAGTAATTAACATACATTTTATTGAAGAGCGTTCCGTCGTATGGCAGAACGCTCTTTTGTTTTGTAACTAATGTACATTTGCGCTTATTAAAATATTGTAAAATTAAATGGTATGAGTTTTAGAATTGGCTTCGGGATAGATTTTCATCAATTGGTTGCTAACAGGGATTTTTGGTTGGGAGGAGTAAAAATTGCATATCACAAAGGTGCCCTAGGCCATAGCGATGCCGATGTATTATTACATGCAAT
>JANXSK010000164.1 GCA_025352695.1 Ferruginibacter sp. | reverse complement strand
ATGTTCGGGGGTGGTGATGGAGCTGGATGGACTGGTCATCTCGCTGTGAATATACTCGTGGCAACAACTATCATTTAGCTCTTGCCAGGATAACTTTGCCAATTGTATCGCCCAATGCAACTGAACGTTCATAGGTTGAATCATCCAAGCTCTCTTTAAAACTATTATAAACTGATTCTTCATAATTTTTCAACGAATCAACGGAAAATACTTTTACATTTTTTACCACTGTAAAAAATGCTTTGGTAGCCGCCAGGATATAGTTATATTTTTTGCCCTTTTCTGGTTGGGGCATTTTTCCAAAACCTTTCAACTTTTCTGTTATCGAAGAAGTGCCTTCTTTACTATATTTTAAGGCTTCGTAAGATGCTAAGGACGAATACACATAAATTCTACTTGCTACCGGAGGCGTAAATACATCGTATATGATAATCTGCGTTAGCAAATCCTGGTTTTGATGCAATATTTCAGCATCAGAAAGTGTAGGTAATTTCTTTTGCTGGCAACCGGTTAGCAAGAGAAAGAAGAAAGCAAAGGAGCAGATCCCCTTTAATAAATTTTTCATATGGAGCTTTTGTTTAGGACAAAAAATTAAATGCTGTAAAGTGCTATTTTTTAATACTATTTTTTAATACAATGAACAAAGGTCCATCTTTCCAACTGGTAGCTGATTTTATCGAGGATGGTGCAATAGAAAAATTTCCCAAAACCAGGTCTATTTTTCCATCAGCATCCAAATCGCCTGCGTCCATAGTGAGCCATCTTCCGACAGATGTACCCGGTATACTATAAGGTTGAAAATTAAGTTTCCCTTTATTTGCAAGGTAAATAAAAGTTTCTTCTGGTTGCTTTGCATAATCTGCAAAAAAAGAAATAGCTGCGATATCAAGATTACCATCTCCGTCAAAATCTCTTGCAATTGCTTTAAAACAACCATGCATAGGAAAAAAATAAGCCTGCTTAAAATGATTGGTACCATCATTTAGAAATATATAGACTCCATGATAAGGCTTTAATGTGACTGAATAATCTGCATTGTCACCACAGGTATATAATATGTCTGGGTGGCCATCTTTATTAAAATCGGCCAGTTCAAAATAAGATGAACCGTATATTGAAGGAAAACGTAGTACCTCCTCTTGTTCAAATTTCCCATGGCCCTTATTAGTAAATAAAAAGATCCCTTCGTCGCCCTGTGCAAACAGTACCCAAATATCCTCTAAGCCATCATGGTTTACATCCTGGATATAAGCTTTTATTGCTCCGGGAACTTCTCTTATTACATGTCTTTCGTATTTATTATTCCCAAGATTTTCCATCCATGATAAAGCTCCGATAAGATTACCATATTCGCAGACCAGGTAATCTGTTTTATTATCTGAATTAAAATCAGCAACACTAATCTGAACCGGCCTGGCAAGATTTTTTAATTTAAAACTTGTATCTTCTTTCATTTTCCCCTCTATACTTGTTGATAACAAAAAGCTGCTACCTTCTCTTTTATCATTGGGTTTTATTTCGCCTATGTTACATGTTATGAGGGTATTGTTATTTCTTTCAATATTAACAACAGGGCTTATATTTTGGAATGAATCTAAAAATTGCAGGTTATTATTAAAGCGAAAAATATTTTTCGATATCATATCAGATACAATTACTTGCCGGTAAGACAATGTGGTATCTATTTTAACAAAACATGCCGTAGGCAAAGATTTTTTGAATGCTGGTGTTTCAATTTCAAATAATGAACTATTGCTTTGAACTGCATATTTTCTTTGTTGTTGCGGTAATGAATCTGGTGACAGTGCCGTGTAATAATCAATAATATTTTGCCATTCCTGTAAATTGATGATTGGTTTTGCAGGATAAAAATTCTTAGGAAGATTAAGATCATATCTGCTGGATGGATAAGTCTTAAATCCGTAATAAAAAATACCCAATCGTGGGCCCATGCCAGGCAAAACGCCCTCCTCCCAATTTTTTGAATCTAATAAAGAAGGATCAGGTAAAAGGTGGCAGGATTTACAATAGGTTGCGGCCAATATTTTACCCTTTGCAATATTAGAATCTGGAGTTGTTTCATGTGAATGATTTTTTTTAAAATCAGTACATGAAAACATAAAAATGAAAGTTAAACTACAAAAAAAATTCCTGCGTTTAACCCTATTTTGATTTGTGAAAGTCATTATCAACAATTAAAATTCTACCCGTTTCTCTTAGTAAAAACAAATGGATTTTTTTACCGCAAATGTCGGGCAATTATAATAAACAAGTTTTCCCTTATATAGTTCATCCAAAAACTATGAGGCAATATTCTTTTAAATTTTAAGCTTATCTATTTTTTAAAATGAAATAAGGATAAATTAAACATCTCCTTATTCAAAATAAAATTAATCAGGGCGTTATGTCTATTTTTCTTGTCTTTCCATTGCTTTCAGTGATGGTCAAAGATTTTACATTGTCATCCGTTTTTAAAAACCTTGCAGATTGAGAGAGAAAAGAAGAACCATAATAAAATTCTTGTCTTTGCTTTTTACCATTTTTAAATAAAAGCTCTACACTTACATCGTGTGGCTGCAGTGAAATAAAACGACTTTGTTTTTTTAATTCAAATACTTTTAAAGGCCCCCGGTTTTGGCCTGCAGCAAGCAAATATTTTCCATCTTTACCCCGTAATTTGACCAGTGCTTTGCCGTTTCCTGGTATATAAATTCCGCTTTCCACAATTGTTTGCGGAACAAAATTTCCTTTACCATCACCTTTCAATAATAGTCCATTTAATGCATCGTAACGCCCAACGCTTACATCAGTTGAATAATCATTTGTATTTATTGCTACGTCCAGATTACCATCGCCATCAAAATCATCTGCTACCATACCATTTAAGGCAGAAAACTGAGCCTGATCCGGCAAAGGAACAAGAGTAAATTTACCATCTCCATCATTTCTCAAAAAGGAGGAGCTTAAATTATTTGCTCTTAAAATTAATGCATCTTTTAATTGCTCTTTTGAAAACAATTGATCCATGGTAGCAACAGCATAGGATTTATAATTTTGAAATTTAGACCGCATACCAATCATTTGTTTAACAATATCATCCCTGTTTTGCGCAGGAAATTCTTTTTTGGCAGGATCTTCCTGACTTGCCGGAAGGTATAATGAAGGAAATGCGTCATAACTACTGTTATTATCAAAGTCTTTAGCGTAAATTGATACAGGCATTTGTTCGGTAGCTTTATAAAATGAATTTTTACCCAAATTACCTATAACATAATCTATATCACCATCATTGTCAAAATCGCCGGCAACTATACTGTTCCACCATCCAATCTGGTTTGCGATACCTGATTTTGCAGTTACATTTTTAAAAATGCCTTTTTCATTTTTTAAAAAAGTTACAGGCATCCACTCTCCTGCTAAAATAAGATCTGGCCATCCATCATTATCAAAATCAGTAAACATAGCATCGCACACGAGGCCAATATTATTTAAATCTTTTGCTACTTCATTGGTTACATCCGTAAATTTAATATGCCCATCTTTTGAATCATTTCTGTAGATAAAACTAGAGACAGGTTTTGGATAACTCCAGGGGTCAACTCTTCCTGCAATAAAAAGATCTAAATCTCCATCTTTATCATAATCAATTGCCCTTACGCAAGCCTTACTGGTAAAATTTTTTGGTAATGCAAATGAGTCGACTGTAAAATTTCCCTTTCCATCATTGATATAAAATACATCCTGGTAAGCTGCTGTATTGTGTTTGCTTTCAAAACCACCATGGGATATGTAGAGGTCCAAATCACCATCTCCGTCAGCATC
>JANXSK010000160.1 GCA_025352695.1 Ferruginibacter sp. | reverse complement strand
ATTTCTTACGAATTGTGTTCATCTGTTTCGCCAAATCATCCCGCCCATGAAAGGTTACTTCCATGCGTTTGCCTTCTTTATCATGATAAAATACGGTTGGAATTGCATCAAAATTTCCATCTCCGTTAAAGTCTTTTGCATACACACTCACAGGATATTCGTCGGATGCTTGGTTGAGCGTATTCGTTCCTAAATTGCCTGCGATATAGTCCATATCGCCATCATTATCAAAATCTCCTGGTACAATTGAGTTCCACCAGCCAACCTGGTTATTAATTCCAGATTGTGCAGAAATGTTTTTAAATATACCTTTTTCATTTTTCAAAAATGTAATGGGCATCCACTCTCCTGCAAGAATAAGATCAGGCCAACCATCATTATCAAAATCTGTAAACACGGCATCACACACAAGACCAATATTTTTTAAATCTTTTGCCACCTCATTGGTAACATCTGTAAATTTTATATGGCCGCCTTTCGAGTCATTACGATAAATGAAACTAGATACAGGTTTAGGATAATTCCAGGGATCAACCCTACCAGCAATAAACAAATCCAGGTCACCATCTTTATCATAATCAATAGCTCTTACACAAAATTTACTGGTAAAGTTTTGTGGGAGTGCTAATGAATCTAGGTGGAAATTGCCCTTGCCGTCGTTGATATAAAATTGATCTCCATACGCAGCACTATTTGATTGATATTGATAACCGCCTCTCGAAACGTATAAGTCAAGATCTCCATCACCATCCGCATCAAAAAGTAAAAGACCCATATCGTCGGCTTTAGGGTTACTATTTACATTTGTAGATGGCAGCAAGAGTCTTTGAATAAATTTATTGTTTGGCTGCTGCAAAAATAATTGAGCAGGATAATCTATTGTGCCGGCACTTATCATATCATCCAAACCATTGCCATCTACATCGCCAACAGCCAATGAAGGTCCATATTCGGAAAGTTTATGAGGTAATAATTTTTGAATATTAAAGTCAATAAAATCCTTTTGTTGATGCTGATAATGTATGCCAATGGAATCTGAAATTTCTTTAAACAACGTATTTTGCGCAAACACCGGATGCACCCAATCATATTTTTCTTCCGCTTCCTTTTTATTAATGGTAATCGTTTTATCGGTAGTAACATTTTTTAATAGCTGCATTTTCCCATCTGGCCATTTAATTATCAATGTATCTATTTTGGAAACACTACCCAAACCAAAATGTGCATCTAACTGATCGGTGGATAAATAACCACGATAAGGTGTTTGCTCAGTTACTTGTTGTTTGCCGCCATAATGCAACTCAATCCAGGCTCCTAAACCATTGCGGTTTAAGGAGTCCCCAATAAGTTTTACAGCTAAATAATGATTGCTTTCCTCCTTTTTGTTCATCGATGTATTCTCATAAACAAAGGCCTCATCATCAATATTATTTATCACCATATCCATGTCTCCATCATTATCAAGATCAGCGTAGGCTGCTCCGTTTGAGAAAGAAGGCTTTTCTAAACCCCAATTTATTGATTCATCAATAAAAGATAAGTTGCCGGTATTATGAAAAGCATAATTATGAATCTTAACCTGCGGAACCTGAGATAAGGTATACTCTTTACTGGCAATTTTGTATGATCGCTGTCTGAAAGATATGAAATCATGATCGGTAACATCTCGTGGAAATCCATTTGTAATAACTATATCTCGAAAACCATCATTATCAAAATCCTGCACTAAAGGTGTCCAACTCCAATCAGTTTCTGCTACGCCTGCAAAAAAACTTACATCGCTAAAAATCGGGTCACCGATCGAATCATTTTTATTTACTCGTGGGCCCTGATTTATTTGCAAAGTATTGCGAACATATTGATACTGATAACCGTAAAGGTCACTATTTTTATAATTTTGATAACTGTTGGCAGACATCATCATTTTTTTTCGATAATTATCTTGCGGATTCATATCCAGCTCTATTACATCTGATAAACCATCGTTATTGATATCGATAACATCCTGCCCCATTCCATTGGCCGAAGTATGTTTAAAATAAGTATCGGCTTTATCTGTAAAGGTTCCATCATGATTATTTATGTACAAAATATCATTTGAATTAAAATCGTTTGATACAAAAATATCTTTCCATCCATCTTTATTAAAATCGGCAATTGTTGCGCTATGCCCATATCCCTCAATGGTAGTACCTGCTTGTTTTGACACGTCAGTAAATACAGGATGCTTCAATTTTACATCAAAATCGTTGCGGTATAATCTACCGGTGCTTGCAAAAGAACCATCAGTAATGATCGGTCTAAAAACAGCAGGATTCTCTGTTTTTAAAATTTCGTTTACCACAAGGTACATGTCAAGGTCCCCATCATTATCATAATCAAAAAAAGTTGCCATGGTTGAATGAGTGGTGTCATTTAAGCCATATTCGGCAGCCATTTCTTTAAAATGCGGAATACCATTTTTATCATTTCCTTCATTAATGTATAAAAGATTTTGTCTTTTAGCAGCACTTTTTTCCATGGATACACAAACATACATATCCAGCCATCCATCGTTATTAATATCAACAACTGCCACGCCCCTGCACCAACGGCCCTCGCCACTTACACCTGCTTCTTTAGTAATATCCTTAAATGTAAGTTTGCCCTGATTTAAATATAATTTATTAGACACAAGATTTCCTGTAAAATAAATGTCCTGCAATCCATCATTATTAAAATCCCCTATGCCAACACCTCCACCATTATAAATATTTGTTACATCAATTGGGTTCATCGAATCTGATTCAACAATAAGATTATTGAAATGAATATTCGATTGATCGGATGCTATCAGTTGAAATAATGACCCACTTTTATTGCAGGAAAAAACCAAGAATAAAAATATGGCAGAAGAAAAAAATTGTAGATATTTCATTAGCAAGGCTTTGAAGAGTAGATAAAAAGCAAATAAAACTAAAAAAGAGGCAGAGTAGTTAACTCTGCCTCTTTAAAATTATGAATCAAAATTTG
Source organism: Ferruginibacter sp. (assembly GCA_025352695.1). Classification (GTDB taxonomy): domain Bacteria; phylum Bacteroidota; class Bacteroidia; order Chitinophagales; family Chitinophagaceae; genus Ferruginibacter. The sequence goes on along the minus strand of JANXSK010000160.1, from coordinate 341 downwards.
TTAGTAAGTTTCAATTAAAGTTTTACTTAAAATTGATTTTAAATATTTGTCATTTTTAACTATTCTTACTTTTACTTAATTATAGCCAGGATTTTGATCCAGCTTATTACCATATTTCGCTGCAATATCTATAATACTTGCAGGAATTGGGAAATACTCGTTTTTACCTTTTGTAAATATTGCAGTTGCTTTATAAGTACGTTTCAACTTCTCTTTAGCAAGATAAGCATTCAACGTTTCTGCCGCTATTCCCCAACGTACATGTTTTGTAGGAAATGTTGACTCCTTGTTCATTTAAGTCAACTCGATTAGACTCGCTTCTCATGTTCCACTTGTGGTTT
>JANXSK010000157.1 GCA_025352695.1 Ferruginibacter sp. | reverse complement strand
AGAAGCTTCTTTCACTAATGATTTAGGTGCCGATAGTTTGGACACCGTTGAACTTATTATGGAATTTGAAAAAGAATTCAACATTTCAATTCCTGATGAACAGGCTGAAACCATCACTACTGTTGGTCAGGCTGTTACTTATTTGGAAGAACACGCCAAGTAATCATCATTTCTTTTTTAATCATCGCAGGTAAACTTTATGGACTTTAAGAGAGTAGTTGTAACCGGATTGGGCGCTATCACTCCCCTTGGTAAATCTGTTGCTGAATATTGGCAAGGTTTGGAAGAAGGAGTAAATGGCTGTGATTTAATCAAGCAATTCGATGCTTCTAAATTCAAAACCAGGTTTGCCTGCGAGGTTAAAGATTTTGATCCCACCAATTATTTAGATCGTAAAGAAGCCCGTAAAATTGATCGTTTTTCTCAATTTGCATTAATCGCCAGTGACGAAGCTGTTAAAGATGCAGGCATAAGCAGAGAGAATATTAATGTTGATAGGGTAGGTGTAATAATTGGAAGTGGCATTGGGGGTTTAATAACCTTTCAGGAAGAAGTAATTAATTTTGCCAATGGCGATGGCACTCCCCGTTTTAATCCCTTCTTTATTCCAAAAATGATTTTAGATATCGCCGCAGGCCATATATCTATACGACATGGTTTTAGAGGTCCTAATTATGCTGTAGTAAGTGCTTGTGCATCGGCTACCAATGCAATTATTGATGCCTTTGATACAATTCGGCTTAACAAGGCAGATATAATAATTACTGGTGGTAGCGAGGCTGTAGTAAGTGCAGCAGGAGTAGGCGGATTTAACGCTATGAAGGCATTAAGCGAAAGAAACGATGATTATAAAACAGCTTGCAGGCCATTTGATAAAGACCGTGATGGTTTTGTAATGGGCGAAGGCGCAGGTATAATTGTTGTTGAAAACTTAGAACATGCTTTGGCAAGAGGTGCAAAAATTTATTGTGAAATTGCAGGAGGCGGAGCCAGTGCTGATGCCTATCACATTACTGCTCCTCATCCTGAAGGACTTGGTGCACAAAATGTAATGCGTAGTGCCCTGAAAGATGCTGTTTTAAAAGCAGAAGATATCGATTACATAAACGTGCATGGCACATCAACGCCTTTGGGTGATGTTGCAGAAACAAAAGCCATCTTAAATGTTTTTGGAAAACATGCTTACGATTTAAATATCAGCTCTACCAAAAGTATGACAGGCCATTGTCTTGGTGCCGCAGGTGCTTTGGAAACATTGGCTTGTATTATGGCTGTTACAAAAGATATTATTCCTCCAACAATTAATCATTTTACGGATGACCCTGAGTTGGATTCTAGATTAAATTTTACTTTTAACACAGCACAACACCGTACTGTAAACGCTGCACTCAGCAATACCTTTGGTTTTGGTGGCCACAATGCTTCTGTTATTGTAAAAAAATACATTCCTTAATTTTCTACCACTTACTTTCTGCTCAATTAACTAATAGTCTATCTAACGTATATTATTTTGTGCACTTGATAAATAAATATTTTCAGGGGTACTTTTATTTCTCAATCAGGTAAGTATGCTGCTAACCTAATTTCACATATTGTAATATTTTTTGATTGTTGTTTGAATATGAAAAATAGCCAGCCATTAAAATACTAACCAATCCGGTTCATATATTTGTTTTTATATTTTTTCATTGTAGTAATTAATATTAATTTCGATGTAACTTATTTAATACAAATTGGATTTTATAAAAAATATCTTTACCGTAAATCTCAAAAAAAAGGAGTTTAAAAATCAGCTCAATAATGTGCTAGGCTTTACACCCGGTAACCTCAATTTATATAGAACAGCTTTAAGCCATCGTTCTGTAAGAGAAGGTGCGGACGAAAATAATGAGCGGCTTGAATTTTTGGGAGACGCTGTTTTAAGTTCCATTGTAGCGCATTATCTTTTTATGAAATATCCTTACAAAGGAGAAGGTTTTTTAACAGAGATGAGGAGCAAAATGGTAAACCGGCAACAGTTAAATGATATCGGAATAAAAATGGGTCTTAAAAAAATAACCATTTACAATAAGTTTGATAGCTCTCTCAAAATATCTCAAATTTTTGGTAATACCCTCGAAGCTTTAATAGGAGCAGTTTATCTGGATAGGGGGTATGATAAAACACAATCCTGGGTAGAAAAATACATTATATCTACCCATATGTTTATTGATGACCTTGAAGGGATTGAGATAAACATAAAAAATAAATTATACGGCTGGGCAAATAAAAATGGCAAAGCACTTGAGTTTGCTACACTCGAAGAGAAGTTTGAAAATGGCCGCCGTTTGTTTACCATTGGAGCTACTGTTGATGGGGAATTGGTTGCTCAGGGAAAAGGGTATAATAAAAAAGATGCCAGTCAGATAGCTGCTCAATTAGCAGTTGATAAACTTGGATTATAATTACTATCCGGTATTTACTAGCAGTATAATTTCGAACAAAGGATAATAATGCTCAATTTAAATATTTGTAAGATTTCCTGAAAATTAATTAAACATTTTGTTATACATCCTGCACAATTTATAATGAGAAGCAACTCTAAAAGTTAACTTTCTTTCAGTTTTTTATTACCAGTTTTATAGAATAATACAGTAGAAACATGTGCTGGAAACTGACATTCATTTACCATCTGTTTTATACCTTTTTTTGGTAGTAGATATTAAGCTTTAGTTTGTAATTTCATAGGCATTCTTTTAAAACCCAGAATGGCAATTTTTTTAAAAACTGCTCCTGTAAAAACAAGGGCGATGCAATATTAATTTAGAATTTACTATATGAACTTTGGAATATTGGGAAGCGGTAGCTGGGGTACAGCAATTGCAAAAATATTAACTGATAATGGTCAAACTATTTATTGGTGGAACCGTAATGAAAATGCTATAAATCAAATTATGTTACGCCGGCATAATCCCCACTATCTTAGGGGTGCTTATTTTGATACTGCTCAACTTAAATTAACTATAAATGTAGCCGAAGTTTTCGCTCATTCAGATTGTGTTATTATCGCTATTCCATCTGCATATGTAGAAACAACTTTAAAGGCATTGGATAAAAATATTTTTGCAGGAAAAAAAGTAATTAGTGCAGTAAAAGGAATTTTACCCGAACAAACGTTATTATTAAATGATTTTTTAAAGAATGAATTTGACGTTACTTTAGATAATTATTTTACAATACTAGGTCCTTGTCATGCAGAAGAAGTAGCGGCTGAAAAATTATCTTACCTTACCTTTTCGGGTGTTGATGAAATGATGACGCACCATATTGCTCAATATTTTAAAACTGATTACCTTAATACAATTGAGAACAATGATATTTACGGCGTTCAGTATGCCGCTGTTTTAAAAAATATTTATGCTGTAGGCGCAGGAATGGCGCATGGATTAGATTACGGAGATAATTTTTTAAGTGTTTTAATAGCCAACAGCGCAGATGAAATGGCTGGGTTTTTAAAAATGGCGGGTATAAAAAATGTAGAAGTTGGGCATACAATTACCCGGACTAATAATTATGCAGCATCTGTTTATTTAGGCGATTTGTTGGTTACCTGTTATTCGCTGTACAGTCGTAACCGTACTTTTGGCAATATGATTGGTAAAGGTTATTCCGTAAAATCAGCGCAAATAGAAATGAGTATGGTTGCCGAAGGGTATCATGCCAGCAAAGGAATCTTCCATATTAATCAAGCCATTAAAGCTGATATGCCCATTGCCGAAATCGTGTACCAAATTTTATGGGAAGGGCTTTCTGTTAAAGAAGGATTTAATAAAATTGAACCTATTTTGGTATAAATGTGTTTAACATCATTCAATTTATTTATTCTAATTTAATTTCTTTAAAATTTCTAAAATTACTACCACTTATGACAACCGATTATACAATTGACATTTCAAAAAACACCAATGAATTTAAAAGAGCTAGGACATCTCTGCAAATTTATATGTATGGCTTTTTATTTGTGGGGTGTTTCTACGTACTTTATACTTTAATAAAAGGAAAAAGCTGGGAAAGGTATCCAATTGGATTGACTGCTTTTTTTTCGTCTTTTATTATGTATTTAAGGATGAATGGGAAATGGATTTATGCCCGTTATGTTTTAATTACAACAGTTGGTATCAAATGGAAAAAAAATAATTTTGTAAAAGAAAAGCTCAATTGGTCGGAGATCAATCAAATTAATTTTGAATTTACATCGATTACTTTTCATCTTACTACAAAAAAAATAACCTATTTTTCTTTGGTAAATATAATACCCCAACAAATAGATGAACTAAAGGAATTACTAAGTCAGATTTCAAATCAAAAAGGAATAAAATATATTGTAACATAAATTAGCCAACTGAAAAAAAATGATTTTTGTTCCCATCTAAATCATTCAGAAAAATAAATCAGCCGCTATTCCATCCGCAAATAATTTACCTTCTTTTGATAATACGATGCTGTTTTCGATAAACAATATCTTTCCTCCAGCTTTCCATTTTTCGCTTGCAGTTAACAACCCATCACTCATATTCTTTCCAAATTTTTTTTCAACAATTGTAAGATTTAAACCTTCTGATGTTCTTAAAGAAGTCATGATGTACTCATTCAGCTGTTGCGTTGGCGTTAGTATTTCTTCTTCAAAAGGAATATTATTATTTTTTAAAGATTGAATGTATAAGGCATTGTTTGCAATATTCCATCGCCTGCTTTTACCATCGAAAGAATGTGCAGATGGGCCGAACGCATAATAATTTTTCCCCTGCCAATAGCTGCTATTGTGTTTGCTTCTGCTACCAGATTTTGCGAAATTACTTGTTTCATAGTGTTCGTATCCTGCATTCAACATCCAGTCAATCAATAATAAAAATTGCTGTGCTTGTTTTTCTGTATCTACAGGCTTTTTTTTATTTTGCAATATCATTTTATCCAATGCTGTCTTAGGTTCTACCGTTAAGGCATAGCAACTTATATGTGGAATATTTTTAGCAATAATAATATCTACATTTTTTTTCCAATCGGCATTACTTAATAATGGAGAGCCGTAGATGAGGTCGACTGAAAAATCTGTAAAGCCAGTCGCAATTATTTCATCAATGCATTGCAAAGATTCTTTTGCAGTATGTGCCCTGTTCATCCAAACTAATTCTTCTTCTATAAACGATTGTATACCCACACTTAAACGATTAATGCCTGCAGATTTCCAAAAAGATAATTTTGCTGGTGTAATGTCATCGGGATTGGCTTCTAAAGTAATTTCAATAGAATCGTTAAAAAGAAATTTCTTGCGCAATGCATTAAAAAGAAATTGAAGATCCTTCATATCTAAAATACTTGGAGTTCCTCCGCCAAAATAAAGTGTATCAATGGTTTCTCTTTCTTCTTCTTTAAATTTATTAACGCTGCCGGAAAGTGTTGTATTAGTTGATGGGGTTGAAGTAAGTTCAATTTCTTTTACAAGTGCAGCAATCAATTCATCTTTTAATTTTAACGAAGTTGAAAAATGAAAATTACAGTAATTACAAGCCTGCTTACAAAAAGGAATATGTATATAAATGCCAGCCAAGAAGCTTTATAGTTTAGTATTTGAGATTTAATATTTAATATTGATAACAGTTTACAAAAGGAATGCAGCAAAAACTTCAATTTTCGATTTTCTATTTCCGTCTTTCAATTATTCTTGTAGCGAATTTTTGCATAGCGGGAAGTGCTGCTGGCCAATACCAATTGCGAATAAATTATCTTGACAAAGATACTACCTTTCGTTCGCAGGTATTAAAGCTTCAAACCAATTTTTCGGGCCAGACTCAATGTGAGGAATACATCAATAAATTACCGGCACTGTTAAATATTAAAGGATATGCAGCAGCTTCTATTGATAAAATCAGCTATGATACCTCTTTTACATTAATAGAATTATATCTCGGAATACAACAAAACTGGATACAGCTAAGGACAACCGGTATTGAAAAAAAAGCCCTTGATGAAAGTGGATTTATTAAAAAAAATTTTAGTTATAAGCCTTTTAATGTAGAGCAGCTGGAATACTTTAAGGAACGGATTTTAAATTTTTACGAAAAAAATGGCTATCCCTTTGCGGCAGTATTTTTTGATAGTATTGTTATAGAAGACAATGCTATGGTGGCTGCCCTAAACATTAAGAAAGGACCCTTGTATCATATTGATAGCATAAGTATTAAGGGAAAGGTAAAGATTTCAAATTCATTTTTACAGCGCTATTTAGGTATTGCCAAAGGAAGTATTTATAATAAGGAAAAGCTGGAATTGGTTAGCAAGCGCATATTGGAATTACCTTATTTGCAGGAACAGCAGCCATCCGAATTATTAATGTTGGGTACAGGGTCAATATTAAATCTTTATTTGCAACCCAAGCGCAGTAGCCAGGTTAACTTTCTTATAGGTTTTTTGCCTGGTAATGCTGAAACCAGAAAACTTCAACTGACAGGTGATGTTAATTTAAATTTAAAAAATACCCTTGGCACAGGTGAAACAATCCTGCTTAATTGGCAACAATTACAATTAAAATCTCCCAGATTAAACATTGGTTTTCAGCAACCCTACATTTTTAAATCGCCATTTGGAATAGATTTTTCTTTTGAAATATTTAAAAAAGATTCAGCTTTTATTCAACTCAATGCACAACTGGGTGTGCAGTATTTGCTTTCAGCAAGTCAGTCAGGCAAATTGTTTATTCAAAAGCAAAGCACGTTCTTATTGGCATCTGGTATCGATACAAATATTGTTAAAGCAACAAAAAGATTACCAGCTAATATAGATGTAAGCTCGGTTAATGTGGGTGTGGATTATGATTTTAATAATACCAACTACAGATTTAATCCCAAAATGGGAAATGAAGTAAAACTAGTTGCTACTATTGGGATAAAAAAAATTGACAGGAATAATGATATTTTAAGTCTTTCAGATCCAACTTTTAATTATGCTTCTTTATATGATTCTTTAAAACTTAAAGTGTATCAATTTAGGGTAAAGGCAACAGCAGCACATTATTTTCCTGTTGGTAAAAGAAGTACAATAAAAACTATTATTAACACAGGAATTTATAACAGTCCAAATATTTTCCGGAACGAGTTATTTCAAATAGGAGGATATAAGTTATTAAGAGGCTTCGATGAGGAAAGTATTTATGCAACGCAGTATGGAGTGATAACAGCAGAGTATCGTTACCTGGTTGGTTTAAATTCTTATTTCTTTGGCTTTATTGATGGAGGTTGGTCAAAAAATAAATACCAGTCAATAAATATTTCTAACAATTTTATTAGTACGGGTATCGGAATTCTTTTTGAAACAAAACTGGGGTTATTAAACATGAGCTTTGCGGTTGGTAAACGCAATGATGTAAATTTTAATTTAAACCAATCCTCTAAAATTCATTTTGGATATATAAATTACTTTTAAATAAATTCAATTTATTTTTACAGTATAAATTTTACGAGTTGAAACAGGTTTTTTATTTTATTTTTTTTATCACTTTGCCTGTTTTACTTTTTGCACAACAGCAGGATAGTTTATTTCTCAAACACACAGATAGCTTATTGCTAAAAAATGCAGACAGTTTAATAATTAAAAATGATTCGGTTACAACTGTTGCAGTTTTGCATCAACTTACTTTACTGGATGTAATAAAAGAAAACAAGCACCTTAATTTAACAGGTAAGCCAACCGCAATGGCAAATACAGAGCGAAAACCCCTTTCTCAGGATACAATATTTTATACCATTTTAACTGTAATTGCAATTTTAGCATTTCTTCGTTTTTTTTACATTCGATATTTTAATAATTTATTCAGGGTGTTTTTTAATACTTCTTTACGCCAAAGCCAGTTAACAGATCAGTTATTGCAAGCTAAATTACCATCTTTATTATTTAACTTAATAGCAACAGTTTCCTTTGGATTATTCATATTTTTTATTTTAAAATATACAAATTTGGTTAAATTTAGTAATTCATTGATCGTTATTTTAGTATGCACGGTGTGTATAGCGGCAATTTATCTGCTTAAATTTTTCACTCTAAAGTTTACAGGTTGGGTTACTGGTTTTAATGACGTAACAAATATTTATATTTTCATAATTTTTTTAATTAATAAAATATTGGGAATTATTTTACTTCCACTAATTATTATTATGGCTTTTGCAGCACCGGGTTTAGCAAAAGTAGCTGTACTGATCGCCGTTTTATTAGCAACAATAATGTTTCTTTTAAGGTTTTTGAGATCGTATGGATTATTACAACACCAAATCAAAATTAGCCGGTTACATTTTTTAATGTACATCATTGGGGTTGAAATAGTACCGGTTTTGTTGATTTATAAGGGATTGATACTTTTATTAAGCAAAAATCTCTAACTTTGTATAACCATTAATACTCTTATTTAAAAATGGTAAAAAACGGAGATAATAATATCGAACACCAAACGAAAGTGGTTAAAAAAATTCTTATAACACAGCCAAAACCTGAAGGAGACAAATCTCCTTATTTTGATTTGGCCAGAAAATATAATATTGAATTACATTTTCATCCATTCATTGTTATTGATGGCATACCCGCCAAAGAATTTCGTAAACAAAAAATTGAAATAGCTAATTACACTGCAGTAATCTTTACAAGTCGCAATGCCATTGATCATTTTTTTAGAGCTTGTGATGAAATCAAAATAAATATATCTCAGGATACAAAATATTTTTGTATCACCGAATCTGTAGCACTTTACCTCCAAAAATTTATCCTGTACCGCAAACGCAAAGTTTTTTATGGAGCTGATGGTTTAAACAAAAGTTTATTTGATGTAATTAATAAACATAAGGATAATGAAAAGTTTCTTTATCCGTGTTCACAATCATTTGATAATGAAATTACTAATTGGTTAAAGAATAATAATTGTGAATTTGCCACACCGGTTTTATATAAAATAATTAGTAACGATATTAAAGAGGTCATTGGAAAAAATTACGATGTAATTTGTTTTTTTACTCCTGGTGGTGTTAAGAGTTTACTGGAAAATTTTCCAAAATTTAAACAGAACGGAACAAAAATTGGCGTTTTTGGTGCTAACACTTTTAAAGCAGCGGAAGATGCCGGTTTAACTTTAGATATTCAGGCGCCACAACCTAAGGTGCCAAGCATGGTGAGTGCTTTAGAGCTTTATTTAACTTCGTTAAAGAAAAAGTAAGTAATAATAATTATACAAATTTTTTAAAAAAAGCAACTAAATTTAGTTGCTTTTCGTATTTATGATAGTTTAACTAAAAAATAATTATTGTTTTTGTTTAAACTTTTAAAAGGGCTCAATCAATTATGTCAAATAAATTGTCTAACAGGTTAATTAATGAAACCAGTCCCTACCTTTTACAACATGCCCACAATCCGGTTGATTGGTTTGCATGGGGAGAGGAAGCCTTACAAAAAGCAAAAGATGAGCAAAAAGTAATACTTGTCAGTATTGGGTATTCTGCCTGTCATTGGTGCCATGTAATGGAAAAGGAAAGTTTTGAAAATGAGGCTGTGGCAGCTTTAATGAATAATTTTTTTATAAATATTAAAGTAGACAGGGAGGAAAGGCCCGACCTTGATCATATTTATATGGATGCGGTTCAGGCTATTTCCGGTAGTGGCGGCTGGCCACTAAATGTATTTTTAACACCTGATGCTAAACCATTTTATGGAGGAACTTATTATCCGCCAATAAAAGCATTCAATCGCTCTTCATGGACGGAGGTTATACATGCCATTGCGCAATCCTGGAAAGAAAAGAAAAATGAAATTGTGTCACAGGCTGAAAACTTAGTGGCACATCTTACCCAAAATAATATCATTACGCAAAAAATTACCGGTTTGTTAGATGTGGGTATAGAAAATTTATTTACTATAGCGCAATGCGATATTATGTTTGTAAATATTTTAAAATCGGCAGATAAGACATGGGGTGGTTTTGGGACGGCTCCAAAATTTCCACAAACTTTTACAATTCAATATCTTTTACAATATCAGCATTTTACTAATAGTGATGAAGCACGTAAGCAGGCATTATTATCCTTAGATAAAATGTTGCAGGGAGGCATATATGATCATATTGGGGGTGGCATAGCAAGATATAGTACCGATAAGGAATGGCTAGCTCCACATTTTGAAAAAATGTTGTACGACAATGCATTATTGATTGATGTATTGTGTGATGCATGGCAAATTAGCAACGATCATAAATATAAAGTTGCCATAAAAAAAACAATTAATTTTATAAAAAATGAATTAACACAAAATGAAGGAGGATTTTACGCAGCTCTAGATGCTGACAGCGAAGGGGAGGAAGGTAAATATTATGTTTGGCAGAAGCAGGAAATAGATAATATTTTGGGTAAAGATGCCTTACTTTTTTGTAGTTTTTTTGATGTTTCAGAAAATGGTAATTGGGAAGAAACCAATATTCTACGTAAATTATATCTGTCAGATGAATTTGCTTTTAAACATAAAATTGATGAGCATAAATTCAATAAAATTATTGATAATTGCCTGAAAAAATTAGGAGCCAAAAGAGCAAAAAGAATTAAGCCTTCGCTTGATGACAAAATTATTTTAAGCTGGAATGGCCTTGCATTAAAAGCCATAGCTAAAGCAGCCGCAGTTTTACAGGATGAATCATTAAAACTGCTGGCATTAAAAAAAATCCGTTTTATAGAACAAAATTTTGTAAAAAGTGATTTGTCTTTTGCGTTAATGCACACGTACAAAAATGGCATTGCAAAATATCCAGCTTTTTTAGATGATTACGCTTATCTCATTTCAGCCTGTATACAATTATACGAACTTACTTACGATGTTACGTATTTAGAAAAAGCTAAAAAATATACCAGTTTCGTAATTGAAAGTTTTAGTGATGATGAAAATATATTTTTCTTTTTCACCCAAAAGGAACAAGAAGATATAATTATCCGCAAAAAAGAAATCTATGATGGAGCTACTCCTTCAGGAAATAGTGTGATGGCATCTAATCTTTCCAAACTTTCAATAATTTTTAACATACCTGAATGGGACCAAAGGGCAATTAAAATGTTAGCTCAAATTTTGGAATCTGTTGTAAAATATCCCACCTCATTTGGTATTTGGGCCTCATTATTGCAGCAATACGTTCACGCAATAAATGAGATAGCGATAGTTGGATCAAACGCAATAAAGTTGGGCAATGAAATAGCAACAAATTATATTCCGTATAAAATTTTAATGGTTTCTACTATAGAAAATGATAAATACCCTCTATTAAAAGATAAACCAGCAACTTTAAATTCATTAATATATTTATGTAAAAACTATCATTGCATAAACCCTTTTCAAACAATTGATGCATTTTTATTGTATACAAATAAAATGATAAAATAAGAATATAAGGATACAATATTTAAAAACTATGGACGTTTTATTTTTTTGTACCCTGTTTTTAAGACAAATATTAATATCATTACAGCAGGTGTATAATTAAGAAATTCAAAATAATCATTACATTTGCCAATACCCTCAAAGTTAAAACAATGAAGAAAAGCTCATTAATTTTTTTATCAGTAATTGCTGTTATCTCTTTGTCAAGTTGTGATATGCTTGGGAAAAACAAAAAAGGAGGTGCATTGCCTATAGATGGTCAGTTGCATGGTGTAGCACCTGCCAAAGGATGGGCTTTGCCTAAACCGCCAGGGATGGTTTATATTCCACCGGGAACCTTTCATATGGGACCTAGTGATGAAGATATAAATTATGCATACACAGCCCGTAACAAACAGGTTTCCATCAGTGGATTTTGGATGGATGCAACGGAGATCACCAACAATGAATACCGTCAATTTACCAATTGGGTAAGAGATTCAATTGCAGCCAAGCAAATGGGGTTTATTAAGCAAGGGCAAGATGGGAATGACTATATTGATTGGAAAAAAGCATCAAACATTAAATGGAACGATAAGGCAACGCTTGAAAAAATTGATGCGATGATCTTTACTCCTGACAATCGTATATTTAATAAAAAGGAAATTGATCCTAGTAAGATTGTTTATCACTCAGAAACTTTTGACTATAAAGAAGCTTCCAAAAGAGAAAATGCTGGCGTACAACGGTCTAAGTTTATTATAAAGAAAGATATCATGGCTTATCCTGATTCATTGTGTTGGGTAAGAGATTTTGCTTACGCTTATAATGAGCCAATGTCTAAAAAATATTATAGTCACCCAGCATTTGGAAATTATCCTGTAGTTGGTGTTACCTGGAAACAGGCTACTGCATTCTGCGAATGGAGAACTCATTATCTTAATTCATTTTTGGATTCAAAGAAAAGAGCTACTGAATCAGATTTCAGATTACCTACAGAAGCTCAATGGGAGTATGCTGCACGTGGAGGTCGTTCTCAATCTCCTTATCCATGGGGTGGACCTTATTTAAGAAATAAAAAAGGTTGTTTGTTAGCTAATTTTAAACCTGGTCGTGGTAATTATCCTGAAGATGGTGGTTTTTACACTGTAAGAGCAGATGCATATTGGCCAAATGATTTTGGTTTATATAATATGGCAGGTAATGTAGCAGAATGGACTTCTTCTTTATACTACGAGGGCGGTTATAATTTTCAACATGATATGAATCCGGATATTCGTTGGAATGCAAAAGATACAGACATGCCACGTATGAAACGCAAGGTTATTCGTGGAGGAAGTTGGAAAGATGTAGGCTATTTTCTGCAGACAAGTACACGTAATTACGAGTACCAGGACACTTCAAAATCTTATATTGGTTTCCGTTGTGTAATTGATTTGCCTCCTGCAATGAAGAAAAATGGTAAATAATAAATTCCCTTAAGTATAAATTAACTAATTAATGAGAATAGGCTTCTGATATATCTTGAATGATATATCAGAAGCAATATTCACTGTGTTTACATGTAATTTAAAATATAAAAAACCCCCTTATCAAACTTTAAAATTCTAAAAATTATGGCTGCTGGTCAATCACGTCCAATCGATCGTATTCTTAACATTTTTGTATCTGCGGCAGCTGTGCCGGTATTACTCGGTGCACTTTTCAAAATCACACATGCTCCAGGTGCTGATGTTTGGTTAAAAATTGGGTTATATACTGAATCTGTAATTTTCCTTGGTTATGCATTACTTTATGTATTTGCACCTCCACCGGAAGCTCCAATGTCATTGGCAACTCCTGTAGAAACTGGTAATCCTGCTTTAAAAAGTATGGATAAAATGTTAAACGATGCTGACATTACGCCAACCAATTTAAAAAAATTGAGTGAAGGATTTCAAAAATTAGGTACAACTGTTAACAACATGGGTGAAATTGGCGACGTTGTAAAATCAACCACTGAATTTGGTGCCAAAGCAAAACTGGCAACTGTAGCAATTGACAGCATGGCTACTACATTTACAAGTACTGCAGCTACAATGGCTTCTTTTAATAAAGCATCTGAAAGTTCTAAGGGTTTTCACGAACAAGTTCAAGTGTTAACTAAAAACCTAGGATCGTTAAATACTATTTACGAATTGGAATTGAAAGAGAGTAATAACCATCTGAAAGCATTAAATGGTTTTTACGGTAAAATGGCAGAAGCAAGTGCTGCAATGATGGGAAGTGTAGAGGATGCTAATAAAGCTAAAGATCAAATTGGTTTATTGGCAGGAAACCTTAGCAAACTAAACTCAGTTTATGGAAATATGTTGAGCGCTATGCAATCAAAATAAATTCTTATAAAGATTTTATTTTAATTAAAGAAGCCTGTAAACAGGTAAATAGATTATCCTAAAGAAACAATTCATTTAAACAATCGTAAATCTGAAATACTATGGCTTTACCTAAAGAGCCCCGGCAAAAGATGATTAACCTGATGTATCTAGTGCTTACAGCATTGTTAGCACTAAATGTATCAAGCGAAATTCTAAATGCTTTTAAAGTGGTTGATACTAGTTTGCAAAACTCAAGCTCTAACCTTGCAGCAGCTAATTCAACCTTGTACAAATCATTAACTGATAAATTAAGTGACCCTCAGTCAGCAATAAATGCACGTATTTGGGAACCAAAAGCCCAGGCAGCAAAAAAGCTGTCTGATGAATTGAATACTTATATTGATGGATTAAAAATGGAGTTAAAAAAGGCTTCTGATTTAACTATAGTTGATGGAAAAGAATCTTTTAAAGAAGATAATTTAGATGCGGCAACCCGTTTATTTGATACACAGGGAAAAGGAAAGGAACTACAAGATAAATTATCTGCATATAAAATAGCGATGCTTAAAATTGATCCTGCAATTAAAGAGAAATTTGAAAAAACATTGCCCATCGATGTAGAACCTCCTGTAGGACAAGATGGCACTAAGAAAGATTTTACGAATGCTTATTTTCACATGACTCCAACTGTGGCAGGGTTAACCTTATTGAGTAAATTTCAAAACAATGTTAAAAATGCAGAGAATCAGGTAGTAACTTTTTGTCACAGTAAAATTGGTGAGGTTGTTGTTCACATGGATAAAGTGGGTGTATTAACAGGTCAAAACGCTACCTACTTAATGCCAGGTCAAGAATTGGTTGTTACGGCAGGAGTTGGAGCTTATAGCTCTTCCGCTAAACCAAAAATTTCTATCAATGGAAGTCCAGCTACTGTAGAAAATGGACAAGGTACTTATAAAACAACAGTGAGTGGTGCCGGTGAACATTCAGTTGCAATCAATATAGCCTATACTGGTGAAGATGGTAAGGAAGTTTTGGTTCCTTCTGTTGTTAAATATACAGTTGGTACACCAGGCGGTGCAGCAATTATGTTAGATAAAATGAATGTTTTTTATATAGGTGTTCCCAATCCAATTACAATTTCTTCAGGTTCAGGTTGGGATAAAACGACTGTTTCTATAACAGGTGGCACAATGACCGGTTCTAATGGAAATAGGGTAGTATCTGTAACTGGGGGAACCGCTGCAAATATTACTGTAACAGCCGATGGTAAATCAAGCAAATTTGATTTTAGGATAAAAACTATTCCCAATCCCATTGGTATGGTGGGGCCAAGTCCAGGTGGAAGAATGCAATCTAACATTTTTAAGGCACAGGATTTTTTAAGAGCAGAATTATTAAATTTTGATTTTGATGCAAGGTTTACTGTAACAGGTGCTACAGTATATTTTGCTGGTGCTGGATTTTCAAATACAGGTAGTATACAAACTGGCTCTATTAGTAGTGGCAGTTTAGCTCCAATAAAAGGTAAAATTGATTTATGTAAACCAGGGTCTACCGTTACTTTTGATGATTTAAAAGTTGTTGGACCAGATGGAAGAACAAGGACTATACCACCAGTTTCGTTTGTGTTATTCTAAAATATCTTATATATGAAAAAGTATCTTATTAAATTTCTGTGTTTAACAATTGTGCTGTCCCTTGCTTTTACAGCAGCCGATGCACAGAAAAAGCGTGCAGCTACCAAGCGTAGTAACACAACTACTAAAAAAACAACTAAGAGCAAAACTAAGGCTCAAATAAAATCAGGTGGTCAGGTTGATTCTGTTTCAGCAATTGTTGCGGCACCAGCCGCTGCAAGAATTGATAGCTTGCCTATTACAAAAGTAAAAAAGTCTTTAAGGCAGGATGAAGCTGTAGAAACCAAAGATATCTCTGATAGAACTCCTTTGGCGTATGAACATTTAAGGGCAGATGATGCAGTTTATCGTCATAAAATTTGGAGAGAAATCGATACAAGGGAAAAGATAAATTTACCTTTCCGGTATTCTGCAGATGAAAATAATGGCAATCAGCGCTTTATCAGTATTTTATTAAAAGCAATTCAGGATAGTGCAGTAACAGTTTTTGATCCGATTGATGACCGGTTTACTACGCCGCTTACTATTTCGCAAGTAGCTAAAGGACTTGGAGGTGGTGGAGACTCTGTACCTCATTACAACGATAAAGGTCTTGTAGATCGTATTGATTACAAATCAAGAGAAATAAATTTGGATTCGATCTATAAATTTAAAATCAAAGAAGAAGTTATTTTTGATAAAGAAAGTTCAAGATTATTCTGGCGTATTTTAGGAATTGCTCCGGTAAGAAATGTATATAGCACTACAGGTGAATACATTGGAGTAACAGAAGTTTTCTGGGTATATTATCCTGATATGCGTCCAATATTTGCTAAGTATCAAATTTACAATGGCAAAAATTTTGGAGCTAGAATGAGCTGGGAAGAATTGTTTGAAACCAGAATGTTCAGTGGACGCATTACTAAAAGTACTATGGATAATCCTTTTGACCTTCCTTTTTTAGCAACGCCAGGCTTAAAAGATAATGGAGTATTTCAATTATTGGAAGGAGAAAGAATTAAAGAAAAAATATTTAACTACGAGCAGGATTTGTGGAGTTATTAATTTAACATAAACATATTTAAGTATAAACCCTTCAATTTTGAAGGGTTTTTTATTGAACTATTTTTTTTGGTACAATACTGAAAAAATATGTATAAAAATGCAACATAACTCACTTAGCATTAGTGGCATATAAACTAATAGTACGAGGTGAGATTGGACATATTTGTTAATCCATTACCGTTCACTCAATGAAAGATGCCGTTTGAAAAATAGGCAGCTAAGTAATACCAAATATAAATTTTACTTAGTCCAATTTATTCCTGAGAAGATATATGGAAATCCACAAGTACTTTTTATCTTGTCTGCATTTAATGACTTTATTGCTTCGGTTATAAATTCACTTACCTCATCGAGCGTTTTATA
>JANXSK010000142.1 GCA_025352695.1 Ferruginibacter sp. | reverse complement strand
TTCTTATACCCCTGCTACACTTACAAATGTTGGTACCATTGATAACTTTAGTATGAATGTTCAACCCTTTGTTTTATCAGGAGGTACTACTGGCAATAAATATATCAGCGGTGTGGTAAACAAAACCTGGAATATTGAAGAACCAATTCCCGGTACAAGTAATGTTGTTTTAACGTTGCAATGGAATGCCGAAGATGAATTAGCTAGTTTTACAAGAGATAACGCATGGCTCTCGCATTATACTTCGGGGGCGTGGAATAACGGGGCCCTAATGACTGCAAATGGGGCTAATCCTTATTCTCTTACAAGAAATAATTTAACCAATTTCTCTCCATTTGCTGTAATGGGCACATCTGGAGTTGTACCCGTTACCTTAATTTATTTTAAAGGAAGGTATACCGGTAAAGCGATCGAGCTTAAGTGGAGTACCGAAACCGAATTAAATACAAGCTATTTTACTTTAGAAAAAAGCTTTGACCAAGGTTTGTTTAGACCCTTGATTGATATACCTGCATCGGGTAATACACAGAGCAAAAAAAGCTACCAGCACATAGACAATACTCTTTTTAAGCCGATCAATTATTATAGGTTAAGAATAGTAAATATAGATGGCAGCTATACCTATAGTAAAACCATTGCAGTAACTGTACAAACTGATTATGCAGTTTCTATTTTTCCCAATCCTGTGGGAGCAGAACTATTCATCCGGCTACAGGATGTGTCGGCTGAAACACAAATCAACATTGTTAATGCAAAAGGAAATCTTGTAAGAGAATTAAAGCTAAAAGCCGGGGTAGCCCTTACATCAATCAATACGTCTGGGTTAACAGCTGGAGTTTATTCAATTACTTTTAATTCGGTAAACATTAAGAAGGTGTTGAAATTTATTAAGCAATAAAATCGAGTAACGAAAGTTGTCAAATTTAAATTATTATAAGAATGATTGCATTTATAAAAATTAACTTTTGGAATTAGAAGAATGACCTTCATGAAATAGTTACTATCTTCAATAGAATCTGTGGTGTCTGTGTTTAATTAAAAATAAATACAAAAAAACTATGAACTACCAATGCCTACTGTCTTAAAGCAGGTATTGTATAAATGTTATTTTGGTCTATTATTATAAATATATAAGATAGGTTTTACATCGTTTATTTTTTCGAGTTATTGCTGAGCACTTTCATTGGTTGAAGCTTCGGCTTTATGGTTAAAACAATCCGTTCTATAAAGTAAGGTTAATAAAATCCCCATGAAATTATTTGCTTCAATTGCTTTGCTATCTATTTGCTTAGTTATTTTTACTTTTTATATATCCGGCTCACATGGTCATCTTCTATTTCGACGTGGTATGATGGAAGATTGGATTGTTACCTCTTTAATAATTCTATGTATGTTAATACCCGCTATTTTTTTTATTTCATGGTTAAATAAAAAAAGAAGAGCTTTATTAAATCCAACAAATAAAATATGAATCAATCAATACAGATAAGGAAAATTGAACAAACCGATAACGCTGCATTGGCAAAAATTATTAGAAGTACCTTGACTGAATTTGGTGCAAACCATCCGGGTACGGTATATTACGATGATGCGACAGATCATTTATTTGAAGTATTTCAACAACCCTCTTCCTTTTATTTTATAGCGACTATCGATGGCGAAATGTTTGGCGGTGGGGGCATTTATCCAACAGAAGGCTTGCCTGAAAATACCTGCGAACTGGTAAAAATGTATTTACTGCCAGCCGCAAGAGGAAAAGGGATAGGTAAAATGATTATTGAAAATTGTTTAGAGAAAGCCAAAGCTGTTGGTTTTGAAAAAGTATATTTGGAAACAATGCCAGAACTGGAGCAGGCCATTAGTGTGTATGAGAAATTTGGGTTCGAATATTTAAAAGGACCAATGGGAAACAGCGGCCATTTTGGTTGCAGTAAATGGATGCTGAAGGAATTGTAATTTTATTTATTTTATAGATTTATAACACGAATTTTTTGCACGAATTACACGAATTGTTTGAATTTTATAAATATAATCTTGCAGTGGTAAAGTTTTTTAAATTAGTAAGGTAGATAACAAGTGCTGTATTAATTC
>JANXSK010000113.1 GCA_025352695.1 Ferruginibacter sp. | reverse complement strand
TATAAACCTGAGTTCGGTTTAAGCAGCAATCAATTTTTGCTGATTTAGTTGAGCAATAACTAAAGGATTAGTTTTTTCAATATCCTTTTTAATAGATGGCTTTTTAGGAAAGAAGGAATAGGCGGCAATAGCGCTGATAATATTTAAAATAAACCCTGCTATGCTTCGATGTCTGGTGTGTTCTACCTGGCAAATGTTTTTCAATTCATCATTTACCGTTTCAATTACAGAACGTTTGCGGAGCAATAATTTCTCTTCATTGCTTAATGCTTTTTGTTTCATATTTCTTCTTACGGCAGTAATTAATTGTAAGCCGTCATCAAACAATAAATCAGCTAAGGCTTTATTGATATAGCCTTTATCGCCAAACATTTTTCCAAATATTTCCTTGGTCATCCGTGTAATTATTCTGGCACTGCTGTCGTGTGTATTGCCCTGTGAGAGATAGAAAGAGAGGATTTCACCCTTATCATTAATGATCAGGTGCAGCTTAAATCCAAAGAACCAACCCACCGTAGATTTGCCAACTTTTGCCATGCCCTTAAATACTTTATTGCGTTTAATTCTTTTGTTATGACATACCCGTAAAACCGTAGAATCAATAAAACTGATACCTGTACATTCACCCCTGCAGCAATGATGAAGGAACATCATAAAGGGAACGGCGCAGCGGTGGCTTAATTCTATGAAACGATTGTAGGAAACTACATTTGGAAAACAATCTCTAAGATGATGGCAAACATAACTGCAATAAAAATGCTTGAAATTTCTGAACTGCCCACCCTGAAAAGCGATGAGGATAAAGATGACTTCGGAGTCGGTTAAAGTAGTTTTTCTGTTGCGGGTTTTAGTGGCTGGGGGAGCGGGTAAACTGTGTTTTTTAAATTCATTGCAAAATTCATTGCAAAAATCATCAACTTTTACAAAAATTTCAGCAACTTTATCAGAGAAATGCGGAGTGTTCATAATTGACTTATTTAATTGATTGTCAACTATTTAGTAAGCAAAAAGCATTCCGTTTTTCTGTTTTTTACTACTATTTCTCAACTATTTCTTATCCTGAACTCAGGTTATAAGTTTCCATTAATATATATTATTACAGAGCCCTCCATTATTAAAATGGAGGGCTCTGTAATAAATTTAATTTTCCATAGTAGAGATGTTTTTAAGATCTCAAATAATGTTGATAGTCAAAACACGGTAAGTTTTTTATAACTCACCAATTTTTAAATAAAAGTTTGCCTATGCTGGAATAATAACACCTTTTAAAATTCAGGTGTCCATCCAATTTTTTATTTCATCCACCATACTTTTATGTTTGAAGTATTTCCACCTATTTTAGTAAGTTGCGCATTAAAATTATCCGTATTATTTACTGCCTCATCCTGTGCATACGGAAGCCGGTAAAATGTTTTGAAAGTTGCAGAAGGATTACTAGCAGGATCTACAGGAGTAGCGGCTGTTCTTCTCCATAAATTAAATGCCAGCCAGGGTTGCCTGAAATAAGAAAGCCATTCCTGAGCGTAAATCTTTTTGGTAGCATCATCATTTGATCCTGTAAATGCAACTTTTGGATTAGCAAATAAAGCATTCATTTGAGAAGTAGAAGGAGCAGGTGGAGCTACTGCTGACCAGTTTTCACTTACATTATTTGTGTTGGCTGCAATGCCATACCAGAAATTTACTGAAGAAGTAATACCCGCTTTATATTCCATTTCAGATGTGGCAAGGTTTTGCCCAACACCTAAACCTCTTGCATAAGCTTCCGCCTTTAAGAAATGAACTTCTGCAGCAGAAAAAATTACTTCTGGTATATACCATTCATCCCTTATCAGATACCAGTTAAGTGGAGAATAAAGAGCCCCGTTTTTATTAGTAGGATCAGTACCTGAAATGTATGCATTCACATTATCCCCGGTACTTGTACCAATTGTGTAAGCGGCCCATGTATTAGATTGATTTGGTTCTACAAATAATTTTGCTCTTGGATCAAAAATGCCAGCATCTGTATTATTATCAGATACCATGTTCCACATAGTGCTGCTCATACGAAGAAAACCTGCACCACCGGAGGATATACTCCACCATCTTACCCACAAATCATATCCACCCAAAGTTTTTGGCCACATTGCCACATCTTCGCCATCTTCAACAAGCGGTTTTGAACCACTTAATGCATCCTGTATTATTGGTGTAGCAGTAGTTGGATCTTTTTCTACCATTTGCATAGCTTGCCTAAGACGAAGAGAGTTTGCAAATTTTTGCCACTTGATCATATTGCCCCCGAAGAAAGTATCAAATGATCCTAATGATTCGTAAGCATTGCCTGCAGAAGTAACAGGACTGGCCGCAGTATTAATATTGTTGACAGCCCATTTAAGATCATTTAACAATGAATCATAAATTAATTGTTGCGGATCATACGCAACCCTGAAGTTTGCGGCATTGCCTGAAAAGGCTTTACCAGCATTGAAATAAGGGATATCGCCAAACTGATCCGTTACACGAAAGGTTTTATATGCACGCAGAATATACAAAATCGCTTTTATGTTAGCCATAGATTCTTTGTCTGTAGCAGCATCTATTTTATTTTGAATGAGATTGATATTCTGCAACGTGCTGTAATAATCGTTCCAAACATCATTTACTCCATTATCCAATACATAACCAGAGACACTGGTTGTAGCAGCCAGTTGTGTTGACACATAATAATAGTCATTGTGAAGAGAAGCCTGCTCCTGCCCTCTAAGGAAAAGGGTACTAATTACACCATTTACTAATGGAGCAATAGTAGTAGAAGAGGGCTTATCATGGTTAGCGTTAAGGTCCTGAAAATTCTTTGTACAGGAACTCAATACAAAAGCCCCCGGCAATATATATAAGAATATTTTTTTTAGCTGAATCATACAATTTAATTTTTACGGTGTGAATGGTTGTGTTTCTACGATTTCTTTAGAATGACAGTCTTACCTGAACACCTATTGAACGAACGCCTGGTAAGGATGCAAACTCAATACCCTGGGCATTCCCGGCACCGTTAGATCCCTCTGGGTTAATATGATCAGGCAATGAACTATACAGGTAGAAAAGATCCCTGCCTATTAATGATACTGATGCCGCTTGGAAAGCTTTTGTCTTTTTTACAAACCTTTCTGGTATTGCGTAGTTAATAGAAACTTCTCTTAATTTATACCAGGTGTCGTTCAATACAGCAGAACTATGTATCCACTGACTATTGTTAGGACCACTACTCCAAACACCATACTGCATGTATTTATAATAATAATGTACTACAGTAGTATTTTCTTTACCATCAGGATATACTCCGTTTAATATAACTCCGTTATTAGAAGTTGTTCCATCAGGTGATGTATAAGGCAGGCCACCACCATTTCTTTCTTTCAGTGTTTCAGGAGCGGTTCCTTGCTGCATCATTGATGCATAGGTACCTGACCACATCTGTCCACCAACTTTACAATCAATCAAAGTACTAATTGAAATTCCTCCTTTGAAAGTGAACGTATTTGTGATACCACCTCTAAACTTTGGAGTAGAGTTCCCAATAGGTACAATTGTTTTGGTAGCCTGGTACATTGTTCCCACCATAGCAGCAGCCGTTGCATCGCTTACTCCAAAATTACTTTTAATCATAGCCGCATCCTGCAATAAAGGCTTGTGCGTTGTAGCATCATATACATAATCATATCCTAAAATAGCTCCAAACTCTTGTCCTACTACAGCGGAAATGTAAGTACCGCTGCTACCCCATATATTGTTCATATCTACACGAGTAGCACCAGGTGTAAGAGAAAGCAATCGATTATAATTTTTTGAAGCGTTTAAACTAACATCCCATTTAAAAAATGGCTGATCAACTACCCTTGCTCTCACTATAAACTCAAGTCCTGAATTTTCTAGCACCCCGGTATTAACTATAATACTGGATACACCGGAAGAAACAGGTAAAGGAGAATTTAATAATTGCTGTATGGAACGTCCATGATAATACCTTATATCTAAATTGATCTTATTTTTTAAAAATCCCAAGTTCAAACCAATGTCCGCAGTTTTATTAATTTGTGGTTTGTAGTTAATAGCTGGCAATGCGCCTGGCAAACTGGAGGTAGGGTTACCTGCAAAACTTCCGGGATTATAAATAGTATTGATAGCATAGGGAGGAACATCAACAGCACCTTCAGCCCAGGCTACTCTTAATTTACCAAAACTAAGCACAGATGGATTTATATGTAATGCATCTGAAAATATATAGCTTGCTGCAAATGAAGGGAAGAAATAAGACCATTGAGATTTCGGTAATGTGGAAGACCAGTCATTCCTTGCAGTTACGTCAAGGTAAAGATAGTTTTTATACGAAAGATTCAGGAAAGCATAAGCTGAATTAAGTTCTTTATCGTACCATGATTCAGAAGGAATAGCGCCTCCTTGTGCAGTACCTGTATAGTTTCCAAAATACGTTAAATAAGGTGTAGCATAAGTTGAGCCATTACTTCCTGAGATTCCATACATCGATCTTTTATAAGCAGTACCACCTACAGAAAACTTTGCACTGACTCCCGTTTTAGCGATATCATCTTTATGAAGTGTAGCAAGAAAGTCGTAGTTACTTGCATTATCCCTTGATAATCCATTGCCATACCTTGCACCCATAGTACCGGTAACATCAGTAGGGTCATTAATAGTTACATCCTGATTATTATTAGCATCAATACTTGCCCTGAACATAAAATTCAGAAAGCTGGTTGCCTCATAATTCAATTGAGCTGATCCTATTAATTTTTTTCTTGTTACTGTTTCATTATTCGCATAAGTATTCCAGTAAAGGTTCTTGGCATCGCCATTACCATTCCAGGTAAAGCCATTGAATGTATTGCGTGAACCATCAGGAAGCCTGTAATTTCCAATATCAGCAGCCCCTCTGTAATTTCTACCGTATGCATAAACAAGATTAGATTGAAGGCCAGATTCAGTATTACCCAATGCGGGAGCATTATGATAAGTATGATTAAAATAAGAAACATTAAATAGCATGTTAACCTTGTTAGTTAATTTAATACTTGTACCTAAATTGAAAGTATTTTGTTTATAATTTGAATTGGGTATAACGGATTTGTTATCCTGGTTTGTAAATGAAGCCCTTAACGTACCCCAATCATTACCACCGGAAACAGAAATATTATGTGAAAGCTGGTTGCCATTTCTGTAGTAAGATTTTATATTATCAGGTTGTGGCACATCTGTCTTTGTGGTACCATCCCACCATTTAATAGGGGTGCCATCCATTTTATGTCCCCATGAACTACCAGAACCCGGCCAGCTAACCTGGTTCCAGGTATCAATGCCATAAGGACCGGTACCTGTTTTTGGATCTACAAATAAACCTGTCCAGCCATCAGAAAGAACTGGATTTCCTGAACCATCTGTTGGATATTGTGGGGCATTTAATGAAACCATACCGCCTGCACCATATTCATTCTGCATTTGTACATACCTGTAGGGCTGTATTGTTTTATAAGACATGTTATAATCTACACCCAATCCTTGTCTTTTGGCACCTTTTTTTGTTGTAATCAATATAACTCCATTTGCACCACGGCCACCGTATAATGCCGCAGCAGCGGGCCCTTTCAATACAGCCACATCTTCCACATCCTGTGGATTAATAAGATTAATGGCACTTCCCCAATCTTTTGGAGCCGTTACATCCTGCGCAGCACCGGGAATCGTATTATCCATCGGCATACCATCAATAATGATCAGGGGCTGGTTATCGCCGGTAATTGTATTATTACCTCCAATTACAATTCTTGTACTACCACCATCAACTCCATTGGGAGATGTAACGTTTACACCAGCCATTTTACCACTCAATCCATTAACAACATTTGGGGCATCTGACCTTGCCAATTCACTTCCTTTTATTTGTTCCTGAGAGTAGCCAAGCGACCTTTTCTCCCGCTTGATGCCCAATGCAGTCACTACAACGCCTTCAATAGAAGCCGCCGATACTTCTAATGTAACCGTGATCACTGACTGGTTGCCTACACGCAATTCTTTTTTCTCAAAACCTACTGAAGTAATTATTAAGTTATCAGTAGTTGCCGCATCAATTGTGAACCTTCCAGCAGCATCGGATGCTACCCCAGTTTTTGTTCCTTTTACTTTAACAGTTACACCTGTAAGCGGGGCACCAGTATTATCTTTGATAAGACCAGTAATTGTTTTTTTAGCCTGTGAAAAAGCAAGGGTGCTCCACATGCCAACAAGCAAGCAAATAAGCAACTTGATCGTTTTTCTTTTCATAATAATAGTTGTTTTGATTGTTAAGTAATAAACAGTAAAAAATTTATAAAAGCTTTGGTTAAATCATTTAAACAGTACATTAAAAAATTCTAAAAATTTACGAATCAATATAAATTTCTGATTGTTCAGTAATAAATTTTGCTATGGTTGTTTGTCGTAATTTTCCATTACCAGGGCAGCAGCTCCAATCAATTCCGCCTCTACACCTAATATTGAAATTTCAATAGTTGTACTTTGAAAAAGCCTGTGAATACAATGTTCGTTTAATGCCTGTTGTATAGGTGCTTGCCATATTTTCCCTGCTGATGCACCCCTGCCACTAAGAATTATTTTGCGGGGATTTAAAAGCTGAATTAAAATAGCTACTCCTTTACCAATATTATATCCTGCCTTTGAAAAAAGCTCTATTGCAAACTGATCTCCCTGGTGCACTGCTTTTATAATGGCATCGTAGGCTATTTCTGGATCTTTAAAAGCCAAAGAATTTAACCTGGAAAGGCGGCCCGCATTTATTCCTTCCCTGGCTTTTTCTATAATTAATAACAGAGAGGTTTCGGTTTCAAGGCAACCTGCCTTTCCACACCAGCATAATTTTTCGTTTAAAAAAAGTGGGATGTGACTAAATTCCCCTGCAAATCCTTCTTGCCCCCTATAAAGTTTACCATCAAGAATCAGCCCCAATCCAACTCCCCAGCCAATGTTAATTACCATTGCATTTTTCTCGTTTATGGCTGCACCAAAGCGGAGTTCAGCCAGCGCTATAAGGCTTGAATCATTATCTATAAATACAGGTATTCCAATTTTTTCGGCAATATGTTTAGTGATACTCTTATTATTAGGTAATTGCAAAAATGAATAATTAATACCTTTTTTTACATCTACAAAACCAGGCGTACCTACCCCTACGCCAACAAATTTTTCTTTGGAGATGCCGGATGACTCAATCACCTGTTTTATTTTTTCTATCAGCACCTGCAGTGCCTCCGGATTATCTGGCAATGGCAAAACAATTTTTTCAATTGGCGAAACAAAATTGTTTCTGATATCCATGACGGCAATTTTGGTAACTAACTGATCCATCGAAACAGAAACCAAATAGATCACATTTTTTAGAAGCGTATAAGTCAAAGGTCTTCTGCCACCGGTAGATACTGCAAACCCACTTTCAGCCACTAAATTTTCTGCTACCAAATCTTCAATTAATTTCTGCGTAACGGGAAAACTTTTATCTATCTTAATACATAAATCTGCACAGGAAAGCCCATCTTCAAAATACAACTCTTTTAAAATTTTATTTTTATATAATCTCTTTTTTTCAGTCATATGTCTTAAATAAAATAGGTTTTATTTAGAAATAAAATAAAGATATAATAACTTGTTAAAAATTTAAAGAAGTTTTAGTGTTTTACATATTGTTAACAATTACTTTCTAAATAATGACTATTAAAACAGGATAAAGTAGTAAAGTCAGGACTTATTAAAGTAGCTTGTTGAATAATTATAGTTTATCAATAGTTTATTAATTCTGTTATATTAAAGTTTAATACATAAAAAAATTAAAAAAAAGCCGAATACAATGGATAATAATTTTAGCAAAATATTTTTAACTTAAGGACCTTATTTATTTTTTCTCTTATATAAAAAATGATAATTGGAATATTCTACAGTTCTGTATTTTTGAAATAATTACAACAGCCATACCGTCTGCAATCTGTTTTAGAATAATGGAGCAGGATGTAACGAGATTGCCCTTTATTATCAAACCATAACTTTTTATTACATGATGAGCGTAAAAATTTTCATTATTGCAACTGCTTCATTTTTTATTTGCTTCATTGTGCAGGCACAAGTAAAACCTTAATATAGGAACGTGAGTGCACCAGCAGATGATAGAATAAACGACTTGCTGAAGAAGCTGACATTGGCCGAGAAAATATCCATGCTTGGCAATAATAGCCCAGCAATAGATCGTTTAAAAATTTCAAAATACAACTAGTGGAACGAGGGATTGCACGGCGTTGCGAGGGCTGGTGAAGCCACCATTTTCCCCCAGGCCATTGGTATGGCTGCTACATTTAACAATGAGTTACTAAAAGAAGCAGGCGCAACTGCATCAACAGTGGCAAGGGCAAAATATAACCTGGCTGCAAAAATGAACCGGCATTTGTGGTACATGAGGCTTAGCTTCTGGTCGCCCAACATTAATATTTTTCGTGACCCTCGTTGGGGAAGAGGACAGGAAACTTATGGCGAAGACCCTTTTCTTACTTCAACAATGGGCACTGCTTATGTTACAGGATTACAAGGAAATAATAAAAAGTATTTAAAAACTGCTGCCTGTACAAAACACTTTGCTGTACACAGTGGGCCGGAAGCTGGGCGGCACAGCTTTAATGCCATTGTTAGTGAAAAAGACCTGCGTGAAACTTATCTCTACTCTTTTAAAAAACTGGTGGATGCAGGCGTAGAATCTGTGATGTGTGCTTATGATAGAATTAATAATGAACCTTGCTGCACAGGGCCTAATTTATTACAAAATATTTTACGGACTGAATGGGGTTTCAAAGGACAGATTGTGACAGATTGCGGTGCTTTAGATGATATTATTACCGGGCACAAAATGGTGAATAGCAGAGAAGAATTGGCCGCAGCAGCTATTAAAGCAGTCATTAACCTGGAGTGCGGCAGTGTACTGCAAACAGAGGTGCTGAATGCAATCAATAAAGAATTACTAAATGAAGCCGACGTTAATAAAGCACTTAGGGCTACCCTTAGCACACAGGTAAAACTGGGCTTTTTTGATGATAATAAATTAAACCCATACAGCAGGTTTGGTGCCGATAGTGTTCGCAACGATTTTCATATTTTACTTGCAAGAAAAATGGCGCAGCAAAGTATGGTATTACTAAAAAATAATGGGGTGTTGCCGCTCAACAAAGATCTTTATCCATCGATAATGGTAACAGGCGCCAATGCTGCTTCTATAGAAGCTATGCTGGGAAATTATCATGCGTTTTCAGGTAACATAGTAACGATAGCTGAAGGTATTTGAAGGTATTGCCAAAGTAGCTGGCCCTGCAACCGCGGTACAATATGACCAGGCAAGTGATTACACGGATACCGTACATTTTGGTGGTATATGGGCAGCCCAAAATAGTGATCTTACCATCGCTGTAATTGGCCTAACCCCTTTGCTGAAAGGTGAGGAAGGTGATGCATTTCTTTCTGCGTCTGGAGGCGACAGAACGAGTTTAAGTTTACCCCGTTCGCATATCTTATTTCTTAAAAAATTAAAAGCAGCACATACCAAACCAATTATTGTAGTTGTTAATGCAGGCAGCAATGTTGATATAGCTGCTATTGAACCTTATGCCGATGCTATTATTTTAGCATGGTATCCAGGGAAGCAAGGTGGTAATGCATTGGCGGATATTGTATTTGGAAAAATTTCTCCATCAGGTCGTTTACCTGTAAGTTTTTATTCTTCTTTAAGCAACCTTCCAGACTATACTAATTATAGTATGAAAGGAAGAACCTACCGATATTTTAAGGGTGCTTTGTAATATCCATTTGGATTTGGCTTAAGTTATACCAAATATAAATTTTACTTAGTCCAATTTATTCCTGAGAAGATATATGGAAATCCACAAGTACTTTTTATCTTGTCTGCATTTAATGACTTTATTGCTTCGGTTATAAATTCACTTACCTCATCGAGCGTTTTATA
>JANXSK010000032.1 GCA_025352695.1 Ferruginibacter sp. | reverse complement strand
ACTGGAACCAATTTGGTTAACTAACAGGCAAATTGAAAGTGCCTGTCAGGCTTTAACTCGTCACATGAAAAGGGAAGGAAATGTTTGGATCAGAATTTTTCCTGATAAGCCAATTACTAAAAAACCTGCAGAAGTGAGAATGGGTAAAGGTAAAGGTAACCCTGAATATTGGGCAGCAGTAGTAGAACCAGGCCGCATCTTATTTGAAGCTGATGGTGTTCCTTTGCAGGTTGCTAAAGAAGCTTTTGAATTAGCTGCACAAAAATTACCAATTGCTGTGAAGTTTGTTGTTCGCAGAGATTATCAAGCATAATACAATAGTTAAAAAAATATTGAAATGTCAAAGAAAGCAGATTATTCAACGAGCATTAAGGGTTTAGGTCTCGAAGACTTAAAAGCCAAGATAACTGAAGACGAATTACGTTTGAAGAAAGTATCTTTTGCACACAGCATTTCTCCATTGGAGAATCCGGTTAGTATGCGTTTATTGCGCAGAGATTTAGCCCGTTTAAAAACAGCATTAAGAAAAATTGAACTCGGTTTAAATTAAACCATAAATTTTGCAACAATGAGCGAAGTAGTAACAACGATCGAAAGAAATTTACGTAAAATAAGAGTTGGAGTTGTTTCCAGCAATAAAATGGATAAATCCATTGTAGTGTTGGTAGAAAGAAAAGTAAAGCATCCGCTTTATGGTAAGTTCGTAAAAAAATCTACCAAATTTCATGCACACGACGAAAAAAATGAATGTAGTATTGGTGATACAGTTAAAATTATGGAAACACGTCCTATCAGCAAAACAAAACGCTGGAGACTAGTTGAAGTAGTTGAAAAAGTAAAATAATATCTCATGTTGCCTGCCCAGGTAGGTGGCTTTTTATAAAATGTTTTTAATTGCTTTTCTGCTCAGCAGTAAAGTATAAAGCTAAATAAAATGATTCAGCAAGAAAGCAGATTGAACGTAGCGGATAACAGTGGTGCCAAAGAGGTATTGTGTATTCGTGTGTTGGGTAACTCTGGTCAGGACTACGCTAAGATTGGTGACAAAATTGTGGTTACTGTAAAAGATGCAACTCCCAATGGTGGTGTTAAAAAAGGAACTGTAAGCAAAGCTGTTATAGTTAGAACTGTAAATAAATTACGTCGAAAGGATGGTTCTTATATCCGTTTTGATGATAACGCAGTAGTGTTATTGAACAATGCAGATGAACCAAGAGGTACACGTATTTTTGGACCAGTGGCTCGTGAATTAAGGGATAAAGGATACATGAAGATTATTTCTTTGGCTCCCGAAGTGCTTTAGTTTTTACAACAATGGTTATCAAGGCTTAAAGCCTGTTATATATAAAGATAAAAAGCCGAAGGGCACATAATAAAATGAGTACAAGATTTAAACCTAAGTTCAGCATCAAAAAAGGCGATAACGTAGTTGTTATTACCGGCGAAGACAAAGACCTTAAGAAACCCCGCAAAGTATTAGAAGTTTTGTTGGAAAAAGGTAAAGTTTTGGTAGAAGGCGTCGCCATCGTTACTAAGCATACTAAACCAACTTCTCAAAATACTAAAGGTGGTATCGTTAAAGTTGAAGCTCCAATTAATATCAGCAATGTTATGTTGTGGGATGCAAAAACTGGCGGTCCGACTAAGGTTAAGCGTACCAGGGAAAACGGTAAATTAATTAGAATATCTAAAAAATCAGGGGAGGCCATCAAATAATGAGCACAGCAACATACACTCCAAGATTAGCAGACAAGTACACTAAAGAAGTTGTACCTGCTTTAATGAAAAAATTTGGTTATAAAACCATTATGCAAGCACCAAAGCTTACCAAGATTTGTTTAAATCGTGGTGTTAATGGTGCTGTTGCAGATAAAAAATTAGTAGACATTGCTGTTGAAGAGTTATCAACTATAACTGGTCAAAAAGCGGTATCTACAATGAGTAAAAAAGATATTTCAAACTTTAAGTTGCGTAAGGCTATGCCGATTGGTGCAAGAGTTACACTCCGTGGAGTTAAGATGTTTGAATTTTTGGACAGGTTTGTATCTGTTTCTTTACCTCGTGTACGTGATTTTAAAGGTATCAATGATAAATCATTTGATGGCCGTGGCAACTTTACATTAGGCATTACAGAGCAAATCATATTTCCTGAAATTGATATTGATAAGGTAAATAAAATTACAGGTATGGATATAACTTTTGTTACAACAGCTTCTACTAACGAAGAAGCATTTGAACTGTTGAAAGAACTGGGTATGCCTTTTAAAAATGTAAAAAAATAATTAAATAATAACAGAACATGGCAAAAAAATCAATTGAAGCCAGGCAAAGAAAGCGTGAAGTGATGAGCGCAAAATTTGCTGAAAAAAGAGCAACATTAAAAGCAGCTGGTGATTACAAAGCTTTGGATCTTTTACCAAAGAACTCATCTCCCGTTCGTTTAAGAAATCGTTGCCAGTTAACCGGCCGCCCAAGAGGATACATGAGGCATTTTGCATTATCAAGGAATATGTTCCGTGATATGGCATTGGCAGGAAAAATACCAGGTGTTACAAAAGCAAGCTGGTGAGAAATTAAAAACAGCAGATCAATAGTAATGTTGAAATCACTGTAAAAAAATTATCTATTAATAAAAGTCAATTTTAAAAATTATGGTAACTGATCCAATAGCAGATTTTCTTACAAGAATCCGTAATGCACAGATGGCAAATCATCGTATTGTGGAAATCCCTGCGTCTAATTTAAAAAAACGTATGACTGAGATCTTGTATGACAAGGGTTACATTCTGAAATATAAATTTGAAGATGATAGTAAGCAAGGTATTATTAAAATTGCCTTGAAGTATGATGCAGCTACAAAACTACCCGTAATTCAAAGTTTGGAAAGAGTATCTCGTCCAGGTTTACGTACTTACGCAAAACCAGATGAATTTAAAAGAGTTAAGAATGGTTTGGGTATTGCAATCGTTTCTACATCTAAAGGTGTAATGACAGATAAAGAAGCGAAAGCCCAAAATGTTGGTGGAGAAGTGTTGTGTAATATTTACTAAGCATTAACTTTTATGGGAATAAATATCTAAATGATTTGATAATTAAGCCCATGTCGTGGCTGAACACTAATCGAATTTCAAATAATATAATTAAAAATCGACCATGTCTAGAATAGGAAAGAAGCCGGTTGAATTCCCTACAGGAGTTTCAATTACAATAGGAACAGATAACGTGGTTACTGTTAAAGGACCTAAAGGTGAATTAAAACAAGCTGTTGACAGAGATATTAAGTTGGAAGTTAAGGATGGTACATTAGCATTGCTTCGCCCAACAGATCAGATACGTCATAAAGCAATGCATGGTTTATACCGTTCATTGGTAAGTAACATGGTTAAAGGTGTTACTGAAGGTTATGTTAAACAATTAGAATTAGTAGGTGTAGGTTTTAAAGCTGCTAGTACAGGAAATATTTTAGATCTTGCTTTAGGTTATTCTCATAATATCATTTTTGAAATTCCTAAAGAATTGAAAGTGGGTACTTCACAAGAGAAAGGTCAAAATCCTATAATTACGCTTGAAGGTGTTGACAAACAATTAATAGGCCAGGTGTGTGCTAAAATTCGGGGACTGCGTAAACCTGAACCATATAAAGGAAAAGGTGTTAAATTTAAGGGTGAAGTACTTAGAAGAAAAGCTGGTAAATCTGCTGGTAAATAATGTACGCCTAATTTTTAGCTACTGCATTCAGATAAAGACAATAATAATTTTAGTATTCTTAAATCTCACAGGATATTTAAGACAAAATAAAAGATCATGAATAATAAATCAAGTGCAAGGGAAAAGATCAAGTTCCGTATTCGTAAAAAAATAAACGGAGTTGCTGCAAGACCAAGGTTAAGTGTTTTTAGAAGTAATGCTGATATTTATGCACAGTTGATCAATGATGAGAATGGTTCTACTATTGCATCAGTATCATCACTGGATAAAGACATAAAAGCACAAAAAGTAACTAAAACTGAAAAGAGTAAATTGGTAGGAAATGCTATCGCAAGAAAAGCAACTGAGTTAGGCTTAACAACTGTAGTTTTTGATCGGGGTGGTTATATTTACCATGGTCGTGTTAAAGCTGTAGCTGAAGGTGCTAGAGAAGGTGGTTTACAATTTTAATTATAAATTTTCTAATAAGAACTAGACATGTTTAAAGCAAACGATAACAGAGTAAAAGCCGGTGACCTAGAATTGAAAGACAAAGTTGTTTCTATTAATCGTGTGGTAAAAACTACAAAAGGTGGTCGTGCCTTTAGTTTTTCTGCGTTGGTTGTGGTAGGCAATGGTGCAGGTATTGTAGGACAAGGTTTAGGTAAAGCTAAAGAAGTGCAGGAAGCTATTACAAAAGGTATCGAAGATGCAAAAAAGAATTTAATAAAAGTTCCTGTTATGCATGGTACAATACCTCACGAACAATTAGCTAAAGAAGGTGCAGCAAGAGTTTTTATAAAACCTGCAGCACACGGAACGGGCGTTATTGCAGGAGGTAGCATGCGTGCAGTTTTAGAAGCAGCTGGCATAACAGATGTATTGGCAAAAAGCCTTGGATCTGCTAACCCTACTAACGTGGTAAAAGCAACTGTAAAAGCACTGGCAACTTTACGGGAGCCAATTGCGGTAGCAAAAACAAGAAACATTTCTTTAAAGAAAGTATTTAACGGATAAAGCCCCATCATCTCCTAAAGGGGAGTTATGGACGGCATCATCTTCAATCAAAAACAAAATTCCCCTTTTGGGGTCAGGGGCATGAAAAAGATAAAAGTAACACAAATTAAAAGTGTAATCGACAGACCGGAGCGCCAGAAAAGGACAATGGTTGCGTTAGGTTTGAAAAAGATGAATGCTTCAGTAGAAGTAGAAGCTACACCCCAAATATTAGGAATGGTTCGTAAGGTGAGTCATCTTATTAAAGTGGTTGAATTAGTTTAATCATTATTTTATTAATAATTGCGAGGGGTGATACCCCGTAAGTTCAAAATCAAATTAACATGGAATTACATTTATTAAGACCAGCCAAAGGAGCAACACATAAAGCAAAGCGTATTGGCCGTGGTGAAGCAAGTGGTAAAGGTGGTACATCTACAAAAGGTAATAAAGGCGGACAAAGCCGGGCTGGTTATAAAAGTAAAATGGGGTTTGAAGGTGGACAGATGCCAATTCAACGTCGTGTTCCTAAACGTGGTTTCAAAAATATCAATCGTATTGAGTATAAAGTTATCAATCTAGGACAGGTAGATCATTATGCAGAAAAATATAGTATCACAGAATTTAGTCCTCAAAGTTTATATATTAATGGTTTAATAAGCCAAAATGATAATATTAAGATTTTAGGAATAGGCGAAATAAAAGGAAAATTTTCCTTTAAAGTAAA
Source organism: Ferruginibacter sp. (assembly GCA_025352695.1). Classification (GTDB taxonomy): domain Bacteria; phylum Bacteroidota; class Bacteroidia; order Chitinophagales; family Chitinophagaceae; genus Ferruginibacter. The sequence goes on along the minus strand of JANXSK010000032.1, from coordinate 5,619 downwards.
TGCAGTTAGTGAAAAAGCTAAAGCTGCTATTGAAGCCGCCGGAGGTTCAGTTGAGATAGTTAAATAATTTAACGATATTTACAGACGCATTCCTGCTTGCCGATAAAGGGCAGGTATTGAAAGCGTCTTTTTAGTTTACGAAAACATTTAAACCGATCAAAATCTGTGAAGAAATTCATCCAAACACTGAAAAATATCTGGAGCATTGAAGAGCTTAGGAATAAGATATTATTTACTTTACTATTGATTTTTATTTATCGGTTAGGTTCATTTATTGTACTTCCTGGTATAGATCCTAACAAACTAGCCAATCTAAGTAATAGCACGAAAAATGGTATGCTTGGATTACTGGATGCTTTTGTAGGGGGCGCTTTTTCTAAAGCTTCCATTTTTGCATTAGGTATTATGCCCTATATTTCTGCTTCTATCTTTATGCAGTTGATTACAATTTTAGTTCCTCAAATGGCTAAAGTTCAAAAGGAAGGGGAAAGTGGCAGGAAAAAGATTAATCAATGGACACGTTACCTTACAGTTATTGTTACTGCATTTCAGGCAGCGGCATATATTGGTTACCTTAAAAGTGCCGGTAATGCTGAAGCATTAATTCCTTCTTATGCCAATTACTTTGTAGTTTCTACAGTTATATTATTAACAGTAGGTACTTTGTTTGTAATGTGGTTAGGAGAAAAAATTACCGACAAAGGTTTGGGAAATGGAACTTCTATCATCATCATGATGGGTATTTTAGCTAGACTACCACAAGCATTTATACAAGAGTGGACTTCAAGAGCTACAAGAGGTGGTGGTGGCTTATTGATCTTTTTAATTGAAATCGCTTTTTTGGTTGCGATTATAATGGGATTGATTTTATTGATTCAGGGAACAAGAAAAGTACCTGTAAATTATGCCAAGCAAATTGTTGGTAACAGGCAGTTTGGTGGAGCAAGAAACTTTTTACCATTAAAGGTTAATGCTTCTGGTGTTATGCCAATTATTTTTGCACAAGCTATCTTGTTTTTACCAACTATTTTTTCTGGTTTCACAGGCGGTGGATGGGCTCAGTATTTTACCGATCATACAAGTAAAGTTTACATGTTAATTTACACTATTTGTGTAATTGCATTTACATTTTTATATACGGCATTAATCTTTAATCCCAAGCAGATGGCAGAAGATTTAAAACGTAATAATGGGTTTATACCTGGTGTTAAACCTGGTCAACCTACTGCTGATTACATCGGTACCATTATGGATAGAATAACTTTACCAGGCGCTATTTTATTAGCATTTGTTGGTATTTTACCAGGTATCTTTCAATTAGTATTTAAAACACAACAAGCTTTTGCTACTTTTTATGGTGGTACTTCTTTATTAATTATGGTGGCTGTAATTTTAGATACTTTGCAACAAATAGAAACACAATTATTAATGCGTCAATATGATGGTTTGATGAGTTCAGGAAGAATACAGGGCAGGCAAACTTCAGCGGTATCAACTGGTATCTAAAACAAGTAGCTTTTCATTTTAGTAAGTGTGATAAATATATTTTTTAAGCCCTGACATCATAAGTCGGGGTTTATTTTTATAAATTATTTTATATGATTCATTATAAAACAAAGACGGAAATTGAATTGATGCGAATCAGTAGTTTACTTGTAAGTAAAACGCTTTCTGAAATAGCCAAAATTATTCGTCCTGGAATTTCTACCTGGGATATGGACCAGATAGCTGAGCAGTTTATTCGTGACAATGGAGCAACTCCATCATTTAAAGGATATGGAAGTCCAGCTTTTCCTTTTGCCTGTTGTATGTCTATTAACGATGCTGTAGTGCATGGATTTCCAACAAAAACGCCTTTAAAAGAGGGTGATATTGTTTCTGTAGATGTAGGTACTTTTATTAATGGTTTTCATGGAGACAGTGCTTATACATTTGCTATTGGTGAAATATCTGCTGAAGTAAAACAGTTATTAAGGGTAACAAAAGAATCTTTGTATAAAGGAATTGAAAAGGCAACACAGGGTAACAGAGTGGGGGATATTTCTTATGCTATTCAAAATTATACAGAAAGAGAACACGGTTATGGTGTAGTTAGAGAATTGGTTGGGCATGGACTTGGGAGGCATTTACATGAAGAGCCGCAGGTGCCTAATTATGGTAAAAGAGGAACGGGTGCAAAACTAAAAGATGGGATGGTAATAGCAATTGAGCCAATGATAAATCTGGGAACAAAAGATGTATACCATGATAAAGATGGTTGGACAATAAGGACTGTAGATGCTAAACCAGCAGCGCATTACGAGCATACAATCAGTATTCAAAAAGGGGGGAAGGCAGATATCTTATCTTCCTTTACAGAAATAGAAGCATCGGAAAAGGCAAATCCTAATTTGTGTTCTGATTATTGATGTAATAACCCCCATTCCCTAAAGGGGGATTATCCGAAGCGGATGCCTTTTTACAAAAAATAAAAATTATACTTCTTTAACTTTAACTAGTTACATGGATAAAAAAGTAAAGTCGTTGAATAACTCCCCTTTAGGAGATGGGGGTAAACGCTTAATAGTAATTGGTGGAGGTGCCGCAGGTTTTTTCTGTGCTGTTAATGCTGCCCGGATAAATCCTTTACTGGAAGTTATCATCGTAGAGAAAACCGGCAAGCTTTTGAGCAAGGTAAAAGTAAGTGGTGGCGGTCGTTGTAATGTTACACATGCCTGTTACAGTATGGCCGAAATGATTAAAAAATATCCAAGAGGCAGCAGCTTTTTAAAGAAAGCATTTCACCATTTTTTTACTACCGATACCATTACCTGGTTTAAAGAGAGAGGAGTTGAATTGAAAACAGAACCTGATGGAAGAATGTTTCCGGTAAGTAATACGTCGCAAACAATTATTGATTGTTTGATGAAGGAAGTAAATAAATATGGGATTGAAATATTGATGAATAAAGAAGTAAAGGCGCTTAATAAATTACCTGATGGATGGCAGTTGTTGTTTGCCAATGAAACTACGCTTGCAGCAGATTTTATTTGCATCGCCAGCGGCGGATATCCAAAATCAACTCAATTTGAATGGCTACAGAAAATAGGACATTTTGTTGAGCCACCAGTGCCTTCTTTATTTACGTTTAATATGCCAGGTAACACTGTTACGGCTTTAATGGGTGTAGTAGCCGAGAATGTATCTGTAAAAATTGCGGGTACTAAATTAGCTGAACAAGGCCCTCTGCTAATAACACATTGGGGCATGAGTGGTCCGGCTATTTTAAAATTATCTGCTTGGGGCGCCCGGCAATTAGCAACCGATAATTATAAATTTACGGCTATCGTAAACTGGGTGCCTTCCTACAACGAACAATCTTTAAAAGATAAATTTCAGCAAGTTAGATTTGACATAGCAGCACAAAAAATAAGTAACCGAAATCCGTTTTCATTACCGCAAAGATTGTGGGAATATTTATTGCTGCAATCCGGAACCAATCAGGATATACGTTGGGCTGACCTGCCGGCGAAGGAACAAAATAAGCTTATAAAAAATTTGTGTACACAGGAGTTTGCAGTAAATGGAAAAACAACATTTAAAGAAGAATTTGTAACAGCAGGGGGCATTGTATTAAATGAAATTGATCACCACACCATGGAAAGTAAAATAGCTCCTAATATATTTTTTTGTGGTGAAGTAATCGATACTGATGGTGTAACGGGAGGTTTTAATTTTCAAAATGCGTGGACAACCGGTTTTATTGCAGCTAAAGCAATTGCAGAAAAAGCGGACACTACTAATCTTGTTGCTACTTCCTACTAATGAACAAAATCTTTCTCTGAATTTTTTTGCATCCAGTCTTTTTCTTTCGCATCACCTGAAGCAATAGTAAGTGCAGTAAAAAATAAAATTACAATTTGTGCAATCCAGGCATATTGAGAATAATGATCAAAAGTTAAAAGGAAACTTTTATGTACCCGAAACAATCTAAGAGTAGATAAAATTAACGTAGCAAAACAAAGTAAACTTCCAACAACAATCAACACTCTAGCAATAACAGCAGTGATTTTGCTTTTAGATAAAGGGATTTTATTTTGCAGGTAGTAGTAACCTAAAAAGAAAATGATGTAAGGAATAATAATGATAACAAGTTCAAAAAAACTATTAAATCCAGGAATATTAAAAAGGGTAATAGAGCATAATTTTAGCAGGTAAAATAATACGATTATGAACCCTAAAAAACTAATAAATCCTCCAAATAGCAGAGTCACTAGTTTAAAATATTTATTAAAATTATTCATAGAATAAAGGTAATTAGTTTTTACGTAAACGATTGTAAATAGCAATTTCGGGATAGATGAAAGCACGTTGAATAAGTTGCAGTTTGCAAGCCTAAAAAAAAACCCACTGCTTTCGCAATGGGATTCTAAATTTTAAAAAACTTATAAAAGATAATTACTCACTTTTAGGCCCTTCGGCAGCTGCTGCATCTTCTGCGGCACTGTCCATCTTAGCCTTCAGGCCAGCTAGTACACCTAAGTCACCCAAAGTAGATTTTTCTACTTTGCTTTGTAACGTTTTTACTGCTTTTTTGGTTACTTCAGCATCTGCTTTCTTTTCTTTTATTACAGCTTGTTTTTCTTCTTCAATAGCTTTTTCCCACAAACGTGTATGGCTTAAAACAATACGTTTGTCGTTGCGGTCAAATTCAATTACCATAAACTGTGCAATCTCCTCTGCTCCAATACTCTTACCATCTTCTTTTGCAAGGTGACGGTTAGGGGCAAAACCTTCTAGTCCGTAAGGTAATTGTACCACAGCACCTTTATCATCTTTTTTGCTAACAGTACCTTCATGTATACTTCCTACAGCAAAAGTTTCTTCTAATGAATTCCAAGGATCTTCTTCAATTTGTTTGTGTCCTAGTTGAAGTTTACGTCCGTCTTTATCAATGTTCATAATGATAACATCAATGGCTGAACCAACTTTCGTGTATTCGTTAGGATTATTAAATCGCTTTAACCAGCTTAGGTCGCTGATATGAATCATACCACCAATACCTGTGGCTAATTCAACAAACACACCGTAAGGCGTGATATTTTTAACAGTACCTGAATGTTTACTTCCTTCAGGGAATTTAACATCAATTTCGCTCCATGGATCATTAGCCATTTGTTTAATAGACAAACTCATTTTGCGGGTATCCTTATCTAATGTTACAATCTTAGCTTCGTATATGTCATTCAATTTAAAGAATTCTTTAGCATTGATTGGCGTGTTGGCCCAGGTAATTTCACTTACGTGTACCAAACCTTCAACACCTGGCATAATTTCAAGGAAAGCACCGTAATCTTCGATGTTTACTACTTTACCTTTTACTACTTCGCCTTCTTTAATTGATTCGCTTAAAGTATCCCAAGGATGCGGAGTTAATTGTTTTAAACCAAGACTGATACGTTTTTTATCATCATCAAAATCCAACACCACTACGTTCAACTTCTGATCCATCTTCAACACTTCTGTTGGATGGTTGATACGTCCCCACGAAATATCAGTAATGTACAACAAGCCGTCTAAGCCGCCCAAATCAAGAAATGCACCAAAGTCGGTGATGTTTTTGATGGTGCCTTCCAATAC
>JANXSK010000030.1 GCA_025352695.1 Ferruginibacter sp. | reverse complement strand
GATGCTTTTACTGAGTTTGGCAGGGTAATATTTCTTACCAGTAATTGTTCCAGCATCAATCCTCTTTTTTTAAAATCATCCTCAATACTTTTATAAATGCGTTGCTGAAATTCATCCCTTTTAGACCCAAACAAATCTACTGCCTGGTAATACACTGCATTATCACGAATTTTTGTTCTTGTAATTGGTCTAACAATTTTATCCCTGTAATCATCGCCCGTTTCTCTTAATAACCTTGGCGCATCCGCAGCTACAACCCTATATAAAACAGTAAGATCTATGGTTACTTCCAAACCATCACTTGTTAACACCCGTATTGCATCATCGCCCGATTTATTGCCCTCATCATGCACGCCACTCATGGTATAGTTTTGTGTTTTAACATCCAGCTTTGTTACATCCAACAACGGATTTATAAAATGCAATCCACTGGCAAGCACATCCTCCTGAATACTACCAAATAATTTTTTTACCCCTATTTCACCGGCATCAATTTGCTTTACGCACGAAGAAGATATACCAAGCAAAATAAACAACAATGCCAAAATACGACCTGGACCAACGAACTTTGAAGCAATTGCATTGTTTTTTGCTATTACATTGATGGCAATAAAAATGATAACTCCTAAAATGATTAAAAACATGGCTGGATAATTTTATAATGCAAGTTCATCAAAACAAATGACATTGTAATTTTTATGATTGTTGACACTAATTAAAACAGGATTTACTTTTAGTAAATCCTGTTTTAATTAGTTAATTTTCAAATTACTGTACTCAATATCTCCTTAAAGATGATGGTTTAATTATTCAACATCAATGGCATTACCAACATCAGTAACTCTTCATTTTCATCAATTTCTGTTGGCTTAATAATACCTGCTTTTGTAGGCGTGCTTAATTCAATAACTATTTCTGGTGTTTCAGCAGCATTGAGCATTTCAATTAAAAATTTTGCATTAAAAGCAATCTGCAGATCTTCGCCGTCGTACTGACAAGCCATGCGTTCATTTCCTTCAAAACTAAAATCCACATCCTGTGCAGCCAATTGTAATTCGCTGCCGCTAATGCTTAAAGCAACCTGGTTAGTGCTTTTGTTACTAAACACGCTTACCCTACGCAAAGCACTTTGAAAATCGCTTTTGTTTACTGTAAGTTTATATGGATTGTCAACTGGTATTACTACTTTATAATCAGGAAAACGGGCGTCTATTAAGCGACAAACCAATTCAGTACCGCCGTGTTTTACAAAAAGATGATTGCTGTTATAAGATATTGTTAGTTCATCCGAATTATCAGGCAACGCACTTTTTAAAAGATTTAATGGCTTTTTAGGAACAATAAAAGTGTCTGTCTTTGGGCAGCTTACATCATTTCTTTTATATTTAATAAGCCGGTGAGCATCGGTTGCCACACAGGTAAGGCCTTTGGGATCAAGTTCAAAAAATACGCCTGTCATTGCAGGACGCAGGTCATCATTGCTTACTGCAAACAAACTTTTATTGATGGCTGTAACCAATGCAGAAGAGGTCATGGTAAACGCATTGGCATCATCAGCCAACGGCTCTTTTGGAAAATTATCCGGGTTTTCGCCCATTACTTTATACTTGCCATTATCACTGGTAATTTCTATTCCAAAGTTTTTATCAATGGTAAACGTTAATGGCTGCTCAGCAATATTCTTCAAGGTATCCAACAAAATTTTAGCTGGAATACATACTTTACCGTTGTCTTTGGCTTCAATATCCATGTGCACTTTCATTACTGTTTCCAGGTCAGTAGCCACAACTGTTAACTTGTTTTTCTCAATATCAAACAAAAAATCCTCTAAGATAGGAAGTACGGTATTGGCATTAATAACACCGCTTATCTGTTGCAGTTGTTTAAATAAAGCCGAAGAAGAAACAATAAATTTCATAAAATAATTTTATTAAAAATCAAAGATAAAATATTGGTACTAATGAAGCCAAGATAATATTTATAATTTAGTATTACTGCTCTATTTAGGGTCTGCTGATTTTCTTTAGACTCCATTAACTTCAATAGTTTTCAGGACTTTTGCTTTAACCAAGTGCAAACAATAATGGCAAAAGCTCATAAAAGCCGTGCATCCAAGCAGGTCTACGTTAGTCCCAATCAACCGACCCTTGTCGGTTTTGAGTCTCCTTTCACAAGACAAC
>JANXSK010000023.1 GCA_025352695.1 Ferruginibacter sp. | reverse complement strand
CTCCTGTGAAAGCGTTACTTTGCTGTACTCATTTTTTTTGCATAATTTAAATTTTAAAGTGAATCACTAAGGTCGCACATTTATAGCTTTTCGAGTATCTTCACCGTAGGTGTTGGTTCAACAGTGGGTTTTGTGCAAGTGCGGCTTGAGGTTGTAGCAATCATCAGTAGCAACTTAGCAGCTTTGGTTCGGGCTTGACCAGCATCGCCAAACATTGGTTCTTAATAATTAACTTTATCAAAAAGCCGGGCAGCGGTTACGGGCGGAAGGAATTCTAATGCCACACCTGCACAAAGCCCTGTCGTTGTACGTCACCCTATTGGACATCCTACAAACATTTAAACATCCAAGACTTTGCCGACACGACCCAACGCACCAAGTCAGGCACATTTGCAAGGCACACAAAGCCAACACACAAAAGCCAACCTTGCAAAAGAGCCAGCCTTGTGCCAACGCACAACCCACACACCCCAGCGGACGTAATTCTTATCGACTTCATCAAAATATATCAGCAAATTGCAAGACTCAACACCAAAGCCCACCCACCACCCCACAAAGCAGTCAATGAACAATTGAATATTTTTTTAGCTAAAATTTTTGGTAAATACTTTTGATTAATTAAATTTGACAAAATTTGGCAACTCAAATATTTCATTATGCAGACAATCGGTTCGACACTAAAAAATATACGGGAGGATAAAAGCCTTTTACTGCAAGACGTAACAAGCAAGACAGGTATTAACAAGACTTTACTGAGCCGTATAGAAAATGACAAACGCTTACCAACAAGAGAACAAGTAAACCAACTTTGTAAATATTACAAGGTTCAGAAAAATGAAATAATCGTACAATGGTTAAGCGACAAAATTGTTTATGAAATGCAGGACGAGGATTTAGCTTTAACTGCAATGCAAGTAGCGGAAGAAAAAATAAAATACAACGAACACCAATTTAATATTCAGGTATTTGAAGCAAAGGCTAAGCCGAAAAGCATTGATAATTTTGTAAATAAAGTTATTCAAGGCGATTGCTTAGAAGTAATGAAACAACTACCTGACAAATCAGTAAACATGATTCTTTGTGATTTACCTTATGGGACAACACAAAATAAATGGGATTCAGTAATTGATTTGGAAAAGCTTTGGCTTGAATATGAAAGAATCATAAAAGATGATGGAGCTATCGCATTAACATCACAAGGAATTTTTACTGCGAAACTAATGCTCTCTAATGAAAAGTTGTTTAAGTACAAAATCGTTTGGATAAAATCAAAATCAACTAATTTCTTAAATGCCAAGATTCAACCTTTAAGAAAGCATGAAGACATTTGTATTTTTTACAAAAAACAACCAACTTATAATCCTCAGATGACAAGTGGAGAGGCTTATGACAAAGGAATTAGAAAAGACCAATACACAGGCAGCTATGGAGATTTTAAACCAAGGCACGTTAAGAGCAATGGAGAACGTTATCCCAACGATGTTGTAAATTTTGAAGAACAAATAATTGATGACTTTGTTTACATCAAAACAGCAGAATCAGAAGGGAAGGTTGTGCATCCAACTCAAAAACCAATTGAATTAGGTCGTTACCTAATTAAAACATATACAAAGCCAGGAGATATAGTTTTAGATAACGCTTGTGGTAGCGGCAGTTTTTTACTTTCTGCAATATTAGAAAATAGACAATTCATTGGAATTGAAAAAAATGAAGATGTTTTGTTACACAAAGTACATCCAGTAGATTATATAAAAATATGTACAGAAAGAATAAGAGAAACCTTGAAAAGTAAAGAAGTTGAGGATTCAACTTTGTTTCTATTTAAAGAACCAATCGCAGAATATCACACTATAAATTATGAAACTAAACGAAAGAGCTTGGGCAGGGCAAATCATAAGTTGGATAAAGCAATCCATTAATGATGGCACTACTTTATTTGAAGAAGCAACAAATGACGAAGGCATTAAATTAGCATCGGGTAAAACTAAATTTCCCGATGTTCTTTTATTCATTGATAAGATTTCAGGTATTGTTTTCAATGGTTGGGAATTAAAGTTTCCAGACACAGAAGCCGATGATAACGAGATGTTAGAAAACGCATTGGAAAAGGCGGAAAAATTAAAATCAAACTCTTTCGTTACTTGGAATGGAACAGAGGCGATTATATGGAAAATAGAAAATGATAATTACACAACTTCGGGGCTGCAAAAATTGAAAGTATATCCCAAAGAAAAGGACATAACAAAAAGAAATGATTTAGCTGACCGCAGCAATTATAATAAACATGAGGCTAAACTTCAAAAAAGGCTTAATGAAATCCTGCATGATTTAGAACAACTTTATAAGAGTGGAGAACTAAAGCAGGCTATAAATATTTCAGGAAATTTTGTGGATGCAGTGAGAGCAGCATCAGTAATAATTTTACCACAGTTCAAAGAAGAAATTATAAAACTGAAAGGTGCTAACGCACCTTTTCGTAAAGAGTTTAATCAATGGAAAATTTATGAGAGTTCCACTCTCAAAATTCTTGCATCATCTTCACGGAGACCAGAGAATTTAATTGAGGAAGAAGTTTTGGCAAAGTTTACTTTCTACAATCTCATCGGTAAAATCATTTTCTACCTGACACTTTCTGAAAACTTATCAGGCAGTTTACAAAAACTTGATTTAAAAAATGCCAAAAATGTAAAGCAGGCATTACAGAATTATTTTGATGCAGCAAGTAGAATTGATTACCAAGCAGTATATCAACCCTACTTCACTGACAAAGTTGATTTCAATAAAACTGTAAGCGAAACTTTATTTGAGCTTTTCAATGCAATTACAGAATTTGATTTTAAAGTTTTGCCGACTGATGTAATCGGAACAATACTTGAAAACCTTGTTCCGAAAGAAGAGAAACAAAAGTTTGGGCAATACTTTACTCCAGCAACTCTTGCAAACCTTGTTTCATTTCCTGCAATACAAACAGCAAATGATTTTGTGTTTGACCCGACATCAGGAACAGGAACATTTTTAAATTCCTTTTATCAAATACTCAGCTATCATGGAAACACAAACCATGTTCAGTTACTAAACCAAATTTGGGGAAACGACATTTCACATTTCCCTGCAATCCTTTCTGTAATTAATCTCTATAAACAGAAAATGAAAAATCAAACCGATAATTTTCCAAGAGTAATAAGGGATGATTATTTCAATCTTGAGCCAAAGAAGAAAATTGTATTTCCTGATTCAAACGACTACAACAAACAGATTGAACAACCAATTCCAATGTTTGATGCAATCGCAAGTAATTTTCCTTTCATTCAACAAGAGGATATTCCAAATGATGTTCTGACAACTTTTTTCAGAGGGCAATTTGAAGCAAAGCAAAAAGCTTTTCTTAAAGACAGTTCATTCAAAATAAATGAGCGTTCAGATTATTTTACCTATTGTGTTTACAATTCAATACGCTTTCTTACGAAAGACGGTTTTCTTTCTGCAATAACATCTAATGCTTGGCTTGGTAAAGAATATGGATTTCAGTTTAAGAAATTTTTACTTGATAACTTCCACATAAAATATGTAGTGAGAAGTAATGCGGAGCATTGGTTTAGTGATTCAAAAGTGTCTACAATTTATTCTGTTCTTCAACATGGACAAAGCAAAGAGCCAACAAAATTTGTAACAATAAATTTTAAACTTGACGAAACTTTTAATCAGGAAAATGTAATAGCACAGATAAAAGAGATTGAAGATTTTTACACAGACATTGACAATTGCAATAATTCAAAACATTCAGGTTGGACCAAGGATAAAACTTTTGTAAATCTCTTTCACAAATCAGACGGTTCAATAAGTGTTAGCGTCGTTTCAAAACAACAACTTGAAAGTTCTTTGACCGAACAAGAAAATTGGGATACCTATTTTATTTCAGCAGATTTGTTTGAAAGGTTTGATGAACATTTAACTCAACTTTACCCAAACACAATTGATGCTTTCAGAGGTGAAAGAACAGGTTGGAATGAAATGTTTGTAATTCCTTCAAGGGAAGTTCAGGAAAGTGGAATTGAAAATAAATTTTTGATTCCTTATGTGAAAAGCCCAACTGAATTGACAACATTAGAATTTGACGGTAACTATGAAAATTATCTTTTCGTTTGCGACTTGCCTTTAGAAAAATTGAAAGCCACCTATTCAGGTGCTTACAAGTGGATTCAAAAATTCAAGAATGCAAAAAATAAAAACGGAACCAAAACAATTCAAGAAGCATGTGAAGGGCATAAACCGTTTTGGTATTCTTTGCGACCAAAGCAGGCAAACATTGTAACCGCAATAAATCCGTTTGAAAGATTCTTTTTTAGTTTCTCTGACGAAGCATTTACAATTGACCAACGGCTTGTAGCAATTACGGTAACTGCAAACAACGATGTTGAACTTATTGCAGCATTGCTCAATTCCATTGTAACTTTTTTGACAATTGAAATGAGAGGCACATCCCGAAACTTAGGAGCATTAGACCTCAACGCAAATTACTTTAAAGCCCTTCGTGTTTTAAATCCAAACAAATTAAATGCACAAGGAAAGAAGCAAATCTTAAAAGCATTTCAACCATTGAAAAAAAGAGAAATTGAAACTTTCTTTGAAGAAATAAAAAAAGCAGACCGAATAAATTTTGACAAGATTGTTTTGAAAGCATTCGGAATTGACGAAACTATTTTACCAAGCTTGTATCAAATACTTTCTTCAGCAGTTTATGACAGAGTAACGATGAAAGAACGTTAATAGCCACCGCACCAAGTCAGGCACATTTGCAAGGCACACAAAGCTGACACACAAAAGCCAACCTTGCAAAAGAGCCTGCCTTGTGCCAACGCACAGGCAACACTCTGCGGTTGGACACAGACCCACAATGTAGATGACCGAGAAGAAGGGCGAACGTACAACAAGGGGTTTGCCAAAATACGGGCTGACGAAAGTTATCTTCGGCTTTTTGTAATTCTATTGTGCTTCATATCGGGCAGACGAATATCTATTTAGCTTTTTGTTGTTATCTTCATCTACAGTTTCTCAATCATCATCGGTACCGGGCGGACGGAATACTAATTCCCGTACTTCGGCAAGCCCTGTCCGTAATGTGCAAGTGCATAGTCCTGAAATAGGTTGACTCCAAAAAAGTGGATAAGTCAACTTAAAACAGGACAAAAAATGAGCAAAAAACAAAGCTCCGTTCGAAAAGGGGCACAGCAATTATTCTACACAGAAGCTTTCAAACAAAAGATTGT
>JANXSK010000022.1 GCA_025352695.1 Ferruginibacter sp. | reverse complement strand
ATTGAGGTATAATGTTTATAAATTTACCTGATGCCGAAGGCTGTAATTTGTTTTGCCAGTAATAATAGTTCGATGGTTTTATCTGATGCTGCACACAGTAGGCCTTTACTGTTATGCCGCTTGATTTACATGCTGCTATATGGGCTTGCATTACCTGAGCCTGCGTTATATTGTTGTGTTCCATAATCGCAAAGCTCACTACTCATTTTTAAACATGAAAGATGGGGTTGGTGGAGGGGATACGAATCTCTATATTTTTTGTAAGCTTGTAAGCTTGTAAGCAGTTATATTAAAAGGCGAAAGAAATTCCTCTAAAAGAAATTCGCAGGATGAATATTTTTAAGTTTTGCCATTTTTTGTAAGATTTAGTGGTAGTCAATTATTTCAACTTTAGAAGCATTTCCAGCATTCCATTTAAAAATGAAACGCCATTGATCATTTATTCGAATGCTGTAAAAATCCTTTAATTTTCCAGCATTCGTTGTTTTTTCAACTTGTTTACCTTTAATAATTAACCAAATAGCAAAAGTTATTTCCCATAAGCCACCTATTATTAAAAGATACATACTCCATTTTTCGCCAAAAAACTCCATCAAAAAGCCAAATGCAAAAATTGCATATTCAATTATGCCCCAAAGTGCTAACCACGTTGGTACAAGTTTTTTTATATGTAGAGTCAGACACATTGGAATACTTCCTAAACCTAAAATCAGCATTGCAAAAAAGTATCCGTAGTCATTAGGAATTGAAACAGTTGGGATTAAATTCAATACAATACTTGCAAGAGCTATTGATTCAACCAACCTAGTAATAAAATATATGTTACCAATTAAAACATTGTGACGTAATAAGGTTTTTCTGAATAATATACCTATAAAAAGAACAATTATTGAATTCGTAATGATAAGTATAGCACCAATATATTTAGCTGGTTGTGTTTCGCTCTCAAAAAGATTCCGTCCAAATCCATAGGCTAAAAATGCAAGAAGAAAAAAAGATCCAATAGTCCGAGCCTTATAAATTTTTGATGAGTTACTATTATTTGTCATTTTTTTTGTTTTTTGTTAGTTGACTTATCCACTTTTTTGGAGTCAACCTATTTCAGGACTATACAGTTTTATTTCTCATCGTTTTCAATCAGTCGTCTATGATAATTTATTTGTCCTAAATGATAGGTCAGATGAGTTGTCAAATGGACTAATAAATATTCTGTAGAAGTCTTATTGTCAAATACTAAAATTGGGTATTCAGTTGCCAAAATATTTTCATTTAAATTGTCTAAAGTTTGGGTAATAATTTCTATTGTGTTTTCAACTTTCTTAATTAGTTCTTGTCTTGGAACATTCTTTGATGAAAATTCAAACTCTCTATTTCTTATATAATTTGTCTTACCTAATTCTTTTCCAATGTATGTTTTTAAATTACCTACTAAATGCAAATAAATATTTCCTGCAGAATTATTTATTTGTCCTTTAATTTTCCAAATATCAACTTCATTATTGTATTCTTCAATTTCTTTTATTACTCGCTTTAAATCTCTGTTGAATAATATTTTTAAACTTTCTATAAGCATAGTTACAAACTAAATCGTCCTTCTAATACAGTTACAGCTTCCCCTAAAATACAAACTTTATCTTGTAAAAGTTCTGTACTCATTGTTCCTGTTCTTAATGAAGATTGGTAAGAATTTAATTTTGTTTTGTTCAATTTTGTCGCCCAATATTTTGTCAAAAAAGTTTGAATACCACCTGTTACTGGGTCTTCATTTGTGCCTGCCCAAGGCCAAAAATATCTGTATTTAAAATCAAAATTTTCACTATCAGAAATGGCAGTTACTAACACACCATTTATTCCTGTATATGAATTTATCAATGCCGTAAAATCAGGTTTCAAATTTTCCAATTCAATAGCACTTTTAATTTCAATTAAAATTATTTTATTATTGGGGCTGTATCTTTTGTTTAAAATTTCAAAAATTCCAAGTGCATCTAACATTTTTTTGGGTACTTCAATTTCTTCAGTATCATAAACAGGAAATTGCATTTTAATTTTATTCTCTACTTTTTCAATAAGCAGTTCAACATTATTACAGTTAATAAATTTAATAGTGTCAAATTCGGTTGTATCGAAAATAATTTTTGATGAAGCCAATGTGGCATGTCCGCATAATGGGATTTCAATCTTTGGGGTAAAAAATCTTATGCTATAATTGTTGTCTGTGATTTGTTTTATAAATGCAGTTTCAGAAAATCCTATTTCTGTTGCAATCCTCTGCATAATTGTACTGTCCAAATCACTTGCGTTAATGCAAACTGCCGCAGGATTTCCTTTAAATTTTTCATTCGTAAAAGAGTCAACAAAATATGTTTTCATTTTTTAATTTTCTAATGAGTTTAAAGCTGCGGAAAAATAGCACACAACGACAGGGCTTTGTAGCAGGTGTGGTATTAGTCTTATGTATGAGTTAACAGAAGCTCTTTTTAATTTTAAGAGTAAAAAATCATTCTCTCATTTTAAAACTTAATTCCCATGACTAAAGTTAATCAATTGGATTTTACAGGCACAACAATTTATTGTAGTCTGGATGTACACAAAATAAGCTGGCGTGTAAACCTTAGGGACACCGAACTGGAACTAAAAGATTTTACTCAGCCAGCCGATGCTTCTCTGTTGCATAAGCACCTCACAAAAAACTATCCCGGTGCCAACTACAAAGCAGGATACGAAGCTGGCTTTTGTGGATTCGGTATTCAACGACAGTTTTCAGCACTTGGTATAGAATGTATATTGCTCAATGCTGCTGATATACCGAAGGGTGATAAAGAACGAAAACAAAAAAATGATAAACGTGATGCCCGAAGCATCAGCCAGCTATTGAGCAATAAAAAAGACCTAAAAAGCCTTTATGTACCTACCCTCTGCTGGGAACATGCCCGTACATTGGTACGCAACCGTCAGCAGCAGATCAGCGACAGCACCCGCTGCAAATGCCGCATCTGGCATTTGCTCCATTTCAGCTCACTGCCATCACCAGACAAAGTAGAAACAGGGCAGTACTGGAGCCGCAAGTTTATAAAAAAATTGGAAGAGATGGACTGTGGTGGCAGCGCTGAACTGAAAGCAGCCCTGCAAATAAAACTACAGGATTACCTGCATAAAAGAAATTTGTTACTGCAAAGCACACGTGCCATCCGAAACATGTACAGGCAACAAAACTATTGGCCATCAATGCAACTAATACTTAGCATACCAGGCATCGGCGAAATTAACGGAGCCATTATTTTATTTGAACTCTAGGATATTTCCAGGTTTAAAACATTTGACAACCTCTGCAGCTATGTGGGCCTTATACCAGACACAGATGACAGTGGCGACACCAAAAGAACCAAAGGTCTTACCCACCGCCGAAATACTTATCTTAGAGAGGCACTAATTGAAAGCAGTTGGGTACTCATTAAAAAAGATTCCGCCATGCTCATGAAATATAAAGACTATTGTAAACGCATGCATAAAAACAAAGCCATCATTAAAATTGCCAGGCACTTGCAGGCAAGAATTAATTATGCGATGAGAAAACAAACTGTGTACGTAAGTGGTTTGCTCAATGGGTAGAACCCCATACATTTTTTAAGGCATGGTTCTCTGGAATTTTTCCTGAAAAAAAGAGAGACTGATAATAAAACCAGTCTCTTCATCGAACAGGAAAAATTCGGTCGAAACTGGCTTATCCCTTGCAAAGTTGCATGTCTGTAGTGCTTTGCTCCGTTTGAGTCAGCAATATAAAAAGATTTTATTTGCGGGGGCTTTCGGCTATACGACATAATGTTATGCGTTCGTGCTATTTGTATCTATATTTTGAAGTTGTATTAACTGGTAAAAAAGCAAATAGTAGTCTGGAAAAAGAGACTACTATTTGCTTTTATGTTTTGACTAATAGAAGAACTGCTCAAAAATTATTTTACCATCTTTAACTTGAAAAACACAAATTTCATTAATCTGACTTCTTCCACGTTCTTTGAATGTAGCGTCCAATGAACAAGAAATACTAAAATAATCTCCTCCAATAATTGGGTCGCCAAAATGTCCACCATGT
This sequence comes from Ferruginibacter sp., assembly GCA_025352695.1. Taxonomy (GTDB): domain Bacteria; phylum Bacteroidota; class Bacteroidia; order Chitinophagales; family Chitinophagaceae; genus Ferruginibacter. The sequence continues at coordinate 219 of JANXSK010000022.1, read as the reverse complement.
GTTTCTAAAATGCTGGAAGCAAAATGTTTTCCTTTTGCAAGTACAGCTTCTTTTCCGATTGTAGGTGGAGCTGGGGTGTGTAATGGTTCATGGCTTGTGATTTCATCACCATAAAGTTCTTCTTGTGCTTCGAGTATTTGTCCTTTGCGACAAAGCTCTACTAATCTGTTTGCAACCTCTTGGGTTGTCATTGTTGATTTCGACATATTTATATTTATT
>JANXSK010000215.1 GCA_025352695.1 Ferruginibacter sp. | reverse complement strand
TGCATAATGGTTTTATAACCAAATTTTTTCATTAAAGCAGGTACAACTTCTTTAGTGTACTTGTCTGCTAATCTTGGAGTGTAAGTAGTTGTGCTCATTATTTTATAGCCTCCCCTGATTTTTTAGATATTCTAATTAATTTGCCATTTTCCCTAGTACGTTTAACTTTAGTCGGACCACCAGTTTTAGCATCCCACAACATCACATTACTGATATTAATTGGTGCCTCAACTTTAATAATACCACCCTTAGTATTTTGAGAAGTTGGTTTGGTATGTTTGGTTACAATGGCTACGCCCTCTACCAAAACCTTACCTTTTTCCAACAAAACTTCTAATACTTTACGAGGTTTTTTTAGGTCCTTATCTTCACCAGTAATAACAACAACGTTGTCACCTTTTTTAATGCTAAACTTCGGTTTAAATCTTGTATTCATTTTTTTATGCTTTATGCTTAAAACTAAACGCTTTATGCTTAATAATTTTTTACTTTACAGGCTTTTATCAGTATGCTTTCAGGCCTTTTACTCTATAATACTTCAGGGGCAAGTGATATAATTTTCATGTATCCCTTATCTCTTAATTCACGAGCAACTGGCCCAAAAATACGTGTGCCTCTTGGTTCATCAGCATTGTTTAACAACACAACTGCGTTGTCATCAAAGCGTATATAAGAACCATCTTTACGGCGTAATTTATTTACTGTTCTAACTATAACGGCTTTACTTACAGTCCCTTTTTTAATGCCACCATTAGGAGTTGCATCTTTTACAGTAACTACAATTTTATCTCCGATTTTAGCGTAGTCCTGCCCAGAATTACCCAACACCCTAATACACAATACCTCTTTGGCACCACTGTTATCCGCTACGTTCAATCTGCTTTCTTGCTGAATCATTTCTTTATTATTTCTGATGTGAGATTTCTGATTTGTGTAACCAGAAATCGTAAACCAATTAAAAAAATTATACCTTAGATGATCGGAAAATCAGAAATCATACATCCGCCATCATACATTTTTACTTCACCTTTTCTACTACTTCAACTAATCTCCAGCGTTTTGTTTTGCTGATAGGACGAGTTTCCATAATTTTTACTGTATCACCGATACTGCATTCATTCTTTTCGTCGTGTGCATGAAATTTGGTAGATTTTTTTACAAACTTACCATAAAGCGGATGCTTTACTTTTCTTTCTACCAACACTACAATGGACTTATCCATTTTATTGCTGGAAACAACTCCAACTCTTATTTTACGTAAATTTCTTTCGATCGTTGTTACTACTGCGCTCATTGTTGCAAAATTTATGGTTTAATTTAAACCGAGTTCAATCTTTCTTAATGCTGTTTTTAAACGGGCTAAATCTTTGCGCAATAAACGCATGCTAACCGGATTCTCCAAAGGAGAAATGCTGTGTGCAAAAGATACTTTCTTCAAACGTAATTCGTCTTCAGTTATCTTGGCTTTTAAGTCATCGAGACCTAAACCCTTAATGCTTGTTAAATAATCTGCTTTCTTTGACATTTCAATATTTTTTTAGCTATTCTATTATGCTTGATAATCTCTGCGAACAATAAATTTCACGGCGATAGGTAATTTTTGTGCAGCCAATTCAAAAGCTTCTTTAGCCACCTGTAAAGGAACACCATCAGCTTCAAATAAAATTCGACCAGGCTCAACTACTGCCGCCCAATATTCAGGGTTACCTTTACCTTTACCCATCCTTACTTCAGCTGGCTTTTTAGTAATTGGTTTGTCGGGAAAAATTCTAATCCAAACATTTCCTTCCCTTTTCATGTGACGGGTTAAAGCCTGACGGGCACTTTCAATCTGCCTATTAGTTAACCAAATTGGTTCCAGTGCTTTTAAAGCAAATGATCCGAAGGCGATGGTTGTACCTCTCTTGGCAGTTTCCCTTATCCGTCCTTTTTGCGCCTTTCTATGTTTTGCTCTTTTTGGTTGTAACATTATCTATCAATTTGAAAATTCTTTATTATTATAATTTTGACAGCTCAAAGAAAATTATCTCCTTCCTCCCTGACCACCGCCACGGTTTGCTCCACCGCCCTGTCCCTGACCACCACCGCCTCTTCTGTCTCCACCTTGTCCACCTCCACCTCTTCTATCGCCACCGCCTCTTCTATCATCAAAACCTCCACGGTTTTCAAAACTACCTCTTGCATCACCTTCTTTACCACCACCAGCTAATATGTTAGGATTAAGATCTCTTTTTGCCAATACTTCACCTTTACAGATCCAAACTTTTATGCCTATTTTACCATAAACAGTTTGAGCAAATACGCTAGCATAATCAATATCCATACGTAATGTATGTAATGGTGTTCTTCCTTGTTTAATTTCTTCGCTACGTGCAATTTCAGCACCACCTAAACGTCCACCACATCTTACCTTAATTCCTTCAGCACCCATTCTTAGTGCAGAGGCAATTGCCATTTTAACTGCTCGTTTGAAATTTATCCTTCCTTCTAACTGACGAGCAATTGTATCAGCTACAATTTGAGCATCTAATTCAGGACGACGAATTTCAAGAATATTAATCTGTACATCTTCCTTACCAGTTAACTTCTTCAATTCTTCTTTAATTCTATCAACCTCTCCACCACCTTTACCTATGATAATACCTGGTTTAGACGTATGTATCGTAACAATTAGTTTATTTAAAGTACGCTCAATAACGATCTTGGATATACCACCTTTGTTGATACGGGCACTCAGGTAAGTTCTGATCTTATGATCTTCAATTAGCTTGTTACCGAAATCTTTTTTATGTGCATACCAATTACTATCCCATCCTCGGATGATTCCTAGTCTGATACCAATCGGATTTGTTTTCTGACCCATATTGTTGGTTAATTCGTTTTAATTAATTTTATTAACTTTTGCTATCTACTATTAAGGTTACATGGTTACTACGTTTACGAACCTTGTATCCACGACCCTGTGGTGCCGGACGCATACGCTTAATCACTCTTCCTCCATCAACCATTACTGTTTTAACTATCAGTTTAGCATCTTCAACCTTTACATCAGTATTCTTTTGCTCCCAATTGTTGATAGCACTTTTTAATAACTTGTATAAAGGAACAGCTGGATGTTTAGGATTGAATTGTAAAACACCTAAAGCCTTTTCTACTTCCATTCCACGTATCAAATCAATCAGCAAACGCATTTTACGCGGTGAAGTTGGATAATTGTTGAGTTTAGCTACTGCTTCCATTTTTTATTTAGTTGCAAGTTTAAATTTTCATGTCCTTTGAACAATCAGTTTAACTTCTTTTATTACATTTTTTTACTTGAGTGACCTCTGAAATTCCTTGTTGGGGCAAATTCACCTAATTTATGACCTACCATAAATTCTGTAACATAAACAGGAATGAACTTGTTTCCATTATGAACTGCTAATGTATGACCAACAAAATCAGGAGAAATAGTAGAACGACGTGACCATGTTTTAATAACACCTTTCTTATTCTTTCCTTCATTAATCGCTAATACTTTTTCTTCTAAATTAGCATCTATATAAGGACCTTTTTTTACCGAACGTGGCATAGTATTTTATTTTTGTTTATTCTCCCAATTTATCATTAGGATATTTTAACATGAATATTTATTTGTTACTTATTTTCTTTCCGTTTTTCCTTTGAATGATCATTTTATCTGATCCTTTACCTCTTGTACGTGTAACCTGTCCTTTAGCATATTTACCGGTACGGCTGCGTGGATGACCACCTGAAGCTCTACCTTCACCACCACCCATCGGATGATCTACAGGATTCATAGCTACAGCTCTAGTTCTTGGTCTAACACCTTTCCACCTGTTTCTACCAGCTTTACCTGCACTTTCCAAATTGTGATCGCTGTTGCTAACAACACCAACTGTTGCGTAACAATTAATCAATACTTTTCTTAACTCACCACTTGGCATTTTTAAAATGCCATATTTTTCTTCCTTATTCGCTAATTGAGCTGTGTTACCTGCACTGCGTACCAATTTACCACCTTGTCCTGGTTGCATTTCAACATTATGAATCATAGTACCCAATGGCATATATTTCAATTGCAATGCATTACCTAATTCCGGAGCAATATTATCACCACTTAAAACAGTTGCACCAACTTGTAAACCGTTGGGCGCAATGATGTAACGCTTTTCGCCATCTGCGTAATTCAACAATGCAATAAATGCAGTACGATTTGGATCATACTCGATGCTTTTAACTATTGCAGGAATATTCTTTTTATCTCTTTTGAAATCGATTATACGATACATGGTTTTGTTACCACCACCCATATAACGCATTGATCTTCTACCCTGAGAGTTACGACCAGCTGTATTCTTTTGCTTTTCAAGCAACGTCTTTTCAGGAATGTTGGTAGTGATTTCTGCATATGCATTGCCAATTCTCCAACGAGTACCTGCTGTGGTCGGTTTGTATTTTCTAAGTGCCATTATTAACTACTTTTTATTTGTCAAAACTTTGCGGTGCTGACCACCATTCATTAATTATTCTTTTGTTGAATCTTTAGATTCAATTTCTATATAGTGCCGTATAGATCAATTGATTCGCCATCAGCTACTGTAACAAATGCTTTCTTTTTAGCAGGCTTACGACCGCTAACTATACCGGCTTTGGTATTACGTGATTTAGCTTTACCAGGCATTACTGTTGTGTTAACATTTTTTACCTGTACGCCATAGAATTCTTCTACCGCTTTCTTAATCTCTAGTTTGTTAGCTTTTCTGCTTACCACAAAAGCGTAACGATTCATTTTTTCTGTTTGCTTATTTACCTTTTCAGATAAGATCGGCTTTATTAAAACTTCAGACAGTTTCATAATTCTAATTTGATAATTTATTTTATGCTTCTACCGCTTCTTCTTCTTCGCTAAAAATCTTTGCTACGCTTTCAGTAAACACTATTACTTTAGCGTTAACAATATCGTAAGTATTTAAATCGCTTAATAAACTTCCCTGTACACCAGGAATATTTCTTAAACTCATGTAAACATTGTCGTTGTACTCAGGAATAACAAACAAAACCTTTTTACCGCTCACCTGTAAACTCTTTAGAATAGCTGCAAATTGCTTTGATTTTGGAGCGTCCATTGTAACATCTTCAACAATTACAATAGCGTTTTCTTTTGCTTTAGCACTTAATGCACTGATTTTAGCAAGATCTTTTACTTTACGATTTAATTTAAAATCGTAAGAGTGAGGTTTAGGTCCAAAAATAGTACCACCACCTTTATAGATCGGACTGCGTAAATTACCTTTACGTGCACCACCGGTTCCTTTCTGTTTTACTAATTTCTTAGACGAACCATTTGCTTCGGCTCTTGTTTTTACTTTGTGTGTACCCTGGCGTTGAGCGGCTAAATATTGTTTTACAGCTAAGTAAACAACATGAGTGTTTGGTTCTACACCGAAAATTTCTTCCGGTAACTCAATGGTTCTTCCGGTTTTGGCGCCTTGTATATTTAAAACATCTACTTGCATGATTATTCAAATTAATTTTTGTGTTAAGAAACACAAATTGAGTGTTGCTTACTTTTGTATTAAAAGGATTGAACCATTATGACCTGGTACAGAACCACTAACCAATATATAATTTTTATCAGAAAAAATCTTAACTACTTTTAAACCCTTCATTTTCACCCTATCCTGTCCCATACGACCACCCATTCTCATACCTTTAAATACTCTTGATGCATCTGAGGAGTTACCAATAGAACCAGGAGCTCTTGAACGATCATGCTGACCGTGAGATTGCCCGCCTACACCATGAAAGCCATGACGTTTAACAACACCTTGAAAACCTTTACCTTTAGTGGTACCAACTACTTCAACTTCATCGCCTTCGGCAAAAATGTCTACAGTAATGATTTCACCAACTGATTGAGTTAATGTTGTGTCGCGAATTTCTTTTACTACTTTTTTAGGGGATGTCTGAGCTTTGGCGAAGTGATTAACTTCAGCTTTGATGGAGTGTTTTTCTTTTTTGTCACCAAATGCAATTTGGAGTGCATTGTAGCCGTCTATTTCAACGGTCTTCTTCTGTGTAACTACACATGGGCCTGCTTCGATGATGGTAACAGCAGTTTGCTTGCCTGCTGCATCAAAGACACTGGTCATGCCAATTTTCTTTCCAATAATACTTTTCATTGTATCTTTTTTTATCCAGCGCTGTTTAAAATACAAACAGATAGATGTTTCAATATTTATTTAAGAACTAACCTTTTGCCTTTCCCTATTAAGTGGGACGGTTCATTAGGCCTTTATTTCAACATCTACACCACTTGGCAGATCTAATTTACTTAGAGCGTCAACTGTGCGGCTGCTGCTAGTATATATGTCTAACAAACGTTTGTGCGTACATAACTGAAACTGCTCACGTGCTTTTTTGTTAACGTGAGGAGCACGCAATACAGTAAAAATTTTCTTGTGTGTTGGTAAAGGAATTGGCCCTGTTACTACTGCACCTGTACTACGTACCGTTTTTACGATTTTCTCCGCTGATTTGTCAACTAAGTTGTGATCGTAAGACTGTAATTTTATTCTGATTCGTTGTGACATATTTAAAGAACTTTAAACTTTCGTTTTTTAATTTGGAGTGCAAAGGTAAGGGGATGGTTTGAAATAGCAAAGCAGAAAAGAAAGTTTTTTGAAGTTTTTTTTAAAGGAGCATTCAACTTACCCTATAAGTAGCAGCATAGCCACTTTTATTAAAGAAATTGATACTTAAACTGTCCATATAAACCGATACAATATTTAGATCCCCGTTATAATTTAAAAATAAAGCAAGTAAAACTATTTTACGATAACAATCTGTTCTTCTGTTAGCAAGGATAGGTTTTTAAACCTAAGGATAATATTTGCTACAGTTATCACATCTTTCTGACAATAGACGGCTATACGATCCAGATTATTTTCTTCCCAATACACCTGACCTACCATACTGCCATTGATGTCATCTTTTGGCGAAGGAACATTTAAGGATGCAGCCAGCAATTTTAGGGAAGTGTAATTTTTGTAATCGCCAAACCGCCAGTATTGAAAAGTATCAATCATGTTAGTTTCCCATGGTTTCATATTTTGAAAATCAAGGTAAGTAGGAATAGCAAGACCATTGATTAATAACCTGCGGCACAAAAAAGGAATATCAAACTCTTTTATATTGTGCCCAGTAAAACACCAATGCTTGTGCACTGCTTCCAGCTGGTTAATAGTCGAAATGAAATTCTGTAGTAACTCCTTTTCATCATGTCCAAAAATTGATTTAACCCTAAACTGATATCCGCTTATCTCTTTTTTAAAATAACCAAGGCTAATGCAAACCACTTTGGCAAATTCTGCCATTACACCTGCTCTTTGAGGATAATATTCTTCTAATGAAGTATCTTCTGGCATGGCACGTTTTACTTTTTCTTCCCAAAGATGCTGCCAATCCGCAGCTAACAAATTATAATATTGCTGTGCAGAAACGGTTTCAATGTCAATTACCAGAAAGTTTTCAAGGGGCATTTTTGCGATCATAATTTTTAGGATTAGGATTAAAAATAAAAAAAGGATCGCTCATTTGCAACCCTTTACCTTACTAAATTATTTTTTGCTACAATACTTAATAGCAGCTTACTTTAAAATCTGCAGATTATTGTTTTACAAGTCGCATAACATGTCCTCCCCCTGCAGCAAGTGAAAGTGTAACAGTATCGGCATTGGTTACAGTTTTAAGTGCAAATAGTAAATGGTTTGGGTTTTCAAATTCATCAGCTCCATCACTGTATATTTCTGCTGTATATTTTCCTGCAGGCAAAAATTTTAAAGACATTTGAATGGATTTTGCTGTTGTGTTGTTTATGGTTCCGATAAACCAATCAGTACCTTTTCTTCTGGCAATTGTTAAAAATTCATGAATTTGGGCATCAGGTACAACAGTTTCGTCCCAGCTGGTTGGTACATCTTCTATAAATTTAAAACCTGGCTGGCCTTCGTAGGCGTCGGGATAATCGCATACCATAGCGAGGTAACTTTCCAATACAACGTACATTGCCAGCATATGGCAGCGGGTACCGATCATTAGGGGCCGGCTTTGCTGTGTTTTAAATTTTGACGGAGTTATCGCCCTGAAACCTCCCAAGTGATAATCTGTAGCGCCAGCCAGCAGGCGTGTAAAAGCAATATTCAGATCATGATTGGGGCTAATACCTTCGGGCAACCATTTATTATTTTCATAATTATAAGTTCCTTCCCTGGTAAATTCATTGGGGTAAGTGCGTTGCATTCCGGTGGGTTTGTAGGCGCCGTGAAACTGAACAAAAAGTTTATGCTCCCCAGCTTTTTTTAGTATCGCTTCCTGTATATTTACCATTTCCTGGTCATCACGATCTAAGAAATCTACCATCATCCCTTTGATGCCCCATTTTTGAAATTGATCAAAAGACCTTTCGAGATGAGGATATATAGCTTTCCAATTTACCCATACATGTATGCCAACTCCTTGTTGCTTTGCATAATCACATACCTGCTGCATGTTTAAGCTGGGTACTGTTTGGGTAACATCTGTGTTTAAGCCTATTTCTCCATATCCGGGTGCATCACTTTTATACCAGGCAATACCGCCATATCCAATTACGGAATGATATTCAATATGGTGCCTTGCACAAAAATCAATATAATATTTGTCCGTTTCAAAATTAATGCCGGGCGCAAATGTGGTGTCTGGAATAATATCTCCGTTCCACCAATGAAAGCTGGTTTTTCCTGGCTTTATCCAGGAAATGTCTTTAATACTGCAGGGTTCATTTAAGTTTGTTAATAGGTTTGATTCAATCAATGCGCCAATTCTGTCGCTGATCATCATTACCCGCCAGGGAGTATGGTGTGGCAAAATAGCCTTTACTTTTATAGCAGTCTGACCGGGAAGTGGTGACAACGTGGTTGTTAAAATACCATTTTTCTTTGCCAGATACATGCCTGCATAATTGCGCAGGTTGGCTTCTGTTATGGCCATGTAAATATTACCGGTGAATTGAAATAAAGTTGGCAGATCCATCAATGTATCCGGCTTAATTTCGCTTAACTTAAGAGAATCATAAAATCCTTCGTGAGAAGTCGTGTAATTTTTTCTAAAAAGCGTTAGCACTTGAGGGTTCTGTGATAGATTAAAAGTTGTTTGCTCCTCTGTTAAAGTATAATTTTTCCAATTACTTTGTGCTGGAAATTCATACCGAAAAGCTACACCATCATTGAAAACCCTTACAGCAATATTCACTCGTTTCTTTTGAGCATTTAATTGTGTTAGCGATATGGTTACTTCCTGATAATGGCTATGTATTGTTTTGTTTTTTCCAACAATAAGTTCATATGTTTCTTCAACGGTTTTAAATACTGGTTTTCCGGCAACAAGTGCTTCGGCAAAACTGCCCTCTTCTTTGAAAGCTAATCCGAGTGTTGATTTATCTACTAATTTTTTGCCCTTATATACCACTTCATACACAGGCGAATTTTTAGTAAGTGTAAATGAAAAGACTATGTTTTTGTCTGGCGATTTTATCTGAATAATATTTTGGGAGAAAGCTTTTGTGCCACACAATAATATTACAAGCAGCAAGCTGTTTTTGAAAAATTTCATAGACAATTCTTTATGTGCGTTTTATTTAATTGTGTAGTTAATGTACTACTATTTACTAGTACTTATTTTAAGGTGCAGAGCAAATTGACATGCCTTTTAAAAAAATAACCACTGCAAACTATCATTACCCAAATATAAACGGTAAGTGCTCTTTAAAAATCAAAACCATTGGCTATACAATTGCAAACTGTATAAACAGTCTAAAAAATAGATTAAAATTTGTTAACAAAAGGAAGTATGTCCTATATTTTTTATCACAATCCAATATAATACGCAATAATAATGACCAAGAAAGAGACCTCAGAAATATTAAAGTAGACCAAAATGTCAAGTCAATTTAAAACATTACAATCATATTTACCAGCCTTAAAACTATAATTGACACCCCTACAAAAGATGAAAATAGTGTTTTAAACGCTCTACATTTTATCGCTAATTATGAAACTAAATATTTACAAATGATTTACTTTCATAAGATAATATTTGTTAAAATTTTATACCATATGTTAAACAAATAGCCAATCGATAAATATTATACATAAACACATTTGTAGAATTTGGATTTGACTCATACTTAAATTGAACATTATCGATCTGTTGTTCTAACCCGATTTTTACAAGATGCTTGTCTTTTGCCAAAAAATAAACGGAAGTATTTATTAATTTACCATTTCCATAATGTTCTATAACATCATTTATGCTGTAAAGGTTAATACCTGCGGAAAGATCAATGCCTGCTGAGTTTTTCCCCATATCCAGAATTTTTAACCTGCCTGCCAGTTCAATTGGTATGGAAACTGATGTCTGTTGAGCCGCAGTTAAATATGTTTCCAAAAAGTAAACATAAATTCCAGATTTTAATCCCAGAGAAAAATCTTTAGTCAGGGGATATAGAACAGTACCGGTTACATTTAAATAAGGATGACTGTATTTCCTTTTTTTATAGTATTGAATTTGATTACTTCCGGTAATTTTTGTTGCAAGGATGTCTTCACCTATTGATTTATTAATACCTAAACTCAAATCAAAAAGTAATTTTTTTTGGGCATTGA
>JANXSK010000208.1 GCA_025352695.1 Ferruginibacter sp. | reverse complement strand
ATTCAAAACTGGGGAATTATCCTTCACCAATATTTAACTATCTTTCAAAAGAGATGCAGACTCTAAAATTATGTTTACACAATCTACTTTATAGTCTCCTTTTTTTTAGAATTACTTTTTTTATTTAGGTTCTTTATTGATAGTACTTATTGTGCTGGCTGGCTTTTTACAACACTTAGGTAATTTTTTGTATGCCTCTTCATCTGCTGTAACATCATCAGCATCGTACCCTGCATTTGCTATAGCAGTTTTTATTTGTTCAATATTATTTCTATCTGTTAAATAAGTAACAGTGGTTGTTTTTCTTTTATAATCAACTTTTACAGTTGATATTCCAGGTTCCCTTTTCAAATAGCTTTCTATTTTTTCTTTACACTGATCACATTGAACGGTTAGTGTTTTAATCACTACTTTATCAACTACTTTTTGTTGTGCAAAACTTAAGGTTACCAAACCAAACAGAGATAATAAGGTGAGCTTAATAGCTTTCATAATAATCAATTTTAATAAAGTTATTTAATTTGATTCCAATTGGCAGGATCCTGCCTCCAGTTTAACAAAGTGTTTTGCTCTTCGGCAGTAACAATACCCTTTTCAACTGCCAATTCAATTAAGGTTGGATAATTTGTTAGTGAAAGATACTCTATTCCCGCATTTTTAAAAGCTTTTGTTGCTACATCAAATCCATAAGTAAAGATGCTTACCATACCTACTACATGTATTGCTTCTTTACGAAGTACTTCAGCAACCTCCAAACTACTTTTCCCGGTCGAAATTAGGTCTTCTATCAACAACACTTTTTTACCTTTTTCATAAAACCCTTCAATTTGGTTTCCCAACCCATGTTCTTTGGGCTTAGGACGTACATATATAAAAGGTAATTTTAACTGATCGGCAACCATTGCTCCCCATGGTATACCTGCTGTGGCTACACCGGCCAATATATCTGCCTGAGGAAATTGCTCAAAAACAACATTGCACATTTCGCTTTTGATAAAATCCCTTACAAAAGGAAATGACAATACTCTTCGATTATCGCAATAAATAGGGCTTTTCCATCCACTTGCCCAGAAAAAGGGTTGTTGCGGACTCAATTTAATTGCATTAATTTGTAATAGCTTTTCAGCAACGGCCTTTTCATTTGTCATACTGCAAATTAAAACAAAGCACTTACCTATCAACTACAAGGCACAATAAATATTTCTTTCTTGTAGGTTTTTAGTACAATTATTAACTGACTTAACATTAAATAGAGATGTATATTAAAATTTACTTTAATGATAAGTCGATTTATCTTTGTGATGAACTCGACAAAGAACTCAAAGAAATTCTCCACCATCCGGATGCAATATTTATTGATGAGTTATCTGCACCCGCAATAAAATCATTGTTACAAGAAATTACCAAACCCGCATTTCATGCAGGCGTATTTTTATATAGCAACCTGGAAAATTTAAAAAAGGCATTTTTTAAAAACTTTACTTTAATAGAAGCAGCCGGAGGAATTATAGAAAATGGCCAAAAAGAATTATTGTTTATTTACAGACTCGAGAAATGGGATTTACCTAAAGGAAAAGTAGAAAAAGGCGAAGGCTTGCAAACGTGTGCAATAAGGGAAATAGAAGAAGAAACGGGAGCAATCAATTTAATTATACATAATAAAATTGGGGAAACTTATCATACTTATACTGCATTTGGCAAACACTTTTTAAAGACAACACACTGGTATTATTTAACGTGCCCTACAGAACAAAACCTTGTTCCTCAAACCGAAGAAGATATCGCAGCAATTAAATGGGTAAAAATTAAAAAAATAGAAGAGCCACTTAGCGATACTTATCCATCGATAAAAGATATTTTAGCAATATTCCTTTCTAACAAAAAAGTAAAATAAATTAGGCCTATACCAACTGCCCAAAAAATTACAATACGTTAAAAACTAACACTTGTAATGAAACATACAATGAATGATTAAGAAAAATTAGTAAGTTATCTTCAGCCTGAAATAATCAACAAATAAGCTTGTCTGCAATAAACAAGCAAACTCCCTTTCATGAAAATATCTTTAATACTGGCCTCTTTTCTACTTCTAATGGTTTATCAATTAAATGCACAAATAATTAAAAGAATAGATGCAGCAGATGCACTAAATTTTATTGACTCCCTACCAAATCATCTTAAACCTTCCGCAAATAATTTAATAGCATATAAGCAAAAATTAAGGTTTATTGCAAATAAAGCAACCAATTATAGACTTCCTAACAATCAGATTGATTCTATAAAAGAATATTATAATATTCTAATCGTAGCTTATAATCATGCAATAAAAATGGCAACTCAAAATAAGACGATTGATAAATTTACAGGCTTGAAAAATAAGTTCCTAAATTTATTAATTGAAGGGTGAAACCCCTGACTTAAAATAATACCAGTATATATAAAAATGTATACAAATAGACAAAGCACTCTCAGTATTCTTGAACAATATGTAATTAATCAAGCAGGTTCAATATATGTGACTTCTGCTACAAAAACCTTAGAATGTGCAAAAATTGTTGCGATACAAGAAAATGAAATTGAAAAAAAATACCACCTAGAATTTCACGGAGATTTGTACAAATAAATTTTACTTCTGCCAAGGAGCTTCATTGAAATATATGCGAGGCCAATTAAACATTTAAAATGCCTTCTTCAAAATTGCTAAGGTTAACCTGCTAATGCAAATTAATTTATCAGTTTCATCATGAATTTTTATGTCCCATACATGCGTGGTTCCACCTAAATGCAAAGGCCTTGCAGTGGCAATTACAAATCCCTGACGAGCACTCCTAACATGATTGGCATTAATTTCAAGTCCGACACAAATAAATTTATTTGGATCAAGCACTAACTGAGATGCAACACTACCTGCAGTTTCAGCCAATGCACAACTTGCACCTCCATGTAATAAACCATACGGTTGTTTGGTTCGCTCATCAACAGGCATTTTTATCTTTAAAAAATCATCTCCTATTTCGGTATACTCCATTCCTAGAAATTCGCCCATTGTACCAGGTTCAATAGTGAGTAAATGTTCTTTTTTGATTGATTTATTAAACCAAATTGACATAATTATATTTTTACAAAGCGTTAAAAACTATTTTTTTACAATTGAATTATTTACTACATCAGGCAAAAACTGAGAAACGTCGCCCCCATTTTTATACACATCACGTACAAGCGTAGACGCTACAGAAGTAAATTGAGGAAGGCAAGTAAGAAAAACCGTTTCAATATGCCCGTCAAGACTCCGATTCATATCGGCAATAGCTTTTTCGTATTCAAAATCATTCACATACCGGATACCCCTTAAAATAAAATTGGCTCCAACCATTTTACAACAATTCACTGTTAAACCATCATACAATACCGCCTCAACTTTTGGTTGATCTTTATAAATATCCTTAACCCATTGCAACCTTTGCTCTTCGCTAAACATAGGCACTTTATTTACATTACGACCTATCCCCACAATTAATTTATCAAATAAGGGCATTGCCCTGTTAATAATATCAATGTGACCAAGTGTAACAGGATCAAATGTGCCGGGGAACAAGCAAATACGTAGCATAATTTATTTGATAATTGACTGATTGATAATTTTTGTAACGTTCAAGTGTATTTAAATCTGAAAAACTGTAAAACTCATTTTTACTGATTATTAAAAATACAACATGCTACAGGTAATACAAATTATCCATTTATTAATCCGCTACTTTTAGGTGATAAGAGGTACAGTACAGCCATTCTAACAGCTACTCCATTTTCTACCTGTTGCAAAATAATGGATTGTTTACTGTCTGCCACATCACTATCAATTTCTACACCCCTGTTAATAGGGCCAGGATGCATAATCACTATTTCTTTTGGCAGTTCATTTAACAATTTTTTACTTACTCCGTAAGCAAGATTATATTCTCTAAGGGAAGAAAATAAAACCTGGTTTTGCCTTTCAAGTTGTATCCTAAGTATATTGGCAACATCGCACCAAGCCAATGCCTTTTTTAGATTGTACTCAACCTTTACCTGAAGTGCTTCCGCTAGGTATTTAGGAATTAATGTTGGCGGACCAGCTACCATTACCTCTGCACCCATTTTTTTTAAAAGATAAATATTACTTAATGCTACTCTTGAGTGCATAATATCTCCTACCAGTACAATTTTTTTTCCTTCAAGTGTACCAAGTTTTTCTTTAATAGATAAAGCATCCAGTAAAGCTTGTGTGGGATGTTCATTAATACCATCGCCAGCATTTATAATGGCAGCAGGAATATGCTTTGCTAAAAAGTGAGGAGCACCGCTGGCACTATGGCGCATTACAACCATATCCACCTTCATGCTTAAAATATTATTAACGGTATCTAATAATGTTTCTCCTTTAGAAACTGATGAACCTGAGGCTGTAAAATTAATTGTATCAGCACTCAACCTTTTTTCTGCCAATTCAAAAGATATTCTCGTTCTAGTACTACTTTCATAAAAAAGATTAACGATCGTAATATCCCTTAAAGGAGGAACTTTTTTTATGGGTCTTTGTAATACTTCTTTAAACTGTGCGGCAGTAGATAAGATGAGAGTAATGTCTTCCTGTGTAAGATCTTTAATGCCCAATAGATGTTTGGTAGATAGTTGCATTAAGAGTCAAAGCTAATAGATTTGTTTGAATAGTTTACCATAAATTCAACATATTTTATTGAATATTTTTTTTTACCCCTTTTTGACCATTCATAAAGATTCTTAAATTTTTAAATTAGTTTCAAATATTGCTAATAGTTTTAACCGGCTATTTTATTTTTGATATTTATATTTAGTATAAAATAACCTGTTCTTTATCCCACTCAACTTTTACTTTTTGAGAAAAAAGTGTATCTATTGCTTTGCCAAAATAATCAGGTTGTATAGGAAGCTCCCTGTTAAACCTTCTGTCTACCAAAACACACAGCTCTACTTTTTGCGGTCGCCCAAAATCCTGTAGTGCATCCAATGCCGCCCTAATGGTACGACCTGTGTACAATACATCATCTATAAGAATTACTTTTTTTCCTTCGATAGAAAAAGTAATTTCAGTTTTATTTGCAACATGTAATTCTTGTCTAATATCATCACGGTAAAAAGTGATATCTAAAATACCATAGGCAACATGCTCTGTAGGATATAGCCGCTGAATATTATCTACTAGTAATTTACTCACTTGAACCCCCCTTGGTTGTAACCCTATAAAAACCAATTCGTTCAAATGCAAATGATTTTCCATTAACTGGTTTGCCAAACGCAAAATAGTAAGGTGTAACTGTTGCTTATCTAAAATTGTTATCAAGTTAAATATTTGTAAGGCGAATTTATTAGTTATTGCCGGATAAAAAAAGTCTCCGTTCATGGAGACATTTTTTATCCGGTAAATAATATATTTATGTTACTTAATCTTCAGCTAGAAGAAATAATTATTTTGTTATAATTACTGTTTTTTATTTAATTGTTTTTTTTGTAGTTGCCTTTACTTTTACAGGTGCTTTCTCGGATGCAACTGCTTTGGAAGTAACAATTTTTTCAGCTGGTGTTTTTGTTTTGGAAACAGCCACTTTTTTTGCAGCCGAAGGTACCTTTTCAGCAATTACTTTCTTTTCAGTTGCTGATACTTTTGTACCATCCACTGCCACATTTATTACACAGTTTTCTACATGAAAACCAGAAATATGTACATAATGATCTGCATTTTGATCATTAACCCATCTGCCATCATTTAATAAATAACGGTATTCATATCTTTTACCCGTTTCTAGTAAAGTCGTTGCTTTTAAAGCCCCATCTTTTTGCTTAATTAAAATAATCCCATCATTATAATCCCAATTATTGAATTCGCCCAATAAAAGACCTGAAGTTGCTTCTCCTACAACTTCCGCTGATAGTGTAAATGTTACTTTCTTTGCCATAAATATTTAGTTTTGTATGAATGTAGCATGTAGTAATTTACTTAATATACCACATTAATAAAAATATAAAATAATTATTTTACTCCTTTATACTAAATGCTCAAATAAGTAACCCATTTACCTTATTAGTAGTTTTACATATACTAACATTTAGACTATTTAGTCTCAATACTTCATGGGTTTAAACTGGTAAAATACGCCAATAGAAAAAACCCGATTTGCTATTTTGGCTCCGTTATTATCATTAATTTTAGCCAATCCCAAATTATACCTAGCATCAAATCCTACACCTGAACTGGTTAAATACCCGGCACCAAAAACCCATGCGAAATCAGTTTTTTTATAGCCATCCTTTATATCAACAGTAACATCGCCAGCCTTGCTTTTAGCATTTACCAAAAATCCCAGTTGCGGACCAGTTTCAAGTCTAAAACCAGTACCTATAAAATATTGCAACAATACGGGTATTTGGATGTAATCAAGATTTGTCTTATAAACAACATTGGAAACAGTTGCTTTTGCACCCTGCCCAGAAAAAAGCAATTCCGGTTGTAGTGCAAATTCTTTTGATAGATGTATGTGTGCCAAACCTCCAAGGTGAGCAGAAATTCTTGAATCAATATTCGAGTTTTCTGAAGACGAACTTAAAGTGGCAATATTTAAACCTCCTTTTAATCCAAATTCAACATGAGTTTGTGCTTTTATCAGTAATGAACCTGTTACCATTGCGGTAATAAAAAATACTTTTTTCACAATTATTTATTTTAGTTAACAATTTATTTCATGAAGATTTTCCAATTAATATGCCAGTTAATAATTAATAGTAAACAGCTCTTATATAAGAATACCATTTGTAATTTATTTTTCCTTTATGGGGAAATGATTACTCATTTATTTTACTAGAAACAAAAAACCGTTTCGATTTATGAAACGGTTTAACAAATAAAAATGAGTTGTTATTTTTCTAACAAAAATGGATATTTATAATCGGTAACCGGTACAAAAGTTTCCTTTATTGTTCTTGCGCTTAACCACCTGTACAAATTTAAAATACTGCCTGCTTTATCATTGGTACCACTACCTCTTGCACCACCAAATGGCTGTTGACCAACCACTGCACCAGTCGGTTTATCATTGATGTAAAAGTTACCAGCACAATTGCGCAAACGGTTAGTTGCTAATTCAACTGCATACCTGTCTTGTGCAATAATGGCTCCCGTAAGCGCATATGGAGAAGTGGAATCTACCAGTGCTAATGCAACCTCAAACTTATCTTCCTCAAACACAAATAATGTTAAAACCGGACCAAACAATTCTTCGCACATCGTTATGTATTTGGGGTCGGTTGTTTCTATTACTGTAGGCTCAATAAAGTATCCTTTTGATTTATCGCAATTACCACCTGCAATTATTTTTGCGCCACTACCTTTTTTCTTTGCTGCTTTAATAAATGCTTCCAGTTTATCAAAACTCTTTTCATCAATTACTGCATTAATAAAGTTAGTAAAATCTTCCGTTGTACCCATCTTCATTGTTTTTAATACAGTCGCCAATTTCCTTTTTACTTCAACCGCAATATTTGATGGAATGTATGCCCTGGAAGCAGCGCTGCATTTTTGTCCCTGGTATTCAAAAGCACCTCTTGCCAATGCAGTTACCACTACATCCACATCAGCACTTTTATGGGCGATCACAAAATCTTTTCCACCTGTTTCACCTACAATGCGTGGGTAAGATTTATACTTACTTATGTTAGCACCAATGGTTTTCCAAAAGTGATTAAATACCCCTGTACTGCCAGTAAAATGAACCCCTGCAAAATCAGGATGTTCAAAACAAACTTCTCCCAAAACAGGCCCATCAACAATCACAAGGTTTATAACTCCATCGGGCAAGCCTGCTTCTTTTAAAATACGCATAAACAGTTGTGCGCTGTACAATTGTGTATGCGCCGGTTTCCACACAACTACGTTACCGCACATCGCTGCACTGGTAGGTAAATTCCCTCCGATAGCAGTAAAATTGAAAGGTGAAACAGCCAACACAAATCCTTCCAGTGGCCGATACTCTACCCTATTGTTCATACCTGCACCACTAATGGGTTGCTGGCGATAAATATCACTTAAAAAATGTACATTAAAACGTAAAAAATCTATCAGTTCACAAGCTGCATCAATCTCTGCCTGATAGGCATTTTTACTTTGTCCCAACATGGTAGTGGCAACAATGTGAGCACGGTATTTTGTAGCCAATAAATCTGCTGCTTTTAAAAAAATATGCGCCCTGTTTTCCCAACTTAAAGAAGCCCATTTATCTTTGGCTTTTAATGCAGCCGCAATGGCTTTTTTTACATGACTTGCATCACCAGAATGATAATTGCCAAGCAAATGCTTGTGTTCGTGTGGCGGCCTAATGGCAGTTATTTTTCTTGTACGAACTTCCTCTCCACCAATATACATTGGTACATCTGCTACTTCACTTTTTAATTGCTTCAACACTTTTTTTAGTGCCAGTTTTTCCGGTGAGCCTGAAGCATAATTTAGCACTGGTTCATTTACCGGCATTGGATAGTAAAAATCTCCGTATTGCATAAAAAATATTTTATTAATTCTATTAATTAAGAAGTTTTGAAATAATTAAAAGAAAGATTTATTCAATGATTAGGTTATTTGTAAACCTACATTTTTTATAAAAAAATATTAGCGTGACTTTATCTTTGGTTTCCTGCTGCATAATTGATTGCCACAATCTTAAACCCTTTGCCCTGCTGTATCATCCATACCTTTCCACCCTCTGTCATTACGCCTTTTGTATTGCGAAACAACTCATTAAAATTTATTGTAGCAAAAGATAATTTTACATTTTTTGTAAATACCATATCATAATTTGCAATAAGATCTTCTTTTGTTTTAATTGTTTTATTCAACGGATATTGCACTGCTGCCGCCAATTTTTCTTTATCATTCATCATCACCCATTGTTGCAATTGTTTGATAAATAATTTTAAGCCTTTTACATCCGCAATGCCCGCAATATCCCAATTTGTTGGTATACTGCCATCTTTAAAAACTGAATCATCCCTAAGTTCATTTGCAGACAATTCGCTTACTTTCATCATCTCGGTTTTGCCTGAATCAGCAGGCAGCACCAACGTATCCATCTCTGTTATTTTTTTGGAACCAGCTTGTTTTACTCCCTCATTGCAAGAAAGTAAACATATTGCCAATATCATTAATGAACCTAAAAAAGACTTCTTCATGTTTATTTTTTTATTGAATTATGTTTTATAAAAAAAGGCACATCCTTGTTGTAAATATCCATTTAAGATTCTAAGTAACTTTAAAAAGATTCGAAATTTAGAGAGTCTTTGTATTTTGTATTATAGATTCACAATTTATACTATCCTTATCTTTACAAGTATCTAAGAACTCTCTACTTCTTTTTCACTCATTAAATAAGCTTTAATAAATCCATCCAGTTCTCCATCCATTACAGGTCCTACATTACCAACTTCAAAATCAGTACGATGATCTTTAATCATTTTATAGGGATGAAAAACATAACTACGTATCTGGCTGCCCCACTCTATTTTCTTTTTACTGCTGTTAGTGGCATCCAGCGCAGCCTGACGCTTACGCATTTCTTCTTCGTATAACCGGCTTTTTAACATTGCCATTGCCTTATCCCTGTTTTCACCCTGCGTACGTGCCTGTTGACATTCAACAATAAAGCCGCTTGGTTTGTGAGTTAATCGTACTGCAGTTTCTACTTTGTTTACGTTTTGTCCACCACTACCGCCACTTCTAAAAAAGGCCCATTCCACATCAGCAGGATTTACGGTTATTTCTATACTGTCATCAATTAAAGGATACACATACACACTGGCAAAACTGGTATGCCTGCGGGCATTACTGTCAAACGGGCTAATACGTACCAGCCGGTGAACACCACTTTCTGCTTTTAAAAACCCGTATGAAAAAGGCCCGTCAAATTGAAACGTACAGGTTTTAATGCCTGCACCATCGCCCCATTGCCAGTCAAGTTCACTAACAGACCAGCCCTGTTTTTCGCCATACATACGATACATACGGGCCAGCATTTCTGCCCAGTCCTGGCTCTCTGTGCCTCCGGCACCACTATTTATTTGAAGCACCGCAGGCAATGCATCGGCAGGATCATTTAGGGTACTTTTAAATTCTGCTTCATCAATGGCAACATTGGCTTTGGTATAAGCTTCCTTCACTTCCTCTTCGGTTTCTTCTCCTTCTTTCCAAAATTCAAAAAGCACAGCAAAGTCCTCTACAAGCGATACTACATAGTTGTACATGTTAACCCAATATTCGTTAACCCTAGTTTCTTTTAAAATGGAAGTGGCTCGGGCATTATCATCCCAAAAGCCAGGTGAAAGCGAAAGTTGTTTGTCGTTGTCTATTTTATATGTTCTATTAGCAACGTCAAAGAAACCTCCTCAAGACCAGCACACGGTCTCTCATATCCTTCAAATGTTCTGTTGTCATGCTGCAAAATTAGGGGATATTTTCAACAGGCAAATGAATTAGGCTGAAACATATTCGCAGTATTTTATTTACTGATATTTTATAATGTATCCTTTATTCAAGCAACGAAGAACTATTTTTTGCTCTTTTGTAGTAGTAAGCCGAACAATAAAATTAAACAACTATAAAACATACAGTAGCAATCAACGGTAAAAAGTTGCTCGTATTTTTAAAATTTGTCTTTACATTTAGACGCGATTGCCCTTGGTTTTTAAAACAAATACGCCAGAACGATGCTTAACTTATCCATGATTCTTGAAGACAGTGCCAAACTGTATCCAACAAAAGCAGCTTTTATTTTTATGGATATTACCCTATCCTATGCAGAAGTAAATGGAGCCGCTAACAAGGTTGCCAATGGCTTAACAGCAATCGGTATATTGCCAGGTGATAAAGTGGCTTTAAGTTGCCCTAATCTTCCCGCCTTTCCTATTATTTATTTTGGCATTATAAAAGCTGGAGCAGTAGTTGTGCCACTGAATGTGCTGTTAAAAAAAGAGGAGATTGAATATCACCTTAAGGACAGTGATGCAAAAGCTTATTGCTGTTTTACAGGTACAACCGAATTACCTGTTGGTGAAACTGGTTACGATGCATTTAAAAATACTACAACTTGCGAACACTTTTTTATGATTATGCCAGATGCGATAAAACCTTCGTCAATTGAAGGTACTGCCACATTGAGTAATTTAATGGAGAACCAATCGACAACTTTTGAAATGTATCCGAGCAATGCAGAAGATACCTGTGTTATTATTTATACTTCGGGCACCACAGGCCGTCCCAAAGGTGCCGAACTCACCCATTCAAATTTATTATTCAACGCAATAATTTCGGGTGGTTTTATGCAATGCAACGCAGATGATGTGGCATTGATCGTTTTGCCATTGTTTCATATTTTTGGAATGACAGTAATGATGAACGCTATTATTTACAAGGGAGGTTCAAGCGTTCTGCTTCCTCGTTTTGAAGCACCAAAAGTATTTGGCTTAATGCAGCAATACCATGTTACCGTTTTTGCTGGTGTGCCAACCATGTATTGGGGTTTATTAAATTGTACCGATACTTCATTTGATTACAAAAGCATTGCAGCTGCTTTAAAAATTTGCCTGTCGGGCGGAGCCTCTTTACCAGTGCAGGTATTAAAAGATTTTGAACAAAGATTTAATGTGCCCATCATTGAAGGATATGGCATGTCTGAAGGTTCTCCTGTTGTAACTTTTAACCAATTAGATATAGGCAGAAAACCAGGTTCTATTGGAACAACGGTTTGGGGTGTAGATGTAAAACTAGTTGATACGAAAGGAAATGAAGTGCCTGTTGGTGAAAAAGGCGAATTACTTTTCAGAGGACATAATGTAATGAAAGGATATTATAAAAACCCGGTTGAAACTGCATTGGCTATACAAAATGGCTGGATGCATTCCGGCGATATTGCCACCAAAGATAAAGATGGATTTTTCTATATTGTTGACAGAACTAAAGATATGATCATCAGAGGTGGTTTTAATATTTATCCCAGAGAAATTGAAGAAGTAATGATACAACACGAAGCAGTTTCGTTGGTGGCTATCATTGGTATTCCGCATGAAGAAATGGGGGAAGAAGTTAAAGCATTTGTAGTGTTGAAAGATAATTTTTCTATTTCAACACCTGATTTAATTGCCTGGACAAAAGAACGTGTTGCGGCTTACAAATACCCCCGCTATATTGAGTTTTTACCGTCATTGCCCATGACGGCAACCGGAAAAATTTTAAAGAAAGCGTTGCCAAAATAAAAATGATGCAGTAAAAAATAAATCCGGTGTACCAAAATTGTACAAAAAAAGTTATCATTGCTCCTTGCAGCAATCGCAACTTTATTACTGTCTATTACTTTAATTAAGACGCATGAATAGAAACTACTTGTTTATTTTATTACCTGCCATACTATTTTTTTCGGGTTGCGCAACGCCTTCCTATTATTTAAGTCCGCTTAATACCAATTCCAATTATTACAAATCTATCCCACTGCATTCAGACTCTTTAAAAGCTGCTACTTATGCAAGCGGTAGTTTTTTAGGAGGTGGTTCTAATTTTGGCTGGAAAGATGGAGTTACCGCATTTCAGGGAAACATTCACCGCAGCAATAACTTTGGTAAGTTTCAGGCTTTTTATGGTGCAGGCTTTACGTTGGGAAAATATGCTGTAAAACAAAAAATAATGACAAAATATCAAAATGATACCGGGGGCACTTATTATAACAGGTACGATACAATACTAAATATTCCGGCAGCGGGTAAATTTTTTGGAGCAGTTGGTTTTAGTGGAGGTATTAATTATGTTGTTCCGTTTAAAGATGGAGGAGAATGGAGAATAGGTATAGAAACCGCTATCAATAAAGAATTTGGAAATTATCTATCCTTTAGAAAAACCCTCCCGGATTCACTCATTAACATACTTGAAAAAAGTAACTGGACAAAAACCCTTGGCGGTTATGTCGATTTTATTTTTAAAACTACGGATGAAACGGTGATAGGATATAAAATTGCTGCAGGTGGTTCCTTTGTATGCAATGCAACTTACCTGGGCAAAGATCATTTTACTAGTCCGGCATATTTTTCACAAACCCTGCATATTACACATAAACAATTTACCTGGTTTGGGCAAACCAATATTGGTACGCATGCAGCTAGTTTGCAACTTGGTGTAAATTATCTTATCGGAGCAAAAAAGCTAACAGAATAAAGAATAATTTGTAACAGTAAAAATTTCCATCAATAATTTGATCTTATTCTTTTGTTCATAAAAGCAAACGCAATTAATAAGATTAATTTTTCTCTATAAATTAACATCATATTTTTACATCAACCAAATTAATTACACCATTAAGAAACTTTTTACCTACTTATCTATTTTTTATTTATGGCTCTTATTGCCAATAGTCAAATAAAAAAAGGCCAATTTTTAGTTGGTGGCAAAATAGGTTTTTCAGCAGCAAACTATGGACGTTCACCCACTTCAAATTACAAAACAACCAACATTTTTATTTCGCCCAACATTGGCTATTTTATTATTGATAAATTGGCTGCTGGTGCAAAAATTGATTTTTGGTCGAATCATCAATCAGTAGGCGAAAGTAGCTCCACCACTACACTTACAACATTATCACCTTTTGCAAGTTATTATTTTCTTCATCCAGCTAAAATGGTAAATATTTTTGTTGACATTAGTTATAATAATTACAAAAATAAATACACTAATCAATCTCAACCTTCTAATACTTATGGGTCTAACGGATATACAATTGCAGCCGGCCCTTCTATATTTCTAAATTAACACATTGCTTTCGAGTTTACTGCAGCCTATCAATCTACGGCACCAAAAGGTCGTCCTGATGTCAAAACTACTCAATTTAACAACGGCTTTGGATTACAAATACATCTTGGAAAGATAAAAACAAAAACAAGCGTTTAATAAATACTTTTACAGGAGAACGATGAATTTGACCCGAAGATTTTAAAGCGTTGGAAGTGGATTTTAAATTAGCATCTTTTTTAATAAAAAACAACATTAGGCTAAAGATATTGTAGCAATTATTTTCTTCATCTTCTTCGCCTTTAATTTTATCTACGTGATTAAGAAACGGCAGTGACGGAAACTGATGCTCGCCACAACCACTTATTTAAGATTGTTTAACCAACTGCAGTTCGAAACTAATCCTACCATCTTCGCTTACTAAAAGTCCGCCGGTTCCTAAAGCAGCGTTCCAGTTTAATTACCATTCTTTACGATTCATTTTTGCATTAATATTAAATACTGCTTTTTCATTTCCCCATGAATCTTTAACTACACTGCCAAATTCAACATTTAATTTTATCTGCTTTTTAATGCCTTTAATGGTTAGATCGCCATACAATTTATAGCTACCATCTTTATCAACTTTCTCAAAAGTATTACCAATAAAATTTATTTTTTTTAAATTTTCCACATCAAAAAATCGGCACTTTTTAAATGTGTATCCTTTTTTCATTAACGCTATTAATTGATGAAGGGTTTAACCAAAAATCAATTTCCGCAGTCATAACATTTTCATTCGTAGTGTAAATACTTGCCCAAAATTCCTTAAATGCTCTTCTTACATTCGCAAACATGAGGTGTTTTACTTTAAAACCAATTTCGCTGTAAACAGGGTCAATATCTCATTTTATTTTATTGATTACTGTTGAGGTTTCCATCTTTTAAATTTTAATTGTTATATAAAAAAAATGAAACTATTTTTTTCCTTGTAAGGATGATGCTATTATTGAGCCAAGTATCCACCATCCACATTATAATAAGAACCTGTAACAAAAGAAGCTTTATCCGAATTAAGCCATAGCGCCAGTTCGGCTACCTCTTCGGCTGTTCCCAATCTTCCGATAGGATGAAGATCAGCTAATGTTTTCATGGTAGCATCATCCAAAGTATTTGTAAGTAATGGAGTAACAATATAGCCGGGACCTATAGAATTTATGCGGATTTTTTTATCTGCATATTCCAGTGCTGCGGCTTCGGTAAGCCCCACTACACCATGTTTTGCAGCCACATAAGCTGCGGACCCCCTTACTCCTACTTTACCTAAAATAGAAGCCACGTTTACAATGCTGCCACCTCCCGAAGAAAGTATGGCAGGAATTTGATACCGCAAACCATAAAACACACCAGACAGATTAATTGAAATTACTTTGTCCCAGCCTTCAATAGGGTATTCGCCAACAGGGCTTACAGGACCACCGATACCAGCATTGTTTACTGCAATATGCAATGCCCCAAATTCTTTAAGTGCCCCATCCACAACCTTTTTGCAGTCATCAGGTTTAGCTGTATCAGCTTTTATAAATATAGCTTCGCCACCTTTAACTTTTATTTGTATTACCGTTTCAATACCTCCTTTTTCATCAATATCAGCTACAATAATTTTTGCGCCTTCCTGTGCATAGAGAATTGAAACAGCCCTGCCAATACCAGAGCCTGCACCTGTAACAATAGCAATTTTATTTTCTAAATTTTTCATGGTTATATTTTTAATTAAAATAAATTATCAAAATTAAATACTTACAAATTATCTTCCTTTATCCCCTTTAAACCCTTTGCCCACCGCACCAATTGTTTTAACATGTTGGCAGCGGCTTTATGCGAAATTTCATTGGCTTCAAATTCTTTAAGGTCTTTACTTTTTTTATCAATCGCTTTTTCCCTGCTAATATCCTGCCACTTAATGCGATTATCCCTTTTATCAAACCAACATTAGTAAGTCCTATACTATAACTCATAATGGCACCTTGGCTAAAACTTCCTAAGTAAATTTCATCAACCTTATACATTTCTTTCACTTGTGCAATAAACTCTATCAGTATTTTACTGCTTTGCTTGGCCTGGGCTTTACTAATAATAGGTTTACCTGTAGAAAAATCAACGTGATAGTAAGCGTATCTATCAATACCCAATGTATACGGGCCTTTTGGATATAAAATTAAAAAATAATCGGGTAACTACTTTTCAATATTAAACAGATTATTTTCATTGCAACCCACACCAAGCAATAAGATTATTACCCTTTGATTTACTGAAACAGTAGCAAATTGATTAAAAGAAATTGTAGCACGAAACCCTCCTTTACAAAAGAAATTCTAGCATTTGCTATAGTGTTTGACATTCTATTGTTTCTATTCCTTTTTTTTCAATTGACAATCAAATAAACTTTTATAGATGTAAATTAAAGCTGAATAAAAATTTAATATTATCAAGAGTAATTAAAAAGATCATAATGATCAATCAACCCCGCAGAAAGGCTAAATTAAGTTAGTGGCTCCAAAAAAATATTATAATACAAAAAGAAATTAATTAATCTTTTAATAAGGTTTATTGCATATGCTTTACTGTTCTGATAAATTTAAGATTACCTGCTATAAAGGATTAAAGCTTGCTAGAACAAATAATCCAAAAACAGTTTACAGCACTTCATTATTATTTCCCACTTTAAGTGTAACTATTTTTTGACTATTATTTTTTGCTGCAAAGTAAATAAATTAAGAATATATTTTTGAAACAACAGATTAATAACGATCAGAAAATGGTTGGTACCAAACTAAAGTTACCCATCTTACATTAATGTTTAATAGTAAATTGCGGTATGAATATCCTGATCATAGAAGATGAACAACGCATTGCTGATTTGATTAAACGTGGCCTGGAAGAACAGGGTTTTACCATTACTGTTGCCTATGATGGCGAAATAGGCAAAAAACTTGCGCTTGGCAACAATTATGATATAATTATTACCGACATTATTCTTCCTAAAATAAATGGAATTGATCTTTGTAAAGAAATTAGGCTACAAAAACCCTCCATACCTATTATTATGCTAACTGCATTGGGCACAACTGATGACAAGGTGGAAGGCTTTGATGCAGGAGCAGACGATTACCTGGTAAAACCATTTGATTTAAGGGAGCTGCATGTACGTATCCGGTCGTTGTTAAAACGCAATCATGGCAATACAAATATGCACACATTTATATTAAAGTATGCAGATCTTGAATTAAACCTTAATACTAAAATTGTAAAACGAAACAATAAAGAAATTTCTTTAACACCTAAAGAATTAAAACTGTTAGCCTACATGATGCAGCATACAGAAAGAGTTTTAAGCAGGTCAGAAATTGCTGAAAATGTTTGGGCAACTACCTTTGATACAGGCACCAATTTTATTGATGTGTACATTAATTATCTGCGCAAAAAAATTGACAAAGATTTTGATATTAAATTGATTCACACCAAACCAGGCCTTGGTTTCATTTTTAAAAAAGATCAATAATGCAAATAAAAACAAGGTTTACACTTTTGTTTACTTCACTAATAGCTGCATTGTTGATTGCATTTGCTTTGATAGTATATTTTACTTCTTCCGAAGCAAGAGAAGATGAATATTTTAAAAGATTGCAGCAGCAGGGAGCCACCAAAGCCAATTTATTATTTGATGCAAAAGTTGCCCCGGATGTTTTACAACTTATTTATAAAAGAGCCCCCAATGCCTTATTTCAAGAGGAGGTAGCTGTTTATGACACCGAATTTAACTTACTTTATCATGATGCTGTAGAAATAGATAAAGTGAAAGAAACAAAAGCTATGATAGATAGCATTATCTCTTTAAAAAAAATTAAATTATACATTAAAGATTTGCAGGTAGTTGGTTTTTTGTATTCGCACAATAACAAACAATATGTAATAACCTCGGCAGCAACAGACGGCAATGGCCTTGCCAAACTTGCTTTTTTACGCAATACAATCATCATTACTTTTCTTATTTCAATTTTCCTTATTTTTTGGGTTGGGCATTTTTTAGCAAAGCAATCTTTAAGTCCGGTTTCACGTTTGAATGATAAGGTAAAAAAAATAACTGCTACTAACTTAGATTTAAGAGTAGATGAAGGAAACCGAAAAGACGAAATTGCAGCATTGGCAATTACTTTCAATGAGATGCTGAACAGGCTCGAAAATTCTTTTGATGCACAAAAGCACCTTGTCTCAAATGTCTCTCATGAATTAAGAACACCGCTTACATCTATGCTGGCAGAAATGCAGCTTACGCTACAAAAAGAAAGAAATATTGAAGAATACAAGGCTGCTATAAACCATATTATTTCTGATACACAAAAATTAATCCGCCTTTCTAACAGCTTGCTGGATTTAGCTAAAGCAAATTTTGATCAAACAGAAATAGCATTTAAAGAAATAAGGATTGATGAAATTTTATTAGATGCAATAAATGATATACTACATAACCAGCCTGATTATAAAGTAAATATTACCTTTAAAAAAGAAATTGAAAATGATGATTTTATTTCAATCAATGGCAATGAATATTTATTAAAAGTTGCTTTCATAAACTTGATAGAAAATGGCTGTAAGTTTTCTCCCAACAAACAAAGCCGCATTTCAATTTCTTACGATCAAAAAAATATTATTATTATTTTTTCCGATAATGGTATCGGTATCAATAGCGAAGACTTAATAAATATTTTTAAACCCTTTTATAGAGGTGCCAACAAAAAATATGCAGAAGGCAATGGCATTGGACTTTTTTTATCCAAAAAAATTATTGGGTTGCACCATGGCAATATTTTTGTTATATCCAAACAAAATATAGCTACAGATTTTACTATACTGATTCCCCACATTTAATTTTCTAATAATTTTCTAATAACATTCTAAAGAATCTCTAACAGCTCCTTTTAAAGAGCTGTTTTAAATTTGTAGTAGACCTATTCCAAAACATCTGAATAATGTTTTGCCCTCAAAATTAAAGGGTTTACGCAATAGCCAAACATCGGCTATTCAAAATGAAAAAAATGAAAAATTTTTATCAATGGCTTATTGCAATCATTACTTTGATATTAATCATATTGATGACAGATTTAAGCATTGCATGGATTAAACAACCGGCCGGTAAAACCGCTATGCTGGTTATAAGAATAAGTTTTACTTTATTATTAGTAACACTTATTGGCTGCAATATTTATAAACACAAACGAAATAATCGCAACTAGTATGTTACCGTTAATAAAAGATGCAATAAAAAATAAATTATCATTTACGCAAAACGTAAATGGCTTGGAAGAACCTGCGGCAAATAAACTAAGAAGTGCAGGCAGTAATGATAGCAGTACTTTTTTTACCATGTCAGATAGCAGTTCAGAAGGTTTATCTGAAGAACAGGTAGAAGAAAAATTAAAGCTGTTTGGAAAAAATGAAGTGCATCATGAAAAAGCGGCATACTGGCTTAAACAATTAATACAGGCATTCATTAATCCATTCATTGGTGTTTTGCTGATTATTGCAGTTATTTCATTTTTTGTAGATGTATCTATGGCTAAATCTGGTGAGGCAGATTATAAAACTGTTATCATGGTAGGTATTATGGTAATGGTAAGTTCACTGTTGCGCTTTTTTCAGGAGTTTCGCAGCAATCGAGCTGCTGAACAATTGAAAAGTATGGTAAAAACGACTGCCACTGTTTTAAGAAAAGGTGTTGGCAAAAAGGAAATCGATATAAAAGAATTGGTGCCAGGTGATATTATTTTTCTATCTGCCGGCGATATGATACCTGCTGATTGCCGGATCATTCAATCAAAAGATTTATTTGTAAGTCAGTCGATGCTGACCGGTGAATCGCTGCCCGCTGAAAAAAGAAACTTAGCCATACGGGATGCTGCAGGCAAATCGCCACTTGATCTTGATAATATTTGTTTTATGGGTACAAATGTAGAGAGTGGTTCTGCCACTGCTATGATTGTTACAACAGGCAACCAAACCTATTTTGGCTCTTTAAGTAAATCTATTATTGGCAAAAGTGCTGAAACAAGTTTTGATAAAGGCGTTAATAAAGTTAGTTACCTGCTGATAAAATTTATGTTGGTAATGGTACCATTAATTTTTATTATAAATGGTTTGGTAAAAAATAATTGGTGGGAAGCGTTGTTGTTTGCAATTGCTGTAGCCGTTGGGTTAACGCCTGAAATGCTGCCCATGATAGTTACAGCTAACCTTGCAAAAGGTGCCGTTAGCATGAGCAAAAAAAAGGTAATTGTAAAACGCCTGAATGCCATACAAAATATTGGTGCCATGGATGTATTGTGTACCGATAAAACCGGCACACTTACCATGGATAAAATTGTTTTAGAAAGACACCTGAATATTTATGGCGATGATGATGTAGAAGTATTAAAATGGGCTTATCTAAACAGCTTTCACCAAACTGGTTTAAAAAACTTATTGGACCTTGCAATTTTGGATCATGTGGAGTTGCATGATTACCTGAAAGTAGATGAACATTTTTTAAAAGTAGATGAAATACCATTCGACTTTGAACGCCGCAGAATGAGCGTTATTTTAAAACAACGCAACGGAAAGCATTTATTAATATGCAAAGGAGCTGTAGAAGAAATGCTAAATCTTTGCAGTCATGCTTTTGACCCTGGTGATGACAAAGAATTGCATATTGAAAATGATAAAGTAATATTAATGGATGACAGCGTTCGTGCCGCCATTTTAAATACCTCTAAAAAGCTGAATAAAGAGGGCTTAAGGGTTTTGCTTGTTGCTATTAAAGAGTTTGATGACAGGGCGCTAACCTATTCAATTGAGGATGAAAAAAATATGGTGCTTACCGGTTTTATTGGATTTTTAGACCCTGCAAAGCCATCTGCAAAAGCTTCCATTGCAGCCCTGCAAAAATTGGGTATTACTGTTAAGGTGCTAACTGGCGACAACGAAATTGTGACTAAAAAAATATGCAGGGATGTGGGTATAGCCTATACAAAAGTTTTGTTGGGTAACGAGATTGATCTAATGTCGGATGAAGAATTACACAATCAAATAGATGAGGTAGCTATTTTAGCAAAACTAAATCCCATACAAAAATCACGTATAGTAAAACTGCTGCAGGCTAAAGGACACACTGTTGGTTTTATGGGCGATGGCATTAATGATGCTGCTGCATTAAAAGATGCGGATGTAGGAATAAGCGTTGATACAGCCGTAGATATAGCAAAAGAAAGTGCAGATGTTATTTTATTGGAAAAAGACCTAATGGTATTACGCAAAGGCGTTATTTACGGTCGCAGAACTTTTGGCAATATTATCAAGTATATTAAAATGACTGCCAGCAGCAACTTTGGTAACATGTTCAGTATGCTGGGAGCTAGCGCATTTTTACCATTTCTTCCGATGCTTCCGGTTCAAATTTTAGTTCAAAATTTATTGTATGATATTTCACAAACATCTATTCCATGGGACAGTATGGATGCTGATTTTTTAGAAAAACCAAAAAAATGGGATGCTGGTAGTATTACAAAGTTTATGCTTTACATAGGCCCTATAAGCTCCATTTTTGATTATGCCACTTTCGCTTTAATGTTTTTCGTTTTTAAAGCTAACAGCATCGAACACCAAAGCCTATTTCAAAGTGGTTGGTTTATAGAAGGATTATTGTCTCAAACGCTAATTGTACACATGATACGCACCCGAAAAATTCCATTTATACAAAGTTGGGCAACAGCACCAGTAGTAGCTTTAACTTCAATAATTATGTTGATTGGTATAGCCATACCTTTTTCACCCTTTGCAAGTGCTATTAAATTACAGCCATTGCCATTAAGTTATTTTCCCTGGTTAATTGCAATGCTGGTAGCTTATTGCCTGCTTACTCAATTTGTAAAAAATTGGTTTATAAATAAATTTAATGAGTGGCTTTAATAAAAGTACTTTCTATTTATTAATTGATGATGAAAAATAAAAAGTAATAGATTTTAGATCATAAAAAAGTTGAAGCAAATCTTTAAAAGTAAAATGATGTGTTTATCTAATTGTGAATTTTAACTATTTTATTTATTCAACCCACCTATTTTTTTAAAAATAGTATCTTAAATATGTGTCAAAATTTATTTTATTACAAATATTGTTAATATAAGTAATTTAAAATGATGTATGTATAAAATAACGATTCCAATTATATTTATCCTGTCACTGATAATTTCTTTAAACAAGTCGATTGCACAAAATAATTTTATTATTTCGGGCAGTGTAAAAAAAGAAGGCACAGGTAAACCCATACAAAACGCTACCATACATTTACAGCGTAATAACTCAAACACATTATCTAATATAGATGGGAGTTTTAAATTTTATTCACCCGGCTGGCAAGACAGCTTGGTGATTACCAGCGTTGGTTTTGAGTCGCTCAGCATTTTGCTTCAATATAATAATTTAACCAATCTTCAGATAATGATGAAGACCAAGACCAACGCCTTGGCAGAAGTTATTATTGGCCTTACAAAAAAGCCGGGGAAATCCTTTACACAAAAAGTAATTAATCATAAAAAAGATAATAATCCTTCAAGATTTAGTAGTTACAGTTACCAACGTTATACCCGAAATGAATTAGATATTGATCACATTGATTTTAAAAAAGCAAGCGGCTCGGGCCTAAAAAGCCTGATGCTAAAAACCTATAATAGTATTGATAGTAACGCAAAAGATGATAAAGAGTTGCCTGTATATTTTGCAGAAAGGCTTACCAATAATTATCATGCGGCTTCACCTGCTACTGATAGGGAAAATATTATAGCAAAAAAAACGCTGGGCCTTAAAACTGATAACCTCATAACCAAACTGGATAAATTTTATTTCAATTTTAATATTTATGATGAATGGATTCCAATTTTTGACCAGACATATGTAAGTCCACTTAACACAAATGCATTTAGAAGCTGTTTGAGTTAATTATTTAAAAGTACGTATGTGGATAAGTTGAAAACTAAAGTTGTGTAAAAAAAAGAGTTGCCCGATAATAGTAAAATGACAAAACCGCACTACTTTTCAAGCAACTTTCAATGGCAAATTATTGAAAGTTTATTGACTTTCAAACGAAAGTCGAAACATAATTTAAGACAAATATGGGAAGCGATCTGCTATCTAACAAAAACAGGTTGTCAATGGCGACATTTACCTATCAATTATGCCACTTGGGGAACAAACTATTGGCCGAAAATGCCCCGGCCATTAGCCCAATTTGTTGTATAAATTTTTTACGGTTTGCCATAGCTTAAGGTTGGAAAAGAAAGGTAATAAATTTTTGAATAAAAAAATCGGGATCATAATTAAAATTTATTTACCAATGTCTTTTATACTTACTATACATATTTAAAAGCCCAATTTTTTTTATTTCGGTTTAATATCATCTACCTATTTCAGGTAGCCATTTAAATTACTTAGTAAATCAAGTTGGTATTAGTTAACTCTTAAAGGAACTGCATTAACCCATACGCCATCATACAGATACAAAAGAAAACCCAGTTATTTGTCCTAAATGCGGGGTAATAAAAAATGTATAAAATTTAAATACTACATCAATGGTAGGTAGTTAGAAGCCACCAAAACAATATAAATGCTTACAGCGCAGGCACCTTGTAGTTAGCCAACAGCATTACTATATCTTTTTCTGTACCGTTAAATGGCCCTGATGATGCTATTTTTAAACTGGCCATTGCCGCGCCAAATTTACCAGCATATTCAATGGCCGATCCTTTTATTCTTTGGTATAAGTAACCTGTAATATAGGTATCGCCACACCCGGTTGCATCAGTTTCCACTAAAGGTTTATAGGAAGGAATCTCATAAAATTTATTATCTGCATAAATCAACGACCCGTTGCTGCCAAAGGTAATTACAACTTCCTTTACGCCCCAATTACTGAGCTTTTTACACCCCTGCCGCACATCCTTAACGCCTGTTAATAATGCTAACTCGTAATCATCTGCCTTTAAAAAATGCACATATTGCAACGCTTCTATTTTGTCAATCCAGTCAATAGCAATAACACGTTGGTTAACAACTTTACGCAAATATCCTTGCACATCTAACGAAACCTTTGCCCTCTGTGCAAGTGACTTTATTAAACTAAGCGGAATATCATCTGCAAGTAATGGTCCTAAATGAAAGGTGGAGGCCGTTACATGGCTTAGTTGTTCAACAGTAAATGAATCGGCTGTTTGTAAAACTCTTTGTGTTCTATTATTAAGATCCTGAGTATACGTATTTTCAAAATAAACTGTATATTTTCCCGGCAGAACAATTACTTCTATGCCTTTGTCAGTAAGTTCTTTTACAAAACTCATTTCATCTTCTGCAAGCGAAGTAACAAGGCAATAGCTTACATCCATATTGCGGATTGCATTTGAGAAGTAAAAGGAAGTTCCGCCTGCCATATGCTTTTCGGCACCCGGTGTAACTACTTTGTCTAATGTAATGTGTCCTATGCAACAAATATCGTACATATTATTTAATAAATTTTTGGGTATTTGCTGTTGATAACCGGCCTTAAATATTGTTATAACAATGCGACTTTCTTATTTGATACAATGCCACGTAAATAATCAGGTGGTATTATAAAAATGTGTTGGCAAAATTACTAATATTTTTATGCCGCAATGAAAAATCTAATAATTATTATTAGATTTTTGCCTTATTTAAACCTGCCTTTTAATTGTAGCAAATCAATAGTATCCTAAAATGAAAACAAGATTGAATTTTTGGAACAGTTAAAGTTGTTTTAACGAATCGGGCTTTAGGTGTTTTAGAAATTCATGCGTTATCAACCGGGTAAATACAGGCACAATAGCAGACCCGAAATTAGTTTTTACAACAGGTTTAAAGCAACTACATGTAATATAATTTTATGCCATTCTCACACAGCATGTAATCTTAAATTATGCAACGCAGGTGAAGAATTGACAAAGAAGCGCTGTAACGATGGATGCAGATGCACTAAGTTTGTTCGGTTTAATTACTCATTTGGAAAAGAATTCTCAGCCATGGGAAAACGTAGCAATAGTAGTTTATTTTCTTCAGAAAGTAAATATGAAATTGACTGCACATGCCAGTTATCTTACAAGAATAGAAGCTCCGCATTACCGCACTTTAAATAACAAAAATGATATTGTAAAGAAACAACTAACCTTGGATAATTTGTTTTATAATAGCAATCGGGTGATAAATTTAGATACTATCCCGTTAGAGCAAATGGCAGCAAAAACACACTTTGAAAAGTATAATTTAAACTATCCTGTTTCAATAAATAAATCCGGTCGTTTTGTAAAAATAAAAGATGATGACATTTAAAATTACATGTATCAAATAAGTGATGACATACAACTAGTAAAAGATAACAAAGAGAAGGAATTTTTTAAGTTTTTTTTGTTTTAGCAAATCAACAAAAGCGATTAATTACTTTGAGATTAATTTTATAAAATTTGTTGGGCTAATTTGTCATACACAGCGGGTTTCTGCAACCTTAAAACTATTTTTTCGCCAGTCATTTTCGTTTCTTCAATATTATACCAGTTGCCATCTTTGTGTCGTATAATTTGCTGGAAAACTGTCCCTTACTATCATAATAAATAATAAGATTGGATTAAGAAGCAAGTGAAGCACTTGATTGTGGAGAAATTGGAGCGGTTGAAGGCAGTTTTATGAGAATGGCATAAATAATTTTTAAGGCATCTATTATCCTTTTGAAATTGACATATTGTAAGAAATAAAAGACAACTTTTATTTTAAAGGATATAAGTTTTATTAAAAACAGCAATTTTCTAGGAATGGTAGTAGCAAAACTTTAAAGATTATATTAATTCCATAATTCTTTTTGCATAATGTTCAAATAGGATATATAATTTACTGTTATTTAAACCAATTATATTTACATTATGTTATAACAAATAAATAAACCCAATTAATGGATTAAATTGAAATAAATGATTTTATTGATAGACCGAAAAAGCGCTATTCCTTTGCATATTCAAGCGGAAACTTTATTAAGAAAATTAATTGAAAAAGAGGAGTATCAAAATGGAAAAATATTTCCCAATGAAGTAGACCTTGCAAAACAACTGGCAATATCCCGTACCACTTTAAGACAGTCTATCAATAAATTAGTATTTGAAGGACTGCTAATTCGCAAAAAGAAAATGGGGACTAAAGTTGCCCATGGCATTGTAAGTTCCCGCTCAAATAACTGGTTAAGTTTTTCTCAGGAGATGAAGTTGAGAAATATTCCTATTAAAAATTTTGAACTTCACGTACTCTGGGTAGTGCCGGATGAAGCTTTAGCAAATTTATTTGAAATAAAAATCGATAGAAAGATATTGAAAATGGAAAGGGTTAGAGGTAAACCCACTGAACCTTTCGTTTATTTTGTTTCTTATTTTCATCCAAGGGTAGGTTTAACCGGCGAAGAAGATTTTAAAAGGCCTTTGTACGAAATATTCGAAAAAGATCATTTCGTAATTGCCACCTTGTCTAAGGAAGAAATAAGTAGTAAAAGTGCAGATGAATTTATTGCGGGTAAATTAAATATCCCGATTGGCAGCCCGGTACTATTTCGTAAACGATTGGTATTTGATCAAGGAGAACGGCTTATTGAATATAACTTAGGTTACTATAAAGCTGATAGTTTTGTTTATACTGTAGAAAGTTCCCGATAGCATGCTATGGAAATTTTATCCTTTTATTTAAGTACAATTTTTTTACCTAAAACCGTTGAGATCTCTACAATGTAAAAACTATTTTATCTACTTTACTTTTTAATAAATCCCTTATAACCAGCATAGCAAGTTATAAGGAATTTAAATTTATGCGGTTGCTTTTAAAGCTATTTAGATAGCTGCTCAAATTGCACAATTGCAGTATATAAAACACCGGCTTCCCCTTTAAAAGTTCCGGATCCTTTTGGTTTATTATCAACTGAATACCATTCATAAAAACCGTTATTCTCTTTTACTCTTTTTACCATGGGGTGTATTTGTTCGTACGCTTCTTTCACAAATCCGTATTTAATAAGTTGCTGAATCATTCGGCCGCCAAACCAGGTCCAGTCGCCTCCATTCTGATAACTGTAAATTGGGTTCATGATATTATTTAAAAAATATCCATTTGGATAAGGAGGATAAATTGTTAACCCTATCGAAGGTGCTCCTGCTTGTTTTACTCTTTTGATCATTTCATTCAATGAAATTTTTATTTCTTTTTTACTTAGTAAACCTGCTTCTATAGCAATAGCGGTTCCTCCAAAATAATAGACATTATCTTCATCAAAATCTGCGGGGAAAGGTGACCCTTTTAAATAAATATGCGGGATAAATTTTTGTCTTTTATTACTCCATAAATATTTTCTGCAATTATCAAAAATGCTTTTTTTAATTCCGCTCCATTTAGCTTTAGTTGAGGGTACCAATTCCATTAAATTATTTAAAGCAATAATAAACATAGCATTATCATAAATATCTATAGCCTGGTGTGTATTATTATCCAAATCTACCCCTTTGCCATGCTCTGGTTGCACATCTCCCCAATCTGCGGTGGTTGCACCAATTATTAATCCGTATTGCCTATTAAGCCTGTTCTTCATTAAAAAGTCCATTGACCATTCTAACCTTTCCGTAACTGTTTTATCCCCAATTTTTTCAGTCAAAATGGTTTGATCCCCTGTAATTTTTACGTACTTATATATTGCCTGAATCAGGGAACTTTCCTGGTCTGTTTCTACCGTATTTTTATGCCCTGCATAACGGGGTTCTAATTTTGAATAGGAAAAATCACTTTCATTTTTACCAATTATTTCAGCAGGTGTAAAGCCGTCAATGATATTTCCATCCTCGCCTTGCATCCTTAAAAAAATTAATAAATTTTCTTTTAAATGTTCTTTATCAAAACTCTGCGCAGCTAGTTCAATAAATGTATTATAATCTCTAATCCATACTTCACGGTAACCACTACCAGCATTAAAGCCAGTTTTCATAACCTCCAGGGCTTTCGCTTTTACAAACTTAAAATTTTCATCATTTTTTATATTTTGAAAAAGAATATTGTCTATAACGCTTTGTGCAATGCAATTAAAAGCGACAAGTAATCCTATAGAAATTAAACAGTATTTTTTCATTTTTTAAAATTATAATTTATAAATATATGTATGGTAGTAAATAATTCAATAGCTTAATGTTGCTTTTTAAACACCTGCAGTAGTTAATTGCATTGCACTTATTTCTTCTAAAGTTTTACCTTTTGTTTCTATCAATTTCTTTTTTGCGTATAAAAAAGACACAAAACAAAAGAAGGCGAAAATAAAAAAGGTGACAGCAATACTCAGCCCATCTCTTAATATAGGGAACAGTAAATTAACTACCCAATCGGCTACCCACATCGTCATAATGCAAATGGACAAAGCAGTTCCCCTAACATGAGTTGGAAAAATTTCTGTGGCTATTACAAACTTTAATGGCCCTAAAGAAAAGGCAAAAAACATTAGAAATAAAATGATGCACAATAACATTTCCCATCCTTTAATTTCAAATAAAAAACATAAGCCTGTTAATACCAATGCAACTGCGGCACACAATGAACCTACTAAATACAACGGTCTACGTCCCCAGGTATCTACTTTCCAAATAGCTATAAATGTAAATACTACATTTGCAACGCCAAGTATTACCTGGTATAGTAATGCATCGCTTGTAACAATACCAGCTGATTTTAAAATTGTAGGTCCGTAGAATATAACTCCATTGATACCACTAAATTGAGAAAGTGCAGTTAATATCATCGCCATAAATAATAATTTACTTAAAGGTTGGCGAATCAGTTCTCTTAAACCGCCAGATTTTTGCGTAGCGGTTTTTTTAATTTCAGTTAATTCAATCTCTGCGCTTTTTATTCCATTTATTTTTGTAAGAATATCCAGAGCTTCTTCGTTTCTACCGTATTGCGCTAACCAGCGTGGGCTTTCTGGCACAACCGTTAGTAATAAAAAAAATATCATTGCCGGTATTATTCCGACAAGAAACATACCCCGCCAAACCTGTTCTGAAAATAGCCAGCTTAATAACCCGCCGTGCTCATTAGCATGCCCAAGTGCATAGCGTTGCAAAAATAAATTACTAATATAGGCTGCCAATATTCCAATAGTAATTGCTAGTTGATAGAATGTAACAAGACCCCCTCTTTTTTTTGCAGGTGCTACTTCTGAAATGTAGAGTGGCGAAATATTGGAAGCAACGCCAACAGCCATTCCGGCAAATATGCGAAAGAAAATAAGCATTGAATATGCCTGGGAAAAGGAAAAACCGATGGCACTTACTACAAATAATACTGCCGCAATAAACAACACTTTTTTTCTCCCGATTTTATCACTAAGGTAGCCAGAGAAAGCCACCCCGGCAATACACCCTAACAGTGCACAACTAACAAAAATACCTTCCTGCGAAGCAGACAATCCATATTGTTGTTTAATGGGTTCAATGATACCGCTTACTACCGCCATATCAAACCCAAATAAAAAACCTCCAAGTGCTGCAATAAGTGTTACTAGAGAAATAAAATACGTTGTATTTTCTTTTTGCATATCATCGTTCATTTAAATGTGAGCAGTAATAAATCTTTTTAAAAATTAATAAAAAATTATGATAGTAAATCCAGCAATAAAAGTTTGAAACAGATAAAATAATTTTATATTTTCTGTAACAATCCAATAAAACCTAGAATCCCTTTTATAATCACCGTACGTAAGCAACAACCACAAACGCCTTTTTCTTACCCACATAATTCAACTCGTAACTTTTTACATTTGCTGGTACCACAAAGGTTTCTGCATATTGAAATACCTGTTTGTTATTGTTGTTAATTACAGTTATTTTATCCCCTTCTACCAACATACAAATATGACATTGACCGTTGGTATTTATAGTAACTTTTCCGGTAAACTCATATCTCTCTACCGCATAAAAATGTTCTTCATGTGTAGGTAGTGAAATCTGTTTGCCTACATCCCATTCTAATAACGTTACAGGTTTTGAAATCAATTTTTCTGCAACATATTTTCCTTTGCGATCAAAATAAAGATTGTTAAATGCATGCTCAATATTAATAGGCCTTGGTTGTCCATTTAAATCCAGCCGTTGCCAATCGTACATTTTAAAAGTATAGATGTAAGGCGTACTGCTGATCTCTAAAATCATGTTATTTTTTCCGGCCGCATGCACAGTGCCATTGGGTATTAAAAACAAATCATGTTTATGTGCAGTATGTCTTTGAACATATTTTTCCGCATCCATTTCAATACCCTCCTTTTGAGCAATTGTTAATTCAGTTTTAAATTCATCGGCATTAATATCTTCCTGAAAACCAAGGTAAACATTACCATCAGCTTCGCAATCCAGAATATAGTACGTTTCATCCTGCGTAAAATTTTCTCCAAAATTATCCTGTATATATTTAGTACGGGGATGGCATTGTATTGAAAGATTACCTCCATTATAAGTATCTAAAAAATCAAAACGGATAGGAAATTCGTTGCCAAACCTTAGTGCAGCGTTACCGAGTAATTTTTTATTATTATAGAACAAAAGAAAGTCGAAAGACACTTCTAATAAAAACTGATTACCCTGCAAAACAATTCCATTTTCGGGCGTAATTAATTCAAAAGACCAGGCATAATTTACTTCGTCCTTATTTAAACCAGCAATGTTATCTTTCAGCCAGGAACCACCCCAAATGCCAGACTCAAACCATGGTCTTGCACGAAAAGGCTGCTCCAGCATATTGTG
Organism: Ferruginibacter sp.; assembly: GCA_025352695.1. Lineage (GTDB taxonomy): Bacteria > Bacteroidota > Bacteroidia > Chitinophagales > Chitinophagaceae > Ferruginibacter. Next base: position 15,705 of record JANXSK010000208.1, on the reverse strand, counting down.
TAAAGTACTCCTGAAATCATTGCCCTCCATCCAGGTAATTTCATTGATTCTTTGTTCATCAACTATATAATTTATTTGGCATAACAGTTTCTCTTTGTGCTTGTTTAATACTGGCCAATCAACAAAATAAAATCGCTTATACATTTGGCTGGCTGGCTGTAAATCATTGGTTCCAATATTTGTAATACTACCCGCCCGCATACGGTATTGAATTTCATTCTTAGGAACATCCACGTAAACCAACAAGCCTTTCCAATCGCTTAATGAGGCTCCACTTCCATAAACAATGCATACATCTATCGATGCATCCGGCTGCAACATTTGTAGCTTTTGTTCATCAAAAAAATCTGTTAGATTGCCCGTATATTTTTTTCCAAAAACTAAGTCATCGCCATTTAAATTATTAGCAATTATTTGGTTAATTACTTCCGGAGGTTTAAGACAAGTATTTATATCATACCAAAAAGCCATTTTATTATTTTTAAGAAATGCCGCGTTAAGTTGGCTTTTAAATAGCTCCCATAAAACGCCTCCGTACCCATCAATAATAATTACTTTTTCATTCTTTATTTTATCAGCCAACTCATTAAACCCTTTATATAACGGATGTGGCGACTTAAATGAAGGGAAAATATCATATCCATTTTTACTGGTAGCAGTATTCATTACAGGCAATAAATACTGGGTTGAATTTCTATTAAATTCAATATCGTTTTCCATATTTAAATGGGCCTTTTCTTGCGTTGCAATGTAAGCGGCACCAGTTAAAATACATTCTTCTGTATCTCTGCAAAATACTATTTTGATTGCTTTATTTAGTGAATGCAATTGTAATTGTAAAGAAGGCTCAAACAATAAATATGCTTTTGAAATATTGCCTCCAATTACCAGTTCGTCACAATCAAATTTATTTAACCATGGAATTAAAAAGGATCCCAGATTAGAACCAAACTCATCAAAAATAATATTCGCAACGTCTGAAGCTGTATCTACTAATTCTTTAACCGTTAAAATATCTTTTCCTGTTCTCTGCTTGTAATTGTTCAAAAACCAGCGAGTAGAAAAATAATCATCAGCCTTAGCTTTTAAAAACGGCTCATTGTAAAAGGCACCTAAAGTGGGAAGTGAAGGGCCATTTTTTATTAACGCTGCATCTTGCATAAATGCAGATCCAAAACCGGTACCTAAGGTAAGAAACACTGTTCTTTTACTCGATAATTGTAACCACCGGTATGCACCTGCGGCAAAACAATGCGCATCATTTGAAAAACGAAATATAAGGTCTTTTACACGAATACTATCTTGTAGAGCTTGCGCTATGTGTAACCCAAAAGTATATTCAAATTTGCCTCCAACATTGTTGATAGCGCTAACTCCCTTTTCATAATTAAACGGTCCGGGAAATGCGATTCCAACAGCATTTATAGTCGGCTCACTCTTCAACATTTTATTAATACAACTAGCAACAGTTGTAATAATATTGTAAGCTGAATCGCTGGGGTTAATCTCTTTTCTAATTAAACTTAATTGTTGCTTTCCAACGGTACTTAAATCAATAATACTTGCAGAAATATGACTTCCACCTATATCGAGTCCAATCTTTTTATTGTTTTTCATTCTTTATTTTGGAAGATTTTAATAATTCTTTTAGTATCATTATCACCTAGCTTAAATTGTTGTTGCTATCCTTAAAAAAGCAATTTTATACTTTTTATTTTCCTGTTAAAATAATTATTACAAAGAATTTAAAGCGATTTAAAATATGTATGTACATTAATACAAATTAATGTTTTTAAAATTATAACAATAAACTCACGTATTGCTTTTTTAATATTGTAATGAAAAAAAAGCCAATGGTAAGATATTCTTACCATTGGCTTTTATATTTATTCAAAAAGATTATTTAAGTATTTATTAATTATCTAGGGTTGATAACCTGGATTTTGAATTAACGTGTTATTGCTTTTCCTGATTTCAGCAGTTGGAATTGGAAATAAGTAATAATAATCCCCTTTCCATGTTGTTCTAACTTCGGCTTCTGCTATAACGCCATAAGTATATGTAAGTATCCCAATTAAGTCTCCTTTTTGAGCACTCGTCCAATCCATAGTTACTTTTGTTAAACCAGTTACAGGAATATCTACATGGCCCGGAGCAGCCTTCCAGCGCATTAGATCAAAGAAACGGGAATCTTCTAATAGTAATTCGATAGCCCTTTCATTTCTATATTCTTTAACCAGTTCAACACCAGTACTTGTTATATCCGGCATATTAACAACTTGCCTTCTTCTAATTTTATTGATGTATTCTCTTGCTACAGGTTCGTTGCCTAAAGCAATTTGAATTTCAGCATAATTTAAATAAAATTCGGGCAACCGCATAAAAACTATTACTTGCGAATAGTCATAGTCAAAACTAGCCCGAGGTCCGCCGAAATCTGTCATTTTTTTAAAAGTATATCCAGTTTCTACCCTCCAATGAAATGGCGTTAATCCTTTAACCCAGTATGTTTTAGAATCTCTTCCAAAGTCAAAAAGGTCTTTTCCATTGATAAGATCTACTTTATTTGGGTTTGCAAAAGGAGCCACATTATTTGGATTAGGGTTTGCATCTTCCCAATATTCATACGTACGGGTAGTACTTTTTGCACCATCAATAATAGTTACAGGGGCGGCACCCGGATAAATAATATCAATATAATAACGTGGATCCCGATTTAAGTTGGGATGTTGTGGATCGTATCCTGAAGCTGAATTAACAGTTACACCATCTGAGAGATATGGATATTTTCCGTTGGTTAATTGAAACATATTAATTAACGTTTGCGTGGGTTCTATTCTTTGCCTTGCATCAAAACCACAAGGCCAGTAATCGTAATTAAAGCCCCAATCTGGTATCCTTGTTGAAGGAGTAAAAGATTTTCCAAAAATAATCTCATTGCTTTTTAATGGCTTTACAAATAAATCTGCTAGCGTAGGATGCAAAGAAAAGCCTGCATCAATCACCGCTTTTGTAGCTACTTCAGCCGCTTGCCATTTAGTAATATCATTTGAAGGATTGTTTAAGGGACTTGCCATGTACAATAGTATTCTTGCTTTTAAAGCCAGTACAGCCTCCTTACTTATTTTACCTGGAAGTGAAGTAGTTCCCTTTAATAGATTAAAGGAGGAATCGCATTGAGTTAGTACAAATTTTGCACATTCGTCAAAAGTATTTCGTGGTATATTAAAACTTTTTGAATCTAAATTAAAACTGGTTGTAATAATTGGCACTCCTCCATAAGTACGCATCAATTCAAAATACATCCAGGCCCGCAAAAAATAAACTTCTCCTTTAAGTGTACCTAATTTATCAGCGTTAATTGTAGAATTTGCAACTTTTTCAAAAAAGATGTTCGCCTTACGTATGTACTCATATTCATCATTCCAAACATTTGTAAGGTCTGTTATATTATCAGGAGAAATATTACCTTGTAAATATTGACGAATACCAGCTGCCCTATCATGTGTTTCAGGTTGATCAACCGCAACATCCGTTAATGCTTCATAGCCACCTGTACCAGGGCTCCAGGGTGGTCTTATACCATTGTATACATTGTACACATAGCTCTGAAGAAAGGTAGCATCGTTAAAAACAGCATCCTCAGATATTGAATCTAATGGCTTTTTATCCAATATATTTTTATTGCATGAAATAAAAATTACTATAAATCCTATCAGGAAGATTACGAAAGTTTTTTTGGTAATCTTATTATATTTTAAGTGTTTCATATGTTTTATTTAGAAAGTAAGATTTAAACCAGCATTTACAGTTTTCATATTTGGATAAGTTCCTCCGTTCCCACTTAAAAATTCAGGATCGCCGTTACCATATTTTTTAAGATTATTAAATATCAAGAAAAGGTTATCTCCTGACACATAAAACCTTAAAGCGGTAATTTTAAACTTATTCAAAATTCCTTTTGGAAGTGTATATCCAAGTTCAACTGACTTAAAACGTAACCATTTTACATCATGATAATAAAAATCACTGTTTGAACCAGCTAAACCAACAGGAGCAATCTGTGGAAGTATTGAATTAACATTTGATAAAGAGAAACTATTTTTAGCTACATATTGAAGGCCATTACCACCTGCACCTGAATTAAAACCGGTGCTGATAGCCCATTTAGCACCGCTTTGTCCTTGTAGCAACATAGTTAAATCAAAATCTTTGTACGCTAAAGCGATGTTCAACCCAAAATTCATTCTAGGGAAAGCCGTAGTACTGAACCTGTATTGATCTTTGCTATCGATAACACCATCTTTATTTAAATCTGCAAAAATTAAAGTGCCAAGTGAAGCTCCTGGATAACTTACATTATCATCAAGGTCTTTTTGTGTTCTGTAAATACCTATTGATTTATATACCAGCTCACTACCCAGCGGGTTACCTTCCAGTTTTTGGTAAGGTTCAGATTGCGGGGTTTCATCAAAATAAATAATTTTGTTTTGATTGTAGGATACGTTGCCATTTAAACTAAGGTTTACATCACCCAAATTTTGTTTAAAGCCAGCCTGAAATTCTATGCCCTTACTGTTCATTTTACCAATGTTTTCATCAGGAAGCAACAAGCCGGTATATCCTGGAATTGAAGCTTGTCTTTGCCCTAAAATATGCGAGGTGGCACTGTTGTAGATATCGACCTCAAACGTTAACCTGTTTTGCAAAAAACCCATTTCCAAACCCAGATCTGTTTTTTCACTAACTTCCCAGGTAATATTTGGGTTAGGTGTTGTAGTAGCCGCAATACCTCTGCCATCTACACCATTTACAACCCAGCCCGGCGCATAACCAAAAGCACCTATGTACTGAAAAGGATTTACCCTGTCATTACCAAGCCTGCCCCAGGAAGCTCTTAATTTTATGTTACTAAATAATTTTGCAGGAATAAAAGATTCTTTACTGATTACCCATGCTGCTGATGCTTGAGGAAAAAAACCAAACCTGCTTGATGCAGGAAAAATATTTGACCCATCATATCGTGCACTTAAGCCTAAAAGATATTTATTTTTAAATGAATAATTTGCACGTCCAAAATAATTTTGCCTTGCAGACTCAGTAGCAGTACCGCTATTGCTTTGATTTGCTGGAGTTGTACTACCGGCAAACAGCTGATCAATTAAAGGAGAATCAAATCCTAACCGTTGTGCAAATAATGAATTATCCTTATAGCTGGATTGTTCGTAAGAAACAAATACACCAATCTTATGAAACTGATTGAAAGATGTATTATAAGTAAGTTTTAAATTTTTAGTTGTTCTTAAACTTTGTGTAAAATCTTCCCTCAACCCAATATCTTCAATTGATCTGGATGGCACTTTAGTTATTTCTCCTGCTGCATTTTTTTCATAATAAAACCAGGTATAGTTGAATGCTTTATTATAATTGTATACTTTATTTAAGGAAACAAAACCATCTAGCGTCAGTCCTTTTAAAAAAGGCATATTGTACTTAAATTTAACTGTGCCACTTGCCACATCTGCTGTATACCTGCGATAACCAGGGCTTAAAATTCTGGCTGCAGGGTTTAATTGCGACCAACCTTCACCTGGATAACGATAATCGCCACCAATATATGCTTCTTGTAATGGACTCGTATTGGCAAGATATCCAACTTCTCCCCCTGGTCCGCCTTGGGGTGTTTGCGTATATTTTTCACGCAAGGATAAATCGAGGCCTACTTCAAGATTATCTGTAACAGTTACATCTATATTGCTTCTAACATTATACTGGTTAAGCTTTGTTTTATTATCTCCTCTTAAAATTCCACCTTGTGTGGCAGTACCCATTGAAACAAAATATTTTACTTTTTCGGTACCTCCACGCATAGTAAGGGATTGCCTTGATTGTTTTGCAGGGGGCCCTATTAAAGCCTTCCACCAATCTTCGCTTCTTCTTGTTCCATCAGTAAAAGATTGTACCAGATCATCAGGGAAATCAAGGGGTGTTCCTTCCAATGTTCTTCTATCATTCAATACTTTCATATATTCAAGCGCATTGGCAGATCTTACTTTCATAGTTGGCGATTGTTGCGCCTGTGTACTTGTAAAATTAAAAGATGGTTTACCTGATTTACCCCTTTTGGTAGTTACTAAAATAACCCCTCCAGCAGATTGAGCCCCGTAAATAGCAGCAGAAGCATCTTTTAATACAGAAATTGATTCTATATCATTTGGATCCAACCTGTTCAATCCATCAGGATCTGCATTTGCAACACCATCAATAACTATTAATGCAGAACTATTACGGTATGTATTTGAACCTCTTACTAAAATTTCCGCATCATCAAAACCTGGTACAGAATTTCTTTGATTTACATATACGCCGGCCATTCTTCCTGATAAAGAATTTGACAATGATACCGAAGTTGATTTTTTAAGATCTGCTCCCGTTGTTTGAACAACCGCATTAGTTACTTCAGATCTTTTTTGAGTGCCATAGCCTACCACAACTACTTCATCCATTTTTTTAGATAGTTGTTCCAACTTAATATTAACACTTTCCAGCGCTCCAACTGTTATTTCCTGGCTCAGATAACCGATATAAGAAATTAGAAGCACACTGTTTTGGCCCTTAACATTTATCGTATAATTTCCATTAAGATCAGTTTTGGTACCATTTGTTGTACCCTTTTCTAAAATAGTAACACCACCAACACCAGCGTCATTTTCGTTGGTAATTTTTCCAGTGATAACTACATTTTTGAAATTGATGTGCTTCTTTTTATTAGAAACGGAAAGCTCTTTTTTATTATTTAAAGAAGGAGATTTGTTATTATTTGCCTTTAAAGCAGAACAAAAAAGACAGGTAAGAATAAATGTACTAAGTGTAGCTTTATTTATATAACAAATGTTGAGGTTTGTGTAAATATTCATGATTGGCAATTAATTGTTTATAAATTTAAATTTGGCTTCTATATTTCAGTGTTAGTTCACTAAACAAAAAACCTGTATTAAAAGCATTTTTAATTATGGGCTATGCGATTGTTCCATATTTTAATCATGATTATTAGTAAAAAAAATATTTAATAATTTTTGCTTGAATTATTTAGAATTTTATCCTTATAAAATAACATTAAAACAACTACGTATGTATGTACATAATAATATATTTCAAAAGTAATGTAAAATTTTTGTTAATGATTTTTTTTAATTTATGTAAAATAATTTCAACATTTTTACAGGTAGGTTGATCTCAGGCAGTACTTGCTTAATCTTCAGATTGGCATATAAGGATCAAATCTAATTCAAATAAAATCGGTTGTATTTTTCTTTTAAGTAAGTAATACTCGATTTTATCTATGATAGTTTTAATAAAATTAAAGCTGTAGTTGATGAGCAAGTTGTGTATTAAAAATTATTCATTAAAATTTATTTTCCTTGTTTTACCGTGGCTATTGAATATAACTACCGATAAAACATCTTTATCAATTTTTAAAAATCTTGCAGATTGTGATAAAAAAGAAGCACCATAATAAAATTCCAGTTTTTGTTTTTTCCCATTTTTAAATTCTATTTCCGCACTTTCATCATTGGATAATATCGATAAGTTAGCGCTGCCTTTTTTAAGTTCGAAAACTTTTAAAAGTCCACGATTTTGTGCTGCGGCCATCAGGTAGCTATTATTTTTTCCTCTTAACTTTATTAAAGCTTTTCCGTTTCCTGGAATAAAAACACCACTTTGTAATATTGTCTGTGGTATAAAATTACCCTTTCCATCCCCCTTGAGCATTAAGCCATTTAAAGCGTCGTACCTACCAATGGTTACTTCTGTACCAAAATCATTTGTATTTATTACCACATCAAGGTTTCCATCACCATCAAAATCATCTACAATCATTCCACTAAGCGTTGATAATTGCGCCTGAAAAGGCAATGGCACCAAGGTAAATTTACCATTACCCTCATTTTTGCAATAAGAAGAAGTAAAATTATTTGCGTTTAATATTAAAGCATCTTTAAGTTGTTCTGCTGTAAAAAGTTGGTTCATTGTAGCTGTAGCATACGATTTATAATTTTGGAACTTTGAACGCATTCCTATTATTTGTTTTATAATATCATCCCTTGATGGCGCTGGAAATTCTTTTTTTACTGGCTCTTCCTGGCTTGCAGGAAGGTATAGAGAAGGGATTGCATCGAAGCTGCCATTGTTATCGAAATCTTTAGCATAAATAGAAACCGGATATTGCGCATTGGGTTTATAAATGGAGTTTTGCCCTAAGTTACCTACAACATAATCAATGTCACCATCATTATCAAAGTCGCCTGCAGCAATGGTATTCCACCAGCCTATCTGGTTACCAATTTTAGAAAGAGCTGTTACATTTCTAAAGTTCCCTTTATCATTTTTAAAGAAAGTTACCGGCATCCATTCTCCAGCTAAAATAAGATCTGGCCAGCCATCATTATCAAAATCGGTAAACATTGCATCACAAACAAGGCCAATATTATTTAACCCTTTTGCCACTTCGTTTGTTACATCTGTAAATTTAATATGGCCATTTTTTGAATCGTTTCTGTAAATAAAACTTGATACAGGTTTGGGATAGTTCCAGGGATCAACACGACCAGCAATAAAAAGATCAAGGTCACCATCTTTATCGTAATCTATTGCTCTTACGCAAGACTTACTTGCGAAATTTTGAAGTGGCGCAGCTAAATCTTCTGTAAAATTTCCTTTACCATCATTGGTGTAAAATTTATCTTGATAAGCCGCAGCATTTGATTTACTATCATAGCCCCCATGAGCTAAATAAATATCCAAATCGCCATCTCCATCAGCATCAAATAAAGTAATACCCATATCCAAAAACTGAACTGTATTATTTTCTGGCAATTGCATTAAATCTTTTTGTAAAAAAGAACCATTTACCTGTTGCAGTAAAATAGATGGACTGAAAGAAGAATTTCCTCCAACAATAATATCATCCAATCCATCGCCATTTAAATCGCCAGCAGCCAGTGATGGGCCGTATTCTGAAAATTTATGGGGCAACAATTTTTGAATATTAAAATCAACATAATCTATTTGAGCGTGTGTAAATTTTATTCCTACTGAATCTGTTACTTCTTTAAAAATAGTATTTTTTGCTACTATCAAATTATTCCAGCTATAGCTATCAACTGCATTTTTTTTATTTATTTTTATAGTCTGATCCAGGTTGATATTTTTAAGTACTTGTATTTTACCATCAGGCCATTTAATTACAATAGAATCAACCATGCGTTCATTTTGAAACCCAAAATGTGCTTCTAATTGAATGGAAGATAGGTAACCGCGATAGGGTGTTTGTTCATAAACTTGCTGCTTACCATTATAATATAATTCTATCCAGGTACCTAATCCATTAACGTTTAATGAATCACCAATAAGTTTTACAGACAAATAATGTTTATCAGCCGGCTTTGAATCCATCAAGGTATTTTTATAAACAAAAGCCTCCTCATTGATGTTATTTACAATCATATCTAAATCACCGTCATTATCCAAATCTGCATAAGCTGCTCCATTTGAAAAAGAAACTTTGTTCAATCCCCAATTATTAGAAACCTCAGTAAAGGTGCAATTACCATTATTATGAAACCCGTAGTTGTGTAATTTAACCTGCGGTATTTGCCCTAAAGTAACCGCTTGAGAAGTGACGGGAGCACCTTCTTTCCTAAAAGCGATAAAATCATGATCAGTAATATCTTTAGGAAAACCATTGGTTACAACTAAATCCCTGTACCCATCATTATCAAAATCAGCAACTAACGGACTCCAGCTCCAATCTGTTGCCTCAATACCTGCAAAGTACCCAATCTCACTAAAAATAGGATCACCAATTGTATCGTTAGAATTTATCCGTGGGCCCTGATTAAGCTGCAACGTATTTCGTACATATTGGTACTGGTATTTAAACATATCATTAAGCAGAAATGATTGATAACTACTTCCGCTTAACATCATTTTTTTACGATAATTATCTTCAGGGTTCATATCGAGTTCTATAATATCTGATAATCCATCGTTATTAATATCTATTACATCCTGCCCCATTCCGTTACTGGAAGTATGTTTAAAATAGGAAGCCGATTTATCAGTAAAAGTGCCATCATGGTTATTTATATACAGTAAATCGTTGGATATAAAATCATTGGTTACAAAAATATCCTTCCATCCATCTTTATTAATATCTGCAATATTTACACCATGCCCATATCCTTCAATGGTAAGCCCAGCTTGTTTTGTAACATCCGTATACACGGGATGATTTAATCCTGCATTCCATTCATTTTTGTATAACCTACCTGTGCTGGGGAAGGATCCATCTGTGATAATAGGTTTAAAAATAGAAGGGTTTATGTTTGGTAAAATTTGATTTACAACCAGGTACATATCCAGGTCGCCATCATTATCATAATCAAAAAAAGCTGCCATGGTTGAATGGGTGGTATCATCCAATCCATACTCTTTCGCCTCTTCTTTAAATATTGGAATTCCTTTTTTATTAAGGCCCTGGTTAACGTATAAAAGATTTTTTCTTTTTTCCGGATCCTTATCCATAGATACGCTAATATACATGTCAAGCCATCCATCATTATTGATATCTATTACCGATATTCCCTTACACCATTTACCCTCACCATTTACGTTTGCTTCTTCTGTAATATCTTCAAATTTTAGATCCCCTTTATTTAAATACAGTTTGTTGGATACCATGTTTCCAGTAAAATAAATATCTGGTAATCCGTCATTATTAAAATCTCCAATACCTACACCACCACCATTGTAGATATTGGTAACATCTATAGGATTAATAGAATCGGTTTCTACAATTTTATTGTTAAAGCTAATTCCAGTGTGCGCAGAGGAGACTAATTGAAATAGTTTACCATTTTGTTTACAGGACACCTGCCACAACGAAATAGTTATAAAAAAAATGACGTAGCGAAGGATTTTCATAAGCTTTATTTAAACATAAAATAATCAGTTATTGAGCAATGTTATTGTAAGATAAAGGTTGTTAATTTTCTGGTTTAAAATAAAATTATCTAAAAGATAGATAGGGATATCTCTATATTGTAGTCTTAAATTAAATATAACCTTTAAAGATGCACTGTTGTCTGTTGTTACCAATTTTTCTTTTAATTTTTACTTTAAAATATAGCTGGCAGGCGCATACACTTTTGATAAAAAGCTTAATTTATTTGCATTAATATTGATCGTTTTATCTAGTACTTCAACTCTAAGGTTTACGGATGAAGCTTTTGTATATTTTGATCCCTGACCTAGTTTAATGGTAACAATTCCACTAATTCCTGCTTGCTCACACAATCGAAGTATGAGTCCCTTACCATCTGGGTTTTCGCCAAAAGCTGTTACCATAATCCCTTTTCTTGAAACAGCAATACCTTCCTTTTTAGAAGCCAATTTTCCTGATGCTCCGTCCGCAACGCCAGTTAATAAAGGTAAGCGTGCTTCCCAAGAATTTTGAGTTAAATCCCGAACTGTTTGTACATTTTTGTTAACGGCCCGAGCCCTCAATTTTTCACTCCAAGAACCAGCCTGCCATAACCTTAAATTTATGTTCCACAAAAAAGAATTTTATAATTTTTCTTATCATTTTATAAATTTGATTCCCTGCTTTTGTGTCAAGATATTGTTTGTATAATAATCAGTTTATACTTTAATTTTTGGCTAAATAAGCAGGCTATCTCTACCATAAAATTCTATTGGTTTACAGCAGGTAATTTTATGGCTATAACCATTGTATCATTTAGGAATACTTTTAACTCCTTTTACTCCTGCATGTAGAGTAAATTCTTTTCCTGCAAAATGAACATTTAACAGCTCTCCGATAAATGGACGAGGAGTAGCTGGATCTACAATCATATTTTCATTACCAACCTGCGGATCAAATCCAAAAAAAGTATTAATTACCACATCACTAAAAGCGACACCGCTAATGCATTCCTTCATGCAGCCTTGCCTTTCGGCTATACGTACCGGCGCATTGTACCCGGTGCGGTTAGAACCAAAAAATTCACGTGCCTGGGCAAAAGGTCCTTCTCTTGTAACTACTGCCGTTCTGCGATAAAATGCGTACGCTGCAATGGCGTCTCCTAAATTCCACATAGTATTAACAGTTAATGGTATCCAACCATCATAAGCACCCATTGGACCATGATCTGGCCTATCTGAATTTGCAGCGGCAGCATCTTGCAAGCTCATTGCACGCATCCAATCCCGGGTAAACAATTCATCTTTAACAAAGGAAACCATTTCGAGCTTTTGATTTTTTGTAAGGTCATTTTTTAAAGCATTGCCAACATAAATAAAATCTACACAATGGCGCAACTCTACTTTTTTACCATTTACCTGCCACGCATTCCATACACCACTGCCCTGTTTATATAGTGCCAACACCTTAGGAAGATATATTGAAACTTTTAATTCTAATGCTTTAGCCCTTACCAAATTGCCTTTCAGCAAATACCATTTAGCCGCTTCCCGCATCATCCAAATATTTTGCGCATTACAAGAAGGTACAAAATTTACATAGGAAGGCGCACATTCAAGCAGGTTATTATTTTCGCCATAGTTAGATAATCCATCATGCCCTTTGGGAAGTGTTTCCCAGTCTGTAGCAAGGGCATCCAGGGTTTCTAACACCGTTTTTCCATTCTCTAATTTCTCACTTAAAAAAGCACGATCATTTTTAATGCGCAAGTAATCGTTAATGGTTTTAAAGATAGTGCAGGCGTTAAAAGCATATCCATTGATACTTGCATAATTTGTTGTATCAAAACCCCTCATAGTTCTTAAGTCAAGCGCATATCCACTGCCTTGGCCCGTACGTGGATTTTGCACTAACCAGCGGCGTAGTGAGGCCTTCATCCCTACCGGTTCAAGCAGCGCCCATGAAGTAGATTGCATGGATGCGTCCCAATAAAACTGCGTACCATCTTCCCGTTCGCCACTTGTAATAAAAGAACGATTGGATACTGGAAATTGGGTACGCTCAAGCGCCAGCATTGTCCAGGCTCCGACATAATAGTTACGCATCAATGCAACATCCTTACTTTTTAAAATGGGTAAATGACCCGAAAAATGTTTATTGCCTGGCGTAAATGCATCGACCCAGCGATTTTCCCAATTGATTTTACAATTGTTAAAATAAGTAGTAAAACCTGCAGCCCATTTAGTAACAACGCTATTAGTCTGAGTTGCTTTTTCCGAAACTTCATCACCTACTGCATATTCAATATTTGATGAACCGCCTTTTGGAAGATCAACTATCCAGTGCCAGATAACAGTGTCCTTCTCTACTGATATTTCTGTTGGTTTATGGGCTGGCCGCACAATAGAAATTACTCCAGGCCGCTGACTACCATTAGAAACACCAATACCATCTTCCATCAATTTGCCCGGGACACGTAACACCACGTTTAGATGGCGAGGCAGTATAGTTGTATTGGTTGCAGTAATTCTGCACATAACATTTCGTGATTCATTTATCATGCGGACATCAGTTTCTACAGAAATGCCATTACAATCTTTATTACGGCGAAGGGCTTTATAAGCAAAACAGCGTGTTTCAATTGCAGAATATTCTTCCCCATCAATAGTTAATTTTATATTTGGGTGTCCTTGTTTCCAGGGATATATTCCCCCTGGAAAATAATAATAAGAGGTTAAGTCACGGTTTACCACCAGCATGTGGTTAAAGTTATGAACAGCAGGCATATTTGCAACCTGGCTCATTAATAACCAATCGCCCCCTAATTCATCAAGCGTAGGAATACCTGCGACTTTTGTATGTGGTAAAAGTGAATCTATATTCATTTTATTACTGTGATTACCGGCCGCAAAAATGAAGGCGGCATTCAACAAGCAACAAACAATAAGCGCACAGATTTTATAAGCTGGTATTTTCATAACTTTTAAATTTATAATTCTTGTGACAAAATAAATAATAGACAGAGCTTAAAATTCCTTAATATTAATTATGGGTATTTCTCTTCCTACACCCACAAGTTCTTTATCTCCCTCAAATAGCAAGGGGAATAATTGACTATCCAGTATCTTATCCTGCGGCATATCCGGAAAATTTTTTAATGCTTCTTTTCTTTCATAATCAGCAGTGTTACCCAATGTTTGATAATCCATTGCATTCAGTACAACGGCTCTTCTTGGTCGACTAGAAGTATTTGTATATGATCCATGCATCATTAAAGGATAATGGAAACTTGTATACCCTTTTAATAATTCATTCGGTACTCTTTTATCAAACGCTTCTACTTGTTCACTGCTTAATATTTCTCTTACGGCATCCATGCCACAAGTCAATCCTATAATAGGAAGTAAACCCCATTTGTGGCTTCCCTGAACAAAATACAGGCAGCTATTGTCTATGTTAGCGTCATTCAAACCTATCCAGCAAGTAAGATGGTGCATCGGTTTTGTAAAAGTCCAATAAGAATAATCCAGGAGCCAGGCTAATTCGCCGCCATGTTCGGCAGGCTTACAAAATAACTGATTATGAAAAAAACTAAATGATTGTCCTAACAATTGGTATGCAGCCATACGGTAAGCAGGCGACCAGATTAAATAATGAAATCAGTTGTTACCCGCCATGCTATAATAACATGAAAAATTACTTTGGGTAGATCTTCACATTCGTTGCTTTCATAATGATAAAACAATGCTTTTTTCTCTGCACTTAAAGATTGCAATTTTACAAGTTTTTGCTGTAACAAATTCACCTGGTCTTCTGTTAATATTTTAATTCTACTAATAAATCATTTCGTTTTAAAAGCATCAAACTGCTCCTGTGAAAACATATATTGTTGTTACTCCTCACATTTTTTGGTTGTTGAAACAAGTTGCTGATTGGCGTACTATAATTAGCAAGATCAATAATTAATTCAGGTGCTGTACTTTTCATATTTGTTGATTAAAGTATTGTGAGTTAATCATAATGCTATTTTATAAAACAAGGAATATTTAATAGTTTGGTTTCAATTGTTGGTTATTTGTTTGATGTTGCAACGAATATTTTTTTCAATTCAGGCGAAACAATTTGTATGTAATCTTCACGATTTAAATGAACGCTATTTGACACTAGTTTATCAAAAATCATAACTGCTTATGTTTTTTTAAAAATGCAAAGCCTTAAAAATTTAGCACCCATAAATATTATTTCTTCTTTTTTATTAGCCATTTACACAGTGTTATTCGGATGGATATTTACCTGTAAAAAAGTGCTGACCAATCCATCTAAAAGCAAAAAAGCTAACTAATTAATTACATAGCTCAATATTTATTACAATTGTCTGATATCAAAATCTTTAAAATTGAAATAGAGATTTAAATTTTGAAGATTTTGGCTTAATTTTATTGTACGAACAAATATACATAATAAGTGTTTACATTTTTATTAATTAAATCAGGTTGTAACATGAAGAATTAGAAAAAATGTACTATCCAGAGAAATAAAAATCTACGGCAACATTTTGTTGTATTACAGTATCCCCTCCACCAACCCCATCTTTCATGTTTAACAATGAGTAGTGAGCTTTGCGATTATGGAACACAACAATATAACGCAGGCTCAGGTAATGCAAGCCCATATAGCAGCATGTAAATCAAGCGGCATAACAGTAGGCCTTTACTGTTATG
>JANXSK010000179.1 GCA_025352695.1 Ferruginibacter sp. | reverse complement strand
TTGGTGGTAACTGTTGAACGGGCTTTAAGTGTTGTGTAAGTAACAGGGCCGCCGGCATCACCTGCAGGCCCGTTACCGTTTACCAAAACCTTTCTTGAAAACTCGCTTTTATTGGTACAGCCTGGAAGGAAGTAATGATAATGGCGAGTTTTCAAGAAAGGTTTTGGTAAACGGTAACGGGCCTGCAGGTGATGCCGGCGGCCCTGTTACTTACACAACACTTAAAGCCCGTTCAACAGTTACCACCAATGGTATAAAAGTTACCATACCTCCACTGGGAGCTGTTATGCTGGTAATAGATAAAAAATAAATAGAATAAATTACACTTTATGAATTTTCATTGCCCGCTGTTTTACAGCGGGTATTTTTTTGTAGGGGGCGCCCATTATAGTATAAATCAGAAGAATAAATTTTACATCATTTATTTTTTGAGATGCGTAACCATTGCAGATAAAAAGGCCATAGTAGTATGCAGCGATGGATTGTACCACTATGATTAGAGCGATATCAACCATATCCGCTTATTAAGTTTTATGCCCATAAAAAAATAATTTGCAGCATTTGCAAAAAAGCAGTGGTGAATTTAGTTTCACCGCTGCTTTTTTATTTGTAAAGATTCTATCCAAATTAGCCAATAAATCCACCCCTTCTAATTTTATTTACCCAAGTGATTTAGTTCTATTTTGATTATCAATAAATTATTGTATTATTACTAATAATTTAATTATTGTGTCTCAGCTGCTGTAGTTCCTTCCTTCATGCCCAATCGTGGTAAAATCATCATCAAAAGCATTTAGTATGAAGCAAATTTTTTTTGTCATGATATGTTTACAAGTGGTTTGTAATGCCCATTCGCAGGGAATTACTTTATTGTACAAGGGTGGCGGTACTGCAAATTGGAATGATCTGGCTAACTGGATACAAATAACATGCCTGTTGGTCAAACACCCATTCAAAGGGCCCCAACAGAACTGGATGACGTCGTTATCAGTGGTTCACAATCCGGACTTTTAGCGCCTAGTTTTGGTTTTTCAGATTCCCTTGTAGTAGGAGGAAATGGCACAACCGGTAACAGATGCAAAAGTATGCATGTGAGTGGCACCGATTTTGGCGGGGGGGTAACGTCCAGCGGATATTCCGCTCTTATAAATGTTTATACAACCAATGGTGGCTTTGTATTAATTGATTCCGGTTCTAATTTTCGGTTTGGCTATTTTCAACTGTATGGTGGCAATCCCGCCATAACAGACTTGGAAATTACAAACAGTACTTTTGGTTCTTTATTTTCCCACGCAGACTGGAGCTCAATTACATTATCTAAGAATGGTAAAGTAAAGCTTAGTAATACTATTTATGGAGGTTATAGATTTGGAAGCCAGTCAACGGGTGGTAATATATTTGCAGAAAACTGCACCTTCAAACTTCATTCGTTTATAGTAGGCGACAGTAGTTCATCTACCATTTTAAACAGCACGATACAAGATGATTTAAATAATCAGGGTATAACCTTTCATGTCGGAAAAAATGCAAATTTTGTTTCCAGTAGTGTAAATATAAAATCGTATTGCTGTATTGATTTTTTTACATCAGGTTCGGTGCTTAATGGAAACCTTGGTCTTCTGAATTCAATTGGCAACGTGAATTTTAATCAGGAAGATCCGGTAAATCCGTTGCCCAATATTATCAATGGAAGTATTGATTTGTCTGGAGGTATAGGTATTGGGATTGACGGGGATGTAAAAATTTCCGGGAATTTGATTAACCAGGGATCAGTATATCCTTTTCCCAGTATTACTCCTGTATTGATCAATGGGCAGAATATTTTTAAAATAGGCGGTATATTTAATTATGGCAATACTGATTCCATTAATGATTGTGCAAATAATTTTTGTCACTTTAAGCTAGAGTTTTTTGGCAGTACAAATAGTAATATTGTTTGGCCTATAGGTTTCCCGATCGATACCTTTATTGTAAATAAATCGGGGTGTGCAAAAGTTACCGCAGCCAATTCGCTGTACGTTTCAGGCGCTGCAAGAATACAGAGTGGTCAGCTGGTATTAGATCCGAATGATACTATTTCATACCAGCTTGTTTGTGCCGGCGACCTAAATATATCCCAGGGAGGAGGTCTTTTTCTTCGAAAAAATGCTGCTGGTGTTGCTGCTAATATTGCGGTAGGTGGAAATATTTATGATTACAATACCATTGCCGATTCAACTTGCCCTGGCCTTATCAATCCATACAATGGAGTTGTTACATTATACCGTAAAGCTGGGCAAAATATCGGAAGTAATTCAGTAACAATCATGAGTGCCGGCAATATTGGTAACCTTGATTTGATCGGACAAAACGGATCAGATTTTGTCCTTGGAGGAGACTTAACAGTAAACAATTTTAGTTTTTTTAATGCCGGTAAATTATTGTTGGGAGATCATAATCTTATTGTAAAAGGCAATATTTCAAATTACGGGCCAGATAATTATTTTGTTACAAATGGGTTGGGTAAACTACAGTTAAATAATATTGGGGCTGTTGCAACA
>JANXSK010000190.1 GCA_025352695.1 Ferruginibacter sp. | reverse complement strand
TATGAATTTTAAACGACGAATTAACCTCTGGCGCACAGAGGCAATGAGATGTTGGTTACTTATTTATAAAATGATTATAAATACTTACTGGAAATTCTTTGCCCTAAATTTTAAAACGACTTTTTGAGGGATGACTAATTAATTGATAAGAATACCAATTTATTTACTTTTTACATTCCATACTAAAACACGAAGGGTAAAATAACAAAAGACCCGATAGAAATCGGGTCTTCGTTTACGAACCAAATCGGTTCTGTAACCCCCAAAGAAAACATCTTGTTTACCAAGCACAAGTTGCAAATTATCTGGAGTTGTTTAATAAACGCAACTAGTACCTTATTATTTTGTAGAAAATATAATTTAGTTTGAACAATCTCATTTGCCAATCAGTTACTAGATGGCAATGACGACTTTGACAAATACCTATTTTCAATTTTGTTATGAAAAACTGTCTTATCCAACTTTACAGGAATTAGTTCCCAATAAGATGGAAAAAGTTGAAAATGCAATACGTTCTTAAGTATATTGGAGGTTGAGCGTAATGAAATTGATAATATGCTGGAAAAAAATTTTATATCCTTTTTCATATTCCTAGTATTTAATAAGCCAGTTTTATTCAAAATTTAAAAGCTTAATCAAAAAAATAAAAAACATTACAGGTTATTATTGAATTAGATGTTTTATAAAAATATCATTATGCCTAATAGATTTTTTTTATGATACCATTTTAATTCTTTCAGATTCAAAATTGAATATATCATTGTTGGTTTTCTCAATTCGTGCAATCATAACATACCCCAGAGAAGGAAGCAATAATCTAAAGTTAGATTTTACTGATACCATAGCTTTACTGGTATTAATATCAAACTGGGGTTCACTTATAAATCTAACAATTCCATTATTGTTTACATTTATTTTTTCAAGGCTAATGTCGGAATAATGCATAGAAAAATGTTGTATATTATCTATTTCTTCCTCCTTAACAACAACTGGCTTGCCTAACCAATAAATAAAGTTAATAACAGCACCAATTTGTCTTACTGTGGCCATCTCTGCATCTGAAATACGAACAAACACAAAAGAAGTAAATAATGGGGTAAATAAAATTCTTTTTTTATTACCCTTTGTAATAAATGCCCTGTTAAGCGGACAATAATTTTCAATTTTTTTCTTTGATAATAATGTCGCTACTTTTTTCTCGCAATGCGATTTAGTGTAGATTATATGCCAATTTTTGTTCATCTGTTAATTTTTTAAAAATAAAAAAAAGCAGATTTTCAGTAGAATTAGATACGATGTATTTTTGGAAGGATATTTAGTTATAATTTATTCTTATTAATTTTTTTTGAGTGTAAAACAATTTTTTATATAGAACTAAAACACTTTATTTATAATTAACTATTTTCTATTTTACTTCGAATTATTTATTTCAATAATATTTACGAATTCTGTACTTCACTACTTTTTACAACAACTTCATTATCAATTTTATTAAAACTATTTATATATGGACGCATAATAAAATTTAATTGTTTTACTTTTCTATTTATTTGGAGAAAATAATATGCTTTGGTGAAAAATAATATTTCAAAACCCAGAAATTTAATTTGATGCGTTAAGTAGGAGTAGAAAATAATAACCGCAATTATTAATAATACTGTGATTGCGTTTATATAAATAAATTTCATTTCCTGAATTTTTAGGGCTTCAAAATATTAGGTATCAAGGAAATGGAGAATAATTCAAAGGAACAATGAATTAAAGGAGGATTTTGTTTTTTGAAATTCGGATAACAGAGGTAACAATCATTTCGATTTCTAATGCAAACATAACACCGATTTTGATAATTCCAAAATGAGTTATAGTAAATTTACGGCTCAATACGTTTAAAACACTTAATTATTTGATTATTTTTAAGAAATGGAAAGTTATCAATACTTGGCCATTTAAAAATATCTAAAGATTATCCAATTTATTTTAAAAAATATTAATCAACTATTTTTTAAAATAAATACTGCCTAAAAATTTTGAAGATAAAAATAGCCTGTTGGAAATAGCTAAAATATAAATTCATTTTATAAAGTTCAAGCTACTTCTTAAAATCAATTTCATTAACTGATTTAAATATAGTTAATTAGGGTCTGCTGATTAATGTAAATCCCGGCTAAACTGACCCCCCTTCGCCATTTTAAATTGACCCCCTAAAAAACGATTTCAAAAAGGTCTTGTAAAAGGCCTGCAAAAGAGGACTAAAAAAAGGGGTAAAGAGCTGTTGTTTTTGTAAGATAAATAT
>JANXSK010000156.1 GCA_025352695.1 Ferruginibacter sp. | reverse complement strand
AAGCATATTTCAAAACCATTACTAAGCCGAAAAGGCTGCAGCCGCTTATCCCCCTATCTGGCTTATGGAAATATAAGTATGCGTATGGTATATCAGTACACCAATCAGCACTATCAAAAATCTAAAAACAAAAGAGCAATTGCAAATTTTATCTCACGGTTGCACTGGCATTGTCATTTTATACAAAAATTTGAGGATGAATGCAGCATGGAATTTCAAAATGTAAACAGTGCATATAATCAACTAATAAAACCTAAAAACGAAGTATATATCAAAGCGTGGCAAGAGGGAAAAACTGGTGTGCCGCTTGTTGATGCCTGTATGCGATGCCTTGCAGCAACAGGTTATATCAATTTCAGGATGAGGGCAATGGTAGTGTCATTTTTTGTTTTTAATTTATGGCAGGATTGGCGGGAACTTCATTTTTTAGCCCGGCAGTTTTTAGATTATGAACCCGGCATTCATTATCCGCAATTACAAATGCAATCAGGTGTTACGGGTATCAATACCATTCGGATTTATAACCCCATAAAAAATTCTCAGGAGCATGATACCGAAGGGCTATTCATTAAACAATGGGTTACAGAATTAAAAAATATACCTGTAAATTTAATTCATGAACCGTGGAAATTGAGTGTTATCGAACAACAGTTATACAAGTGTATTATTGATAAAGATTACCCTGCACCTATTGTTGATATTGAAGTATCTAGAAAAAAAGCAAGTAATATTGTATGGAGTTTTAGAAAAGAAGATACAGTGAGGGCAGAAGGAAAACGTATTATACAAAAGCATACCAATAATGCAAAAGCCCGTTCAATAAGAAAAATATAAGGCGAAGTGTTAAAACTTACAATAAATTATTTAAGATAAAATAAATTTATCATTGAACAGGTATAAAAATCTATGTTGATTCGATAAGTTATCTTTTAATAACCCAACGAGCCACGCTTGAGGGCGTGGCTCGTTTCCCGGCTTTAAATGTCTTAATAAAAATGGGGCAAACATTTTTGCTTGCCCCTTAAAAATCTTAATTGTAAAATTCCATTATCCCAGCCTTTGCAAAACGCTCACAAAGTTGAAATGCCTTTTGTGTCCTCAATAGTCCTGTACCACCAAAGAATAAGGATTTCAGTTTTGCTTTATCATTTTTGTAAGTCTTCACATTTTGAAAATATCCGGTAACGGTATTGTAAGCGCCAAACAAACTTCCCTTTGTAGTTTCTAATTGTTAAGTTTCATTTGTCATAGCATATTCAAAAGCTGCATCGGTCATGTTTTTAAAACAGGTGGATAGTTCATCCTCTTTACCATCCTGTATATTTTGCAACACTTCTTTGTTAGGAACTAAAGCCATTTGTATCAGCTTTTTTACTTCGGGGTCTGTAATGCGAACGGTTGCCCATATTGTCATATTTCAAGTTTACCTAAATTTTTTCTTTCGTTGCCTTCAAGCACTTTGGTCAAAAAGATTTATCTTATTGCAAACGATAATTACATTTCTGAATATTTATCTGAATGTTGGCACCCACCAAATTTTGTTAATACTCCGAAATATTTAAAATTATTTTACAATATTGAATAATAATAAAAATGAAAAAAGCATTTATAGAAATACTTGCCTTAACATTAATTTCTACTACTTCTGTTTTTGCAGAAGGCGGTAGGAAAGTAAAAAAAGCGAAGGCTAAAGTAGAGTGTTCGAAAGGCTGTCCTGATAAAAAGGATTGTCATAAAACGAAAATTGCCCGAATAAATCGGGTTGCGTTTGTAACTAATCTGATATTGATTGAAAACCCGTTACTTGATTGTGACGGTTTTTTTTGTTATAAGCCTTAAAACTTGATGATCTATGGAGGTACTATTTTACCCCGTTAGGGATTGAGTGGAAATCCTTCGCAGAAGATTGAAACGGAAAGCCCGGCCCGATAGGAAACGACATAATTTTTATCCCAGTAATTATTCCAAAATTAATTTTCTGCTATTTCCTTGTATTGCTCTGCAGAAAGTAAAGTGATTAGTTCTTCCGCATTTGAAATTTTAATTTTCAGCATCCATCCTCCGGTAAAAGATTCTTCGTTTACTAAAGTTGGTTCTTCTTTTAATTGAGTATTAAAAGCTATTACCTCATTTGATACAGGCATAAATAAATCGCTGACTGTTTTAATTACTTCTACCGAACGGAATACTTCATCTTGTTTAAATGATTTTCCAATAGAAGGTAAATCGATATACACAATTAATCCTAATTCACTTTGAGCAAATTCAGTAATGCCGATTGTGCCTGTGTCGCCTTCAACCAATAACCAGGTATGTTGTTTCCAATACTTTAATTGATTTATGAATTGCATAATAATATGTTTTTTAATATGACTCCTTTTGCATGAAATGATTAATATCCCTTTCGCAACATATCAGCAAACTCATGCTGCAAGGAACTTTCCTCTACAGCTTTAGCAGCTTTCTCTACATCATATTTAAAACGAATAAACTTGACTTTTAAAAAATCTTTGTTGGTTACGCTGCAATTTGCATTAATGGTCAGTACTACATAACAACCTTCGGGGTTATTGTCTTTTGGTTTGCCAACTGAGCAAATATTAATGGCATGGCGAAAATAATTTTCTCCATTTGCACCTGTGTTTATAATACGGTGATATGGTTTGTGAGAATGGCCAAAGCATAAAATATCTGCGTTAGCTTTCTGCATAATTTCTGATAGCAAAATTTCTTCCATGTCTTCAAGCAAGTATGCATTCATACTGCGAGGACTTCCGTAAACAAACAATACAGTTAATTTTTCACCGTCTAATTAAAACTCCAACCGGATATGAACAGGGAGCGTTAATAAATATTTTTTTTCCTGCTCGCCTACAATTGAATAGACGTAATTTTTTCCAGACACTGCAATCTCACTTTCACTTCCAGGCTTTAACACTTTCAAATCTTGGTTACCGGCAAGGATAGCAATATTTCTTCTTTAAATAGCTTGTACCACTTCATTAGGCCAAACATTATAACCCAATAAATCACCGAGGTAGTATACGGCATTGGGTTTACTGGAATCTATATCTGCAAGAGCCGTTTCCAATGCAGGTAGGTTGGCACGTATATCTGATAGTAAAACAAGTTTCATAATTAATATCCTCGTCGTAAATTTTCTGCATAATCGTTTGGTAAAATACTTTCTTCCACTGCTTTTGCCGCTTTTTCAATATCATATTCAAACCGTATAAATTCTACCTGTACACTTTCAAGATATAATACGCTGCTATTTTCATGAATGTGCAACATCACATAGCAACCTCTTGGGTCATTGTCCTTTGGTTTTCCTACAGAACCTAAATTTATAGCGTGGCGATACCTTGTTTTATGGCCGTCTGTTTCTTCCAATATTCGGTGATATGGTTTGTGTGTATGACCAAAGCACAAAATGTCTGCGTCAGCATCATGCATTATCCTGAGTAAACTTTTTTCTTCCCTGTCTTCAAAAAGGTACTCGTTTATTTTACGAGGACTACCATGCACCAATAAAAGGTTTAATTTATCTTCATTCAACTGATACTCTACTTTTATATGTGCAGGTAAGGTTCTCAGGTAAGCTCTTTCCTCGTCTTTCATCAGGCTGTTTGTTAGAGAAATAGAAACGCTGCCATTTGCCTTTTCCAAATCAGTTTTGTAAGCACAGCCACAATCATTACTTGTTCTGCCAATTCCAAAATCGTAATTACCTGCAATGGTGGAAATATTTCTTTTCCTGATTTCGTTGGTTACTTCGTTCGGCCAGATATTATAACCTACCAGGTCGCCAAGACAATAGATTGCATCCGGCTTGCGGCTGTCAACATCTTTAAAAAAAGCTTCTAGTGCAGGAAGGTTGGCGTGGATGTCTGAAAATAATGCGATTTTCATTTTGATATATTTAAACAGTTTGAGGTTTTGTGTAATATTTTTTACGAATCCAGAAAGCAACATTTACCAATGCAATCAGTGCAGGCACTTCTACTAATGGCCCAATAACTCCGGCAAAAGCCTGACCGCTGTTGATACCAAATACACCAATCGCTACAGCAATGGCTAATTCAAAATTGTTGCCTGCTGCTGTGAAAGCAATAGATGCATTAGTCGAATAATCTGCACCCATTTTTTTACCAATAAAAAAACTAACCAGGAACATTATTGCGAAGTATATTACTAATGGAATAGCAATCCTTATTACATCAAGCGGAATTTGTACAATCAATTCTCCTTTTAAACTAAACATCACCACGATGGTAAACAGTAGCGCAATCAGCGTGATGGGAGAAACAAAAGGAATGAACTTTGTCTGATACCATTCTTCTCCTTTTAATTTCAGTAAAAAATATCTTGTTAAGAATCCTGCTAAAAAAGGCACACCCAAGTAAATAGCCACGCTCTTTGCAATCTGGCCGATAGTTATATCAACCACTGAACCCGTTATACCAAATAAAGGTGGAAGCAACGTAATAAAAACATACGCATATACGCTGTACAACAACAACTGAAAAATACTATTCAATGCTACCAATCCAGCCGCATATTCCCTGCTGCCTTCCGCCAGTTCGTTCCAAACAATCACCATTGCGATGCAACGTGCCAGACCAATTAAAATAAGACCTACCATGTATTCTGGATAGCCATGTAAAAAGGTAATTGCAAATACAAACATTAATATGGGACCAATGAACCAGTTAAGCAGTAATGAAACTCCCAGCACTTTTGTATTTTTGAAAACTACTTTTAGTTTATCATATTTCACTTTGGTGAACGGCGGATACATCATCAGGATTAAACCGATGGCCAAAGGAATATTGGTGGTGCCGGTAGAAAATGAATTGATGAAAGTGGATGAGGAAGGAAAGAGGTAGCCAATAGCCACACCGATTGCCATTGCTAAAAAAATCCATAGTGTTAAGTACCTGTCTAAAAAACTCAACTTCTTTCTTTCGTGTGCCGGGGTACAGTCGTTTGCTGTCATAATTTATATTATTTCTTTGGTCTGATAATTATTGCTGTATTGTTAAATACCAATTACTTTTCTTCTTCTTTCCATAATGATATTGTCTTTCCAAACGCCAGCTTTCTTTCCAATTTTTTCCCGGCAACCAATAACCCGAACTGCACATTGTTCATGCAGTTTTATACTTGCTTTATTGTCCGAAAATATTCCTGACTGCAATGTCCAAAGTCCGGCAGCTTCACTTTCTTCTACCAATTTTAGCAGCAGATATTTACCAACTCTTTTACCCCTGAAATTTTCTGCTATATAAATACTCACTTCTGCAATACCTGCATAAACACACCTGCTTGAAACAGGAGAAAGTGCTGCCCATCCTGCCATTTCATTACCTTCAAATGAAGCTATACGGCAATTTGATAAATGGCTTTTATTCCATGTCTCCCAATCCGTTGCTTCTGTTTATAA
This sequence comes from Ferruginibacter sp., assembly GCA_025352695.1. Classification (GTDB taxonomy): domain Bacteria; phylum Bacteroidota; class Bacteroidia; order Chitinophagales; family Chitinophagaceae; genus Ferruginibacter. The sequence continues at coordinate 5,068 of JANXSK010000156.1, read as the reverse complement.
AGTAGCAATACCTGTTGCAATGCCTTGCAGGTATATGTCTACAATTTCCGGATAGTGTTCTTGTTCAATTTTCCTGATTTCCATAAATTATTTCATTAGCAGCAACTGCTGCCAGGTGTGCAGCAACTTTGTTTGTCAGCAGCAACTTCTGCTAATTGAGCTTTTTGTTTTGCCAGTGGAATACCACAGGCATCACTTGCCAAACAAGCCGTTTGTTTTGGCACCAGCACAAAATCTTTTCCGTTAAAATGTAAGCCGTATTTACTAATTGTGTCAGATTGATATTCCACTTCTATTTCTAAATCACCGATACCTAATTTTTCCTCAGATAGTGTAATAATCTTTAGAAGCTTTTGAGGTTTTAAGCGATGCACAAAATCATTGGCATCAAAAAGCTGAAAGTTTACAACTTTCTCCAGGCGTTCAGTTCCGCCACAATCTATAAAATGTTTTGTTACAATGCCTACCTCTGTAACGTGGAAGTTTTCCGGAACAAAGGTGCCGGTTGGCAATTTAAAATTTACAACTTCTGATGAAGCAAGGTGTTTTTTTATTTCAGATAATTTCATTTTGTTTTTATTTTATGCTATTAATATTTATATACTCAATCGTAATATACCGATGCTTACATATAAAAAAAATCAACAGCAGGCATCAGTAACTTTGTACGCAACAAAGAAAGCTTCAAACTCTTTTTTTACCTGTAGCCAAACTTTTTCATCAATACAATAGCAAACACTTGTTCCTTCAACACATCCTTTTATTATACCAATTGCTTTTAACTCTTTTAGATGTTGTGAAATGGTTGCCTGAGCCAATCCCAACTCTTCTACCAGGTCGCCGCAAATACATTGCTCTGCTTTAACAAGATGCTGAATAATGGCAATACGGGCAGGGTGTGCCAATGCCTTTAGCAGCGTTGCCAATTTATTTTGTTTGGCTGTGAATATTTCTGATTTTGTAACTCCCATTCAATCGTAATATTACGATACATATTTTACTTGAACAAATTTGTCTGTAAAATTTACAAGCCATCGGTATATAGTATCCAGGAAATGCAACCAGTTGTGTGGATTATAAACTTGTGGGGAATTTAGATAAATGGAATTTTATCGTCTTGCAATTTTTAAAATACCAATATAATTGCCAAAGCAGTGAGTAGAATCTATTTTGTAATCAATCTTTACAGCAATTGGAAATTTTGGATTATTGCCTAAACTAAAACAGGCAGGTAATTGTCCAATTAAAAAATATGAATTACCATTTGGATTTACAATATTATCAATTACAATTTCAGTGCCACCGCAACATGCACACATCCTTGCATCCATCCCAATAATATTTGCATTGCTCATATAGTTTTCTTCTTTTTTACAGGAAAGAAATAGTAGAGTTAGAAGGGCTAGGCCAGCGAGAAAAATAGCGAACTATTTTTGTTTCATAATATCCTTTTGAGGTTGACAACTAAATTATTAAGACCGTTGCACTAGGATGTATTGTTTAATTACTTGTTAGTTTTGTACGTATAAATGATATGTAAATCGCAACCGCCAATACCAATACCGCTGATAGACCGAATGTAACGCCTGCACCAAATTGATACCAGATAAAACCAGCCAACGAACTTGCCGGTAACGGGCATATGGCTATCAAAGACTGTTAATTGGTGAGTTATTGATGCGTTACATCAATACTTACTACTATTAATTTTAATGGGATTTAAGGTTGTGACCCGACAGAATGACTGCGCAACTTTCCATCACATCCAGTTGGAGATTGTCAATATTCATATGACCAATATCTAATAAAGAGACGCCTTGCATTTTTACAGCAACATTTTTTACGTTGATTGTTGCTGATTGTTTGAGATCAGGATTCATTTCGAATATTACCTGGGAGGAATCACGCTGATTAATGGATAGCTTATCAAAATTATGCGTGCTGCTTTCTACTTCAATTCTTGATTTACCACCCAATTTGATAGACAATTCCTTTTGATCAAGTTTTTCCAATTCGAAATTGGTGTTATAACCATCGACTGCCAATAATTGAGGTGCTGCGATACGAACCAATACATTGGTTTCCATCCATGATTTTTTATAAAGATCGGTTGGGCTTTTAACAAACTGGAGATTTAAGGTATCCCCTGATACGTAAGTTTTAACGCTGTCTTTATCATATCCACCCCAATAGTCCAGTACTCTGACAGAACAATTTTTCTGTTGCTCAAATACGATATTGGTGACATTACCACCATCAATTTTTAAATACTTAAATGGCGTAGTGGAGATTTTATTGTAATTCCAGTAATAATCACTTTTATCTGCGCTGTCGTATTGCTTCTTTAATATGACATTAGAAGCGAAAAGGCATATCACAAATGCACTCAGCATCATGACCAATATTTTTGAACTTAATTTCATTATTTGGTTTCTTTAAAATTTTCTTTAATAAATTTTTCAAATCGTTTTGTAACATCTTGGCCGGAAACTTTTAACAGGTACATATTTCTAAACATCACCGGTAAATCATTTTGAATAAACAGGGTTCTTCGAAACTTAAGTACTTTTTCGGGGCCATTTTCGGGTACGAAATAACCTACGCCGCGTTTATTGGTTATTACTTCCTCCTGTTGCAGATAATCATAAGTTCTTTGTATGGTATTAGGCGTCACCTCCATGAATATCGCCAGTTCACGAATGCTTAATATCTTGTTACCCGGCAACCATTTGCCAAGCAAAATCTGCTCACACACATATTCGGCTATTTGTAAATAAATCGCTTGTCTATCTCTGAATTCCATCTAAATTTCTTTTTCTTTTAATCGTAAATAAGCTAATGCCCACAAAGCCGCTGGTATAATATAAGCAATAGCAAAACTAGCAGCTTTTGCCGGGGAAGACGGCATATCAATGATACCTACTTCTTTATCTACTTTTAAAAAAACATTTCTAAATGGTACAGCAAGATCAATATGCTCAAAAAAGAAAGAGGCAAAAAGCAGATTGGTGAAATAGGTGCCGATAATGATTGTGCAAATCAACAACGATACTTTTATATAGCTCACTCTATTGAAATATAACGAACCTAAAAGCATCGCTCCTGAAATATTAAAGAATGCAGCAAATACAACCCGTACAATCGAATTGTTAAAAGAAAAGATTTCAACTGAGTTATAAAGGGTTTGGTAATTGATTGCGTTATGATCAAGGTTATTTTGGTAACTGCTTACAAAAAATAAATCTATCAGCCGGTAGAAGCCCAAGTAAATAATAACAAACAAAACACCTGATATAATTATTCCGCAAAGCCACTTTTCCAGATGCGAAGCAGGCAGCAGTAAAAACGATACCCCATTGGATTTGGAGGAAAAATAACCAAATACCGAGGAGGCCATAAAACTTCCGCCCACAATAAATCCCAAAATAAATGCACTTAACTGCGCTTTACCGATCCCTACCATTGATTGTACGATAGCATAGGTAAGGAAAGTGATCGTGAGTGTTACGGCTAATAGGCCAATCAGCAATGCAGGCTGTTCCAGAACAGACTTTTTTAATAGCCAGGTAAATCGTTTAATATCCAAAACGTCATTCATGATTGCTGTTTTTTAGCGGTAAATATTTGTTTTAATAATTGGGGGTTTTGAGTAGCCCCATTGAAAAGGTGCTCCAGGTTAAGGCGTGAATCTTCACCAGTTGTATTTTCCCGCACGATTGAGGTTCCCTTCAAATGTTCTTCTGCATATATTACTTTGATCTCTGAAGGAATCTCGCTAACCGTTTCAAAGTGCAGTTTGCTGGTTATTTCATCTACAGAAGCACAGAGGAGGAGATTGCCACTATCAACAATTATTACCTGATCGATTAGATTCTCCAGGTCCCTGGTTTGGTGGGTAGAAATAAAAATGATCCGTTCGTCATTCATTACCGAAGCAATTAGCTTCCTGAATTGCGTTTTTGAAGGAATATCCAAACCATTCGTCGGTTCATCCATTAATATCACCTTCGTGTTGCAGGCAAGGGCAAATGCAATAATAAACTTCTTTTGCTGCCCAAAAGAAAGTGCGCTCAACTTACCGGGTACAACAACTTCAAGTTCCTTTAAATAAACAAAGAGCTGATCAGCATTGAAATCCGGGTAAAAAATTCCGAATAAAGCGGTATATTGTTTAACGGTTATAGCTGGCACAAAACATTCTTCAGGAATATAATAAACCGTCCTTAAAAATGAAGGCAACCTTTTTTGAGGAATCATGCCGTCAACACTTACGCCTCCTCCAACCGGAAAAAGTGATCCTGCAATATTTTTAAGTAAGGTTGATTTGCCTGCACCGTTTTTGCCAAGTAAGCCATATATGTTACCGTCAACAAGGGAAAGGGATAAATCCTTGTAAAGTAAATTTCCTTTTTTATAGCCGAAAGAGAGGTTAGAAATATCTATCATTGTACAACTGTATTAGTTAAGTATTACACTACAAATGTATGACAGTTATTTATTTTTCCAAATTATTTTTAAAAAATCTTTAATTATTGAACAGCTTTTTACATGTGCCTCTGCAAGATCAACTACATGGATATGATCCTTTACACAGGAACCATCATTCGTATCATAATCATTACCATACACAGTTACCTGCTTTTGCTTGCCAATAACGGACTGTGTAACAAATGACATAAAGTTACAAGGAAAACCCAATTGCAGCTCACCAATTAAACCAGGTACATGAGTGCATACAGGATTGAAATATCATAGTGAAATAGCTTTTATTATTTCTGCCACTGATACTTTTTTAATTATCTCTTCTCCCATTTATTTGGTGCTTCCATAAGCAGACAGTACTTTTTGAAAAGGAGTTGTTTCCTTTAATAGCAATTCTACCGGATCGCCAATAACAGTAGAGGAAAATGAAAAATTAACTGTCTCGTTTCCTATATTTTTAAAATTTATTAAAACCCAAAAGCTTTCATCAAATCGTTGTTAACAGCTGCAAGCAAAATTCTTTTATTGTTAAGAATAGTTATCATTTTTATATCTCTTACATCTCCTTTCAAAACAAAGCCGCTTA
>JANXSK010000139.1 GCA_025352695.1 Ferruginibacter sp. | reverse complement strand
TAATGAAGTGACAAACCTAGAGGTTAAAAGAGTAGAAAAAATGATTAATAACAGGCCCATTAGAAAATTTGATTACAAATCTGCTAACGAGGTATATTTACTAAAATCTAACGTTGCACTTATTGCTTGAACACAGCAAATTTTAAAAAGAAAAAATTTACAGCATATTTATGTAACCCAATAACGGCGTACACAAATGACAAATGATAGAATACGCATTCAATTGGGTGTAGATACGATTCACTACATAGCAGATAAACCGGAGAAAATCTCTTACATAAAATAAATGCACACCCTAATTTAAAAAAGTAATTCTCGTGATAGGCCATAGTAACACCTTCCCGCTGATCATTTAATATTTAGTTGTAAAGCCCGAATTAATTCCTGAAATAAAGGATAATCAATTTGATAATTTATTTATTGTAAAAATCACAAAGAAAAAAACAACTTTTAGCACAAAAAAATCGGGTGTCCGATCAGCAAAAATCACGATCCAGCAAACGATTCAGCCGCTACAATAAAATACCTTTTAAGAAAAAATAAGCCACAGAAAAATAAATAATAAGTCCGGTAACATCTACTAGTGTGGCCACAAAAGGGGCAGAGCTCACCGCAGGATCTGCCCCTAATTTTTTTAAAATAAGAGGCAGCATAGAGCCCGTTAGCGTACCCCAAAGCACCACGCCAACTAAGGAAAATCCAACTGTAAATGCAATTAAAATAGCATGTGCGCCATATATCTGCGGCAAAATATGCGCCCAAATAATAACCCTTGTAAAACCTATAATTCCTAAAACAGTTCCTAACATTAAACCTTGAATAATTTCTCTTCTAATTACCCGCCACCAATTGGATAAGGTAAGCTCACCAACTGCCATTGCCTGGATAATTAATGTACTCGCCTGTGAACCGGTATTACCACCACTTGAAATAATTAATGGAATAAACAATGCCAACACAACTGCTTTTTGAATCTCATCTTCAAAATAACTCATCGCTGTAGCCGTAAACATTTCGCCCAAAAATAAAATTACCAACCATCCAATTCTTTTTTTAAATAATTTAAAAAGGGGCATATCCAGGTAAGGTTCATCAAGAGCTTGGATACCTCCCATTTTTTGCATGTCCTCACTAAATTCTTCATTGGCCACCCAGAGCACATCATCTATAGTTACAATACCCAATAATTTATTACTCTTACTTACCACAGGTAGTGCTACGCGGTTATTCATTTTAAATACTTCGTTCGCCACTTCCTGATCATCCTGCGCATGTAAAGTTATTACCCTGCCATCCATCAGTTCATTTACTTTTTTATCTGCCGAGGCCATTATAAAATCCTTTATCCGAATATCATCCAGCAGTTCTCCTTTATCATTGATAACATAAATAACATCGATGGTTTCACTGTTTTTTGCATACTTACGAATGGTGTTCAAAACATCTTCAACCGTATCGTTCTCATAAACATAAATATAATCCGGCGTCATCAGCCTGCCTACGCTGCCTTCGGGATAACCCAATAAAGAAAGTGTTATTTTTCTTTCCTCCGAATTTAATGTTTTTACAAGTTCTCTTACTGCATTACTTGGCAACTCACTTAAAAAAGCCGTCCGGTCATCAGCAGGTAATTCATTCAATAATTCTGCCGCAGTAAATGCGGGTAAATTTTTTACAATTCTTTTTTGTGTGGAGAGTTCAAGTATTTTAAATAAACTGGCAGCCCTATGTATGGAAAGATGACTAATAATCTGCGTCTCAAAATCCGCATTATCATAAATTAATTCAGCTACATCGCTGATATTTTGATTGTTCAAAAAATCTTTTATCTGCAATTTATCTTCTGAAGCAATTATTTCTTCAAACTGTTGCTGCAACGATATTTCATTTAATTCTAAAGGCATTGATTAAAATTCTAAGACTATTAAAGTTTAAATTTATAGTTTTTAAATATGCATTTTTTGAGCTGTATAAATAAACAGTTAATTACAAAAATTCAGACATCCAAAAAATCACACAACCAAAAATCAGACATCCAAAAATTGCCTTCTCTTTTAACTATCTTGCAAATTACTCCATTTATGTTTAAAGTAATGTTATGCTAAAACCAGATTTGTTTATTAAAAATACTGATACTAAAGGCAGGGGTGTTTTTACAAGGATGGCAATAACTGTAGATACCGTTATAGAAATAGCACCAGTAATAGTAATGAGCAAAGAAGACAGGATACATATAGATAAAACACTATTGCACGACTATATTTTTGAATGGGGAACACAAAAAGATAAATGTTGTATGGCATTGGGTTACGTGCCCATGTACAATCATAGTTACAAAAGCAATTGCGAATATTTTATGGATTTTGAAAAAGATATTATTGCTGTAAAAACAGTAAGAAATATTAAAAAAGGGGAAGAGTTGACCATCAATTACAATGGTGATTGGAATGATGGAGCAAAACTTTGGTTTGGTGTGGCCAAGTAAAGGTTGCATTAAATATAGCCTATTGCCAATTGAAATAAATAAAAAGAGTAAAATTTATAACTAAAATAGAAATCATGCAAACCATTAAAACAGCCTTACTATCCTATGGCATGTCGGGCAAAATCTTTCATGCGCCTTTTATAGCAGCACATCCTGGCTTTATACTGGCAGGTGCATGGGAACGAAGTAGTAAAAATATACAGCAGGATTATCTGGATGTAACTTCTTACCCAACACTACAAGCCGTTTTAGCGGATGAAACTATTGAACTGGTGATTGTAAATACCCCCAACGATTCACATTTTGATTATGCCCGTCAAGCGTTGCTGGCAAACAAACACGTAGTAGTTGAAAAGGCATTTACAACAACGGTAGCTGATGGAGAGGCTCTGAAAGCATTGGCAGAAAAACAACAAAGAAAAATAAGTGTATACCAAAACAGGCGTTTCGACAGCGATTGCAGAACAGTAAAAAAAGTAATTACTGAAAATTTATTGGGCGAAATTGTTGAAGCTGAATTCCATTATGATCGGTTTAAACCAATGGTAGGTCCAAAAGTTCATAAAGAAACCCCTGCACCGGGAGCTGGACTGCTAATGGACCTTGGACCACATCTGATTGATCAGGCACTTCATATATTTGGTATGCCTAAAGCTGTATTTGCAGATATCCGTATTACCAGACCCCTTTCAAGAGTAGACGATTGGTTTGACATTCAACTTTATTATCCCACTTTAAGGGTAAGATTAAAAGCTAGCAACATTATTAGGGAAGCTATTCCAGCAAATCTTGTGCATGGCATTAAAGGGTCTTTTATTAAAAATAGAGGCGATGTGCAGGAAGCGCATTTATTAGCAGGTAAAAAACCGGGAGAATCCAACTGGGGAATAGAACCAAATACCGAATGGGGATTGTTACATACAGAAAAAGATGGTAGAGTGATAAGAGAAACGATTCAATCTAGCCAGGGTAATTATGGCGATTATTATGAAGGCATTTATCAGGCTCTTACAGCAGACCAGCTAGAGCCGGTAAGTGCTGATGAAGGAATTCGGGTTATAAAAATTATCGAAGCTGCTATAATAAGTAATAAAGAAAAAAAGGTAGTAGAATTATAAATAAATTTTTATATACATTTAACAATTTAATTCAATGTTTAAACATTAATTTAAATATATTTGTGTAAAAGTAAATTTATGGCAACAAGAACTTGGGCAATAGACCCAACACACAGTGAAGTACATTTTAAAATTAAACACCTGATGATAACAAACGTTACTGGTAGTTTTAATATTTTTGAGGCTTCTATAGCTACGGAAGAGGAAGATTTTTCGAAAGCGAAAATTAGTTTTACTGCAGATATTAATTCAATAAGTACGGGCAACGAACAAAGAGATAGCCACTTAAAAAGTGCTGACTTTTTTAATGCCGCAATTTATCCGCAACTTAAATTTATAGCAACCAAAGTTGAAAACGTAGATAAAGATGGTTCGTATGAATTGTATGGCGATATTACCATACGGGCTATTACAAAAAATATCAAATTAGCAGTTGAATTTGGAGGTGTTGTGAAGGATATGTATGGTAACACAAAAGCTGGTTTTACTATCAATGGAAAAATAAACCGTAAAGATTTTGGATTAATTTGGAGCTCGGTTACAGAATCCGGTGGAGTAATTGTCAGTGATGAAGTAAAACTTATTAGTGAAATTCAATTAATTGAGCAGGCATAATTTAAAATTCTGGCTACTTAAACAAAATCCCATTTTTAATAAGTGGTATTTTATGTATCACCGTAAATAATAAAAAAGGAAATGCCATGGTAGTATTTCCTTTTTTATTAGCTAAACAATTACTTTATCTCATCAGGTACATTTTACCGTATCCGTTATTAAAATATTTGTCAGTTTTATCGCCTTCAGATTTGTATTTATCTAATGATTTACCATTCAGATTTGTTATAACCCTGTACAAGTAAACACCATTGGCTAACTTTTGTCCATAAGCATCAGTGCCATCCCATTTAAAATCTGTAATATTCCTGCCGATATGTATTGTACCTAATTCATCTTTAGTAATTTCCCTAATTACTTTGCCTGTAATAGTCAAAATTTGTATCCTCATATTCTGCGGCACTTCACTTCCTGTAACAGTAAATACAAATGCTGTAGAAGTGGTAAATGGATTTGGGTAATTAAGCATGTTGCTGATCATTGGTTTATTAATGATACTAAAGGTTACCCGGTATTCCAGTTTGCCTGCTTTATTGCCTACAATATCTCTTCCAGAAACAATAAATTGATAATCGCCATCTTCGGGAAAGTATGGAAGAAAATCGATAGAAGCTGTATTTTCTCCATTAGCTAAATTAGCAGGATTAAACCTTACAGAATCACTAAAAAAGTAATTGCGCAATGTTCCATCCGGGTACCGCACCTGCATTTTCAACAGCGCCGTATCACTCAATGCAAGAAAATGACTTTCATCTTTTAACTTAACCAATATATGTGGTTTGGCTGCAATAATATCCCTGTTAAGAATGTGTACACCATCAAAAGTTACATCTAATGCAGGATTATACTTATCTTCTTTTACATAAAAATCTTTAAAAATAAAGTTGTTATACAAATACTGTTCGGGTTGATCGTTATCTGGATTTATCATCACATACAACGTATTGTGTCCGGGAAAATCTTTTGTATCAATGTTATAATTTACCATCAATGTATCGCCGGAAAGCAACGCTTTCTTTTTATTTATGGCAACTGGATGAGGCACATTGCTGCGATCGGTTATTATAAATTTAACTTTTAAACTATCAAATGCTACCGGACTAATATTTTTAAAGGCGAGGGCAAAATTAATTTTATCGCCCTGTTCAACTGAATCCCTCATGGTGTAGGAGATGTTGGGTGCCACGGCGCCTTCCGGTACATAATCTGCATTTATCCGCCAATATTTTAACTGGCTGGGGGTTGAATAAGTGGCATCCGAATTTAACATTAACAATTTAATGTAGGGATAAGTGGTTGCATTTACAAAACCTAATGTGGTGTCAGCCGATGGGCTTACCGTTGCAACCAATGTTTCTGTACCGGTAGCTGTAATACCAAATACTTGTATTGCTACAACATCTTTCTTTGTTTTATCAATACTTTGGCCATACCAATGCAGAGATTTCCATGCACGTGCAGGACCAAATGAAGGAGATTCAATAGTACCCTCACTATATTTAGTAGGAAGCGAAAAGGCCACTTCCATTTGAGTTGTTACCAACGGCCCCATTTTTTGCTGAGGTATAAATGAGGGCGTATTTTTTCTATAAAAATATACAAAAGGAAGGTGATGTGTAAAACTGTCTATCTCCGTAAAGCCGATGGATTTAAGTTTATGATAGAGCGAATTTCCGGTACCTAGCGTAGCCTGATCGGCCTGCCAATCTGCAATAAATGAACTAATAGATGTTGTTCCTAAATTAGAAATTGACACATACATTCCATCAGGAATACTATCAAGAAAATCCATTGCACGCTTTCTATATTTACTGTCATAATAAGGAAATTCAAAAAAGTTTCTTGAAGTTCCAGAACATATCGGGTAGCTACCAAAACGGCCGGAAGTCTCAGACACGCCACCGACTATTTTAGTAGAATTAGAATTTTGCCATGGTTGCAAACTTGAACTGTCGTATACAAAAAATTGAAGCGATCCGTATCTGCAACCATAATAATCCAATACACTAAAATCAACACTTACATTAATTCTTTCGTAGGTAGTATATGGATAAACGCCTGTCTTAATTGTTAGTATCCGGTTTATCCCTTTAAATCTAAAAACCCTGTCACTATCAAGACTAATATTATTGCTAAAAGAACTTTTAGTATGCTGAAAATAATGAGACTGATTAAATCCTGTGCCGCCATTTGGCAGATAAACAAATGAAAATGAATTCCAAATTTGCTTAGCGCCGTTCAATGGTACAATGGATGTTCTCCAATAATATACAGTGCTATCTGTAAAGGTTATATTGGTTGGTTTAAATTCTATAGGACCACCTATGCCGCTAGCTGTATATTGTTTCTTTAGGGGCGAATTAAATAATTCTGTCGTATCCAATTCCATTAGATATTGACGTTGGCCACCTAAAGCATTTGCTGTAGAAGCTGTAAAACTTATAGCTTGTTTGTTTACTATTGAATAGTTATAAGGAGAAATTGGTCTGATTTCATCTTCAAGAATAAAAAATTCTTTTGTAATAGTATTATTGGTTTCAGACAATTCTCTGGTAGTATTATCCGCATCCAATGTAACAGTTATTTTATTTAGTCCTTTATCTGTTATAGGATTAATAAGCAAACTAAACCTTAAAGAATCAGTATTTTTTATAGCAGGTAAAAGCTGGTTAAATATAATTTTTGTAGAGTCATTGGGTAGTTTTCTGGTAATTAAAACTCTTATTGAATCCCTTACTACCTTGCCAATATTCATCATTTTAACATCCACATAAAAATTATTATCAGCCACTGAAATAAGAGATGGACTAATTTTTACTAATGGATCTTCCATTACATAATCAGGCAATGAAAAAGCATTTATACGAATGGCGGGATCTCCGTGTAGGTTAAGTTCTTCAAGGTGTATTCGGGTGTAAAAATCTATTGTTTGTGGATTACTTCCTAAAAATTGACAAACTGCTTTTAGCTGGTTTCCAATAGTATTACCATATAGTTCGACTGCAATATTTTTATATAATTGTGCATTAAAAAAGTTTAAAAATGGCGGTATCCCCAAATGCGTACTTGCAATAAAACCAATGCTACCCCGCTGGTCTGCAAGCACATATTTTTCAGAAAGTGAAAGACTCCCTGATAAACGGGCTGGATCGTAAGTAAAGAAATTACCGGCACTACAACCACTTACATTAAAAAAGGGATACTTACCCTGGTTGGTATATATTTCCGGACTACTTAAATTAAAGGCTAAAGTATTTGCAGAAGAATGACCAAAATATTGAATCAAACTTACCCCGCCGTTTATTAATTGCTCAATACGTGCACCATTTGCCTGCTCTATTGCAGAGGAAGATGCTTTTACAAATGTTTCAACATGGGCACCAAAAGACGTATCAACAATAGTTCTCTCATAATCAGCCAGATAATTTACAAATAAATCACTTTCCTGACTATCCGCCCCCCCCGCCACATTAATTACATTTTTCATCCATGCTTTGTCATCTATCGTTTGGCTTGTTGAGGCTTGTGCTTGCTCATATTCTTTAACTTTATTAAGGTAATATTTAACTTCTGTACCATTAATAACGGCCAATCTTCCAATAGGAATTATTGGCACATTTGTACCTGGTGCACAGGATAACAATACATCAGATGCAGGCCAGCCAAAGGATTGCACCAAATCAATTTTATCAATAGTTGGATCTGCTTCATATTGTTTGTAATCAACAGAATTCATGCCCCTTCCTATTAAAAAAATATATTTTGGAGTTACACTATACTGCTGACTGGCAAAACGTATAAAGTCACGAATAGCAGCGGGATGCTTTTTTATTCCAAAACCAAATTGATCATTGAGTTCGTCAATTGAAATTATTTGAGGATGAAAACTGCCACCTGCGGCAGTGGTACGGTACTTTTTGTATTCATCAATATAATTTACACCATTGCCATCATTGTACAATGATGGATGTGTTATAATAACATAATCACCCTGGTTGGCAGTACTACTAAAATTGATAAACGTTTTGGATGTTACTGTATTTACTGCAGTAATATTACCTGTATCCTGACTTACCAGATAAAATTTTCTTAAGGCTATTGTTGAACCCGGAATGGCAAACCTAACTTTACCAGGTACTGAAATATCTCCCTCTAACCTAACCCCATCAGCCATTGAATATAAAACCGGCGATACTCCGCCGGCATTAAAATTATCAATAACAAGAAAATTACCGGCAGACGATGCTTTCAGTTCAAAATAAAAATTCTTCTCGTTATTAAAATTAAATGTTGCCGGATACGTAAGCGTCATTTCACCAATTACAATTCGGTCATTACTATTTGCAATACCGGGAGGAGGTGTATAGCCATTTACTGCAACTTGTAAATTATCTGTATTTGGAAGTATACTTAAGGGTAAATTATCAACTTGCTTTTTAATCTTCGAAAAGTAATTCATTGCTACATTATCATATAACGTAGTGTTATAAAACTTAACTCTTAAATTTCGGGTATACAAAGCATTGCCAAAGGCCGAAATATAAAAGGATACGCTATTGGCTGGGCCGGCTGTATATACATTTAAATTAGAAAAATTTTGAAAATAGTCACAACCATTGCAGGAAGAAATATTAGGACTTGTATAACCTTCTCCGATATCATAAGAAGATGAGTACACATATTCTATTACGTTTGCTGCGTATCCACGATTATACTGATCTTTATAGGCCGCAGTTACTTTACGCATAAAATAGGCATCCGGAGCAAGACTGTTTGACGCAACATCGTTAATGATACTTGTAAATCTTAAATTATTACCTGTAGGATTTATTGTTAAAAAATAGGTAGCGGTGTCGGTATGCAAACTAAAACTATCGGATAACTGATTGCTTGTATCCCTGTATAAAGCTTTATCAGGTTTTCCATCATTTCTTTCTCCCCAAAATTCAATGTAGTCTGTAGCGGACAGGGAGCCGGTAGAAGTGGAAGTAAAAAGTCGTACCTCTGTACCATTGCGCCACAATTGAAATTGTTCAGCAGGCGTATTGCCTAAACCAGCCGAAGCCAATGTTGGCTGGTTAATACGATATACCCCGCTTTTTCCAATTTTAAATTTAAAATATGTCTTACTATAATCAATCCAACTATTATTAAGTTGTGCATGCGTGATAGTAACACAAAGCAGAAAAAGTGGTATTAAAAAATTTTTCATCTTCCAGTATAATTATATTGATGGATTTTATTCTTTTTCTCTTTTTACTAAATTAAGCTTTAGTGAAAAAATATGTGTGTACAATGGGTTCGATTGATTGGCAAGATTGCTGTACGCATAATCAAGCGTAACATTTTTAATTTTAAAGCCGGCACCCAAACTAGGTTGGTAAATCCATACTTTTTTTTGATTTAAAGTATCGCCGTCTGAAAGTGCTTTTTGAAAATTGGTAACCCCTGCCCTAATAAAGAAAACATTTTTAATGGAAGCTTCCAAACCAAGATGCGGATCAATGCTTATAGGATTGCTGCTGATAATTGTATTGCGTTTGCCATCAAAAGTAAAATCAAAATTTGCCTCCGTTAATAAACTAAAGGAAGAGCTTATTACAAAGTTGTATCCACCGCCAAGGGTTAATCTCGGTGCAGTTAATTCTGTTGATCTTACAGGAATATCATTTTTTGTTAGGTATAAAACTTCTTTTTCTTTTTCTGTAAATTTAAAAGCCCATGCGTTAAAAGTGGTAGTTAAATCTTTTGCTACCAAACCTACATGCCAGTTGGTGCCGTGTATTTGTACACCGGCATCAATACCAAAACCCCAGGCACTTGCAAACTGCCCTACTTTACGATGAATAATTTTTGCATTAACACCAAAGCTTACCACTTTATCGTCCGTTTCAACAACTTTTTGAGCAAATGATAAAAGCATCGCATAATCTGCTGATGAAAAACTGGTAATACTGCCATAATCAACACTACCATCTGGCTGTACTAAAAATAACGTGTTAGGAATATCATCTACTGCAAAACGAAGTAATGATAAGCCGATTGTTCTTTTATTATCCTGAATGGGAATGGCAACAGAACCAAAATCGTATTTTCCAATACCGGCAAAATATTCCGCATGCATCAAATTAACTTCTGGATGATCTTTTACACCAACAAGACCTGCCGGATTCCAGTAGCCAGCTGTACCATCCTGCACAGAAGATACCTGTGCCCCTCCCATTGCTAATCCTCTTGCTCCGGCACCAATATTTAAAAATTCATTGGAATATTTTCTAAATTGAGAAAATGAAGCAATCGGAAATAATAGTATAACCAGTAAAAAAGCCGTCAGTTTTGAACTCATAGATATTTAGTTTCCAGTTTAATGCTTTTGTATTTATAAACTTTTGTGTGCAAAACGAATTTGCCCGAAGTAAATTGTGTTTCTATTTGAATTGAAAACATTATTATTTATGTAAAAATAATTAATATATTAATGACAATATTTACACCATTTTTAATTGTCAACTATATTATTTAAATATGACGATTTAATTAAGGGAAAGGCTGCTTTATACTACTTGTGGCAGTATATAAAAGAAGCAACAATTATGTACTTTTCAACAGCAGGCTACTTATTAAAATTTATCTTTTTATATTGATGTTGTTCAATTTTTTAAAAAGATAGGCCAAGGTTTTCTTTATGCAGATATCCCCTTTTTTTAGTAAACGCTTTTGCTATTCCTGTTTAAATAGCATCTAAATATTAAATACAACCATAAACTAAATAAATTTTTTCAATTTTTCTAAGCACTTTTGCAAAACTTACTGCCCAAAATTTGGATTGGTGCAACATTTAATAAAATAGTGATAATGACAAATTTAATACAGGAATTACAATGGAGAGGCATGATACAAGATATTATGCCCGGAACGGAAGAACAATTAAATAAAGAAATGACCATCGGTTATATTGGCTTTGATCCAACTGCGGATAGTTTGCATATTGGCAGCCTGGTACCCATTTTATTACTAAAGCATTTACAAAAATTTGGGCACAAACCTATTGCCTTGGTGGGTGGAGCTACTGGCATGGTGGGCGACCCAAGTGGTAAAAGTGAAGAAAGGAATTTATTAAGTGAAGAGGTGCTTAACTACAATGTAATTTGTGTAAAAAAACAGTTAGAAAAATTTTTAGACTTTGATGCTACCCAGCTTAATGGCGCAGAAATGGCCAATAATTATGATTGGTTTAAAGATTTTACTTTTTTAAACTTCATTAAAGAAGTAGGCAAATACATTACAGTTAATTACATGATGAGTAAAGACAGTGTTCGTAAAAGATTGGACGGTGATAATGGCATGAGCTTTACTGAATTTACTTATCAACTAGTGCAGGGCTACGACTTTTACTGGCTCAATAAAAATAAAAATTGCAAGCTGCAAATGGGTGGTAGCGACCAATGGGGCAATATCGTTACGGGTACCGAAATTATCCGTAAAAAAAGTGGCGGGGAGGCTTTTGCATTTACCTGTCCGTTGATGACAAAGACTGATGGCAGCAAGTTTGGTAAAACAGAAAAAGGAAATATTTGGCTGGATGCAAAGAAAACTTCGCCTTACCATTTTTACCAATTTTGGTTAAATGCGGCAGATACAGATGCAGAAAAATACATCAAAATTTTTACCCTGCTTAGCAAAGCCGAAATTGAAACATTACTGGAGCAACATAAGGGAAATGAGCACCAGCGGTTATTACAAAAAAAACTGGCAGAAGAAGTTACCTGTTTTGTACATAGCAGGGCTGATTATGATTTTGCTGTAAAAGCATCAGAAATATTATTTAATAATGATACGGCTGATATTTTGCAACAGTTAAATGAAGAGCAATTGTTACAGGTAATGGAAGGTGTACCAACAGTTGAATTCTTAAAATCAACTGCAGAAACCGGTATAGATGTAGTGAGTTTTTTAGCTGATACAAAAATATTTGCCAGCAAAGGGGAAGCCCGTAAAATGGTGCAGGGAGGCGGTGTTAGCATCAATAAAATAAAAGTAGATGCGGTGGAAATGATGGTTAATACAACCGGTTTATTAAATGAAAAATATTTACTCGTGCAGAAAGGGAAGAAGAATTATTTTTTGGTGATTGCGGTGTAAGTAAAATAATATAGAACCAGCCAATTGCAAAACTTCGGCTGGTTGTTAGATACTGTATAAACGCTTAAAAAATGAAGAAAAATAAATTATCATCACTGCTGCTGCTGATTTTATTTTTGGCATGTGCAGCCAACA
>JANXSK010000137.1 GCA_025352695.1 Ferruginibacter sp. | reverse complement strand
AATTGGTACTGGTGTAAAAGCGGTAGTAAAAGCAGAAATTCTTAGCGACCTTATTCAAGGTGATAAAGTGATTGCTTTTAAAATGAAAAGAAGAAAAGGTTTCCGCAAAAAGCACGGACATCGTACGCACTATACGCACATTAAAGTAATTGGCATAGCTTAGTAATAATTAAGTATTGTTGATTTTACAGTTGATATAATTGATCAGCTATAATTATAAATAATAAAAAGTAATTTAAGATGGCACATAAAAAAGGCGAAGGTTCGGTTAAGAATGGTCGCGACTCCCAAAGTAAAAGATTAGGTGTAAAAATTTACGGTGGACAACCAGCTATTGCTGGTAACATTATTGTTCGTCAACGTGGTACAGTTTACCATCCTGGCAAAAATGTTGGAGTTGGAAAAGACTTTACAATTTTTGCTTTAACAGATGGATTGGTAGAATATAAGAAAGGAAAAGGCGATAAGAGTTTCATTTCGGTGAATGCAGTTGAAGCAACAGCATAAAGAAATTAAAGTTTTTTTTGGCAGATAAAAAAATGTTTTTACTTTTAAGTATTATTTACTAACCATTTAAATTTTAAAAACATGGCCACTGCAAAAAAAGCTGCTGCAAAAAAAGCTGCTCCTGCAAAAAAAGCTGCCCCAGCTAAGAAAGCTGCTCCAGCAAAAAAAGCTGCTCCAGCAAAAAAAGTAGCTGCTCCTGCAAAGAAAGCTGCTCCTGCTAAAAAAGTAGCTGCTCCTGCAAAAAAAGCTGCTCCTGCAAAGAAAGCCGCTCCTGCAAAGAAAGCTGCTCCAAAAAAGAAGTAAGCTTAGCTTTTAGAAAGCAAAACTTATATGAAAGTCCTGGCAAATTGCCGGGACTTTTTTTTACTTAAATTTTATCTTACCCACAATACTAACTTCAAATTTATTATTGAATTTACTTTTAATAATAATGACTTTACTGCCTACTTTTGCTAGATGGAAAATTACCAGATAGCAGACTCCTTCTCACTCTTAGCCAAACTGTCAGACATACATGGCGAAAATAGCTTTAAAGCAAAATCGTATGCAACTGCCGCTTTTACAATCGAAAAATTACCAATGCAATTGAGCAAAACACCGCACGGGAATATTTTTGAGATTAAAGGAATCGGAGAATCTACAGGAAAAAAAATTATTGAATTATTGGATACAGGTGTGCTAAAAGTATTGGAAGATATAATTGAAAAAACACCGCCGGGTGTAATGGAATTACTAAATATAAAAGGCATTGGTCCAAAAAAAATTGCTACAATCTGGAAAGAAATGGAAATAGAAAGCGTAGGCGAATTATTATATGCCTGCAAAGAAAACCGATTGAAATTATACAAAGGCTTTGGTGAAAAAACGCAACACAATGTTATTGAAACAATAGAATTTTATTTAAAAAGTAAAGGAAGTTTTCTTTTTTCGCAGATTAATTTATTGGCAGAAGACGTAAAAAGTTTTTTTAAAAAAATATTTTTAATAAATAAAATTTCATTTACTGGTGCTTATGCAAGACAAGTAGAAATTATAAACGAACTGCAATTGGTAATTGATGATACTACCAATAATATTGAAAAAAAATTATCAGCAGTATCCGATTTTGAACTGATAGAAAAGAATCTGCATGATCTTTTATACAGGGCTGCCGTTGGTTTAAAAATTCGTTTGTATGGTTGTGATGAAATACCATTTATGCAACAGGTATTTTTTAAAAATTGCAGTGATGAATTTGGAATAGCGTTTACACAACAATTTAATTTGATTGATTTTGCAACTTGCGAAACCGAAGAAGCTGTTTTTAAAAAGTGTACACTAAATTATATACCTGCGTGCCAACGGGAATCTATCGCTATCATTGAAAAAGCTAAACAAAGCCCACTGCCTCCATTGCTGCAGACATCCGATATAAAAGGAATTATCCATAGCCATAGTAACTGGAGCGATGGAAGCTTTACCATTGAAGAAATGGCAAATGCCGCTAAAGAAAAGGGATTTGAATACCTTGTTATAAGCGACCATAGCAAAAGTGCTTTTTATGCAAACGGATTATCCGAAAACAGGATTAAAGAGCAACATATTTATATTGATGAATTAAATAAGCAATTAGCGCCTTTTAAAATCTTTAAAAGTATTGAAAGTGATATTTTAAATGATGGAAGTCTTGATTACAGCAATGCTATACTATCCACTTTTGATCTCGTGATCGCATCTATACATTCCAACTTAAAAATGAGTGAAGAGAAAGCTATGATGCGTTTGTTAAACGCCATTGAAAATCCTTACACAACTATTTTAGGCCATCTTACTGGACGGTTATTATTAAGCCGTAAAGGCTATCCTGTTGATCATAATAAAATTATAGATGCTTGTGTTGCCAACAATGTAGTAATAGAGCTTAATGCGCACCCAAGCCGTTTAGATATAGATTGGCGACATATAGAATATGCTTTAAAGAAAAATGTGTTGATATCGATTGATCCTGATGCCCATTCGCTAGATGGTTTAGATGATATCCGGTATGGTGTTTTGGTAGCACAAAAAGCTTTGGTAAATAAAGAAAATAATTTAAGCAGTTTTGGCTTAAAAGAATTGGAAGCTTTTTTATTAAAAAAGAAAAAAAATTAAGTACTCCATTTCTGGTAAAAGTAATAAAAGTAGAGCCCAATATTTAACTGACCCAACAATTAGTTTGCAATTAACAATTGGTTACACGGCTTGTACCATTGGTAGTTCTACATAAAAAGTTGTTCCTTCCCCTTCTTTTGTTTCAAACCAAATATTGCCTTTGCTTTGTTCCACAATTCCTTTGCACATGGCAAGTCCCAAACCGGTACCAGAACTTTTTGTTGTAAAATTGGGCGTAAATATTTTCGACTGCATGCTCTCCGGAATTCCGTTGCCATTGTCTTTAATCGTTACAATAATACTCTCATCCTTCATTATTTCATTGATGTAAATATGAGCATTCTTATCATCAGGAACTGCCTGCATTCCATTTTGAATAAGATTGGTAAATAAACGGTTTATTAATGTTTTGTCAGCATTTATCAAAATAGTTCCTTTAACAGGCATCCAATCTAATGTAACATTCTCTTCCAATGAATGTAATTGAACAATCATTTTAAGTGATTCATTTAAGTCAAAAATTTCACTTCTGGGATTTCCAATATTAGCAAACTGAGAAAACTGTCCTGCAATCTGACTTAAATGGTCTATTTGCTCAACGAGTGTTGTTGCTACACTTCTGCTTAACTCATTGATGTTACCCGCATTGTTATCAATAGCCTTTTGAAGGTATTGTAAACTTAATTTCATAGGAGTTAGCGGGTTTTTAATTTCATGCGCCACCTGCCTTGCCATCTCTCGCCATGCTCCTTCTCTTTCACTTTTTGCCAATGCAGCAGCACTGCTGTCGAGCTTGGCAACCATCTTATTGTATTCTTTTACCAAATCCCCAATTTCATCATTTCTATTCCAGTTAATGGCTTCGTTTTCTTTGCCAAGATTTACTTCTTTCATTTTATTACTGATAAAAGTAAACGACCGGGTAATTCTATTAGTTATAAAAAATGCAACGATACCGGCTATTAAAAAAATAAAGGCATTCAAATTAATAATGGCAACTAAAAAGTTCGATATTTCTTGCCGCAATTTTGATTGTGATGTGAAATAAGGAATATTAAGATATGCATATTCTTTACCCGACTCATCAATGATCGGCACATAGTTACTAAGGTAATTTAAACCTCCTATTGACTCTTCTTTAAAAAACTGAATTTCTTTTAGTTGGTGTAGATGATAATAAGCCATCGGGTTCATCTTATTGCTAACAATACCTTTATTATAGGGCAATGGCAAGGAGGAAACTTTTAGGTTTCCTTCAAGGTCATAAATATTTACATCTACAGCATACACTTCGGTTATTCTTAAAATTATTTGCTCCAACTTTGGCAGGTTTGCATCATCATAAATTTTTATAACATCGTCTAATAAAATGAGATCGCTTAAAGAATTCCGAATTTCACTTTGCATTACATGAATGGTACGACTTAACTTTTCACGGTTATTATTATTATATCTATTTATAAAAAATAAAATAGTAGCAACGCCTACTACAAAAAAAGATAACAGACTTATAAAAATAATGGTTGCATGCACCTGGTTGCGAATACTCATTTGCCAGTGCGACTGCATTTTACTCCAACGTAACCTTGATTGTACGATGGCATTTAAAAACCAAAATATACTGGCAACAAATAAAAAGGCACAAAAGAGGTAAGAAAATAATGTAATGGATTCGATAAAGAAATTATTTTCCTTGGCGATAATAACTACTTTATCAGCACCTGCTCTATACCACAGTTCGAAATAACCTTTTTTTCTAAATGTTTCAAAATCTGTTTTAGGTACTTGCGAAGACGTTAATTGCGAAGGAAAGGCATAATCATTGTGATTTAATACCAGTTTAAATTTATTGTATAAAGCATAAGAATAGATGGGTGAATTTTCTATAGAATTATTATTTTCTCTTAAAAATAACTCAGGGTAAAGGGCATCTGACTTATATTTTTTGGGAGTAGCCAAAATAAAAATATGTCCTAGCAAGTTGTTTGCTGTATCGGTAATATCTTTTTTACAGATGTAAGTAAACCTATCATAAGATACGTCATAATACAAAAGTTCGGGTGTATTGGTCGGCTTAGCCTGCGTTTTTATGATGGTAGTTAAGGTATTATAGTTTGTTGAATCCTGATTAAAGAGCGGTTTTTCCTTATCATCAAATGTATAGATACGGGTATCGTACTTATTTAAATATCCACTAAAATTTGCGCTTAGCAAACTATCTTTTAATAATTTATTTGTATAGTCACTTTTAAATTTATTAAATAGTGGCGCCAACGCCTCATTCCTAAAATCAGTTAAAACTGTGTTTAATAAACGTTCGCTTGCAGGGTCTGTTTTTAAGGCAAGTGATTCAGCAATATGTTTTCTGCTTTCAACTTCTTTTCTGTTATTTTCAATAATAATAAGCAGTGCGATAGACAATGAAAAAAAGAATAGCCAAAAAATTAATCTCGATGAAATAACCTGAGAGGCTAATAAAAAAAGATATTTATTATTGAGCAGTAAAAGGTATATCAATAACCAAAATAAAAGGTTTAAGTCAAAACTAATATCAGTAGCATTAATAAGGAAAGTTAAAACAGCAAGCCCTATGATAGCCACATAAAGCAGCATTATGAATATACTTTTGGGTAAAAATGGTTGTAATAAATAAATTACAACCTGGGTTAAAAGAAAATAACTGATTGCTACGCATCCTAAAACTACAAAACCAATAACACTATAAATATTTAATGTAAAAAAATTAATCACATCAAATGAAATTTTAGAATCGGCCACAAGGGATAATATAGTATGCCCCACAACATACGTACTTAGCAGTAAAGTAAGTATTCCTGCTATAATTGCTACCCATTGAAAAGGTATTTTTTTTACTTTTATAGTAATATTTTCTTCCTGTATAAAATGCCTTACAAAGAGAATTATCCATAAAAATAAAATAGCATTTATCAACAAATCTCCCAGGGAACGCAATATGGCAGTACTTCCATATATATTTGGATTAAACAAATCGAATTGTCTAAAATTTAAGGGAATGGGTAAATAATAACTCGCTATTCTAAGTATAAAAATAAACCCAACCAAAAAACTAACTCCTTGGTAAAAATTCTTTTTTACCAAAAACGTAGCCAGTATATGTGCCAGCAGAAATACGAACAAGACTGCTAAAATTCTTAATAAAGATGCTAATAAAGTATTTTCAGGAAGTGTGACTACGGTACTTTGCTTTAATGAAAAAAGAAATACACCTTCCTTCGATTTAATTGATGACTGGTTTGAATTATAACTAATATCATAATTATTAGCCAGCCGATTATCAATAGCAAATGAATTTTTTAGGTAATCATTTGTGATAGCATAATTCCATTTTACGGGTATCAGGGCTACTGTTATAAAACCACTTACCTCCTTCTTTCTCCATACATAAAATCCATTTTGCAATTGAATAAATCCAGATTTATCCTGCATATTAAAAATCTGAACTGAAGGATCGATAACTTGGGAGTTCCAAAAAAGAAGATCATAAAGGCCCGCTTCATTTTTTGAATAAATAAAAAAATAAAAGTTTTTTTCTTCCAATTTTTGTAATAAAATTTCGCCATATTCATTATTCACAAGTTTTTTTATCAAGGCTGTATCCTTCGTTATTGCATCAATTTCATTTTCTTGTTTGGCAATGTAACCACTTATATTTTTTTGAAGTGCCTGAGAGGAAGAACTCCCCGACCAATAATTATCTATTATAAAAGAGATGGTAATTAGCCATGCCGCAGTTACTAACAAGTAACTGTTTTTTAAAAAAACTTGTTTAAAAGTGTAGTTGCTTTGCAATTAAAAGTAATTTTCTGCTAGGTGAGCAGGTTAATTTGATAATTATTGTTTTTTAATTTTATTCCAGCTGGCATCCATCTCTTCAAGCGTCATGTCCTGAAGTGCCTTTCCGGCATCAGTTGCAGCTTGTTCCATTTTTGTAAACCTGATTATAAATTTTTTATTGGTGCGTTCCAGCGCATTTTCCGCATCCAACTGCAAAAACCTGGCAAAGTTTATTAATGAGAAAAAAACATCTCCAAGTTCATCCTCCATATCCTCCCGGTTACCAGATGAAATGGCCTCAAATAACTCTGCCTTTTCTTCTTCCACTTTCGCCCAAACCTGTTCCTTATTTTCCCATTCAAATCCAACCTGTTTTGCTTTTTCCTGTAAACGCATTGCCTTTACTGTTGCTGGCAGGGCTTTTGGTACGCCGCTTAAAACGGATGTTTTACCTTCTTTTAATTTTAATTTTTCCCAATTGCGTTTTACATCTTCCTCATTTTCTACTTTAACATCGCCGTAAATATGCGGATGCCTGAAAATAAGTTTTTCACACACCCCATTAATTACTTCGTCGAGTGTAAACTGGTTTTGCTCTGTTCCAATTTTAGCATAAAAAACAATATGCAATAAAATATCGCCTAGCTCTTCTTTAATGCCTTTCCAGTCATTGTCGGTGATGGCGTCAGTAAGCTCATAGGTTTCCTCAATAGTTAGCTGCCGTAGTGTTTGTATGGTTTGATTTTTATCCCAAGGACACTGTTCCCTTAAATCATTCATGATATTTACCAAACGCTCAAAAGCTGTATTGTACTGCATAATATTATATATAATAAGTTGAAAAAGTTAGAACTAATAATATTAAATAATCAATTACTATTAACAACACAAAATTTAAAATTAACCTTTTTATCAATGTTTTAAAACGGTTCTGCTATAATTATGTTCCAATGATTTATATTGATGTATGTAAATCAAATTCTTTTGAATGGCTATTTTTATGCCTGCAAATATTATATTACTTAACCTTAATTTTTATATTACCATTTAAACAATTCCTTTCTTCCCTTTAGGTTTAATGACTCACTTATCCAGAATTTTGTTAAAAATACTCAAAAAAAGGTTGGATGAATTTTATGGTGGTAATAACTGTTTAAATAAAAAATTTATTAGCTTACTTTTACGCTCGAAAATCTAAACATGATTAAAAATATAGCGATTTTTATTATACTGATTACAGTATTTAATCCTCTTGCAAAAGCACAATATTATTATAAAGACTTGGTAAGCAACAAACAGGCTACGGCAGAAAAAGCAACATTAAAACAACAAAAAATTAGAACTATTACTGTACATAGTTTTGAAGGAGATAAATCTGTTAGCAAAGGCTTTTTTTGTGAAAAAAAAATTAGTAAAGATTCCCGTCGTATTGAAACCTATACCAAAAGTTACACAACCGGCAAAGCAATACTAATTTCTTACTATAACGATATTGGGCAATTAATGCAATCATCTGATAGCTCAGATATTACAGTTTCTACCTCCTCTTATAAATATAATACCGATGGAGATATCGTTAGTATTATATCTGATTCACATTCTACAGATGATGATTTTACTACCGGGTTAAAAGAAGAACACAAATACATTTACAATGATAAAAAACAACCTGTACAAATGTTGCGAATTAAAAATAGTAAAGATTCGATACTGGTTGATTTTATTTTAGATGAACATGGAAACATAAGTGATGAAATTGATACAAGCCCAAATGGACAACATTATTATTACTATTACGATACAAAAAACAGACTTACAGACATTGTAAAATTTAATGTTGTTTTAGGTAAATTGATGCCCGATCTTACATTTGAATATAACAGTAATAACCAAATAACCCAAATGATATCTGTTGAAGAAGGCATTAATAGAAATTATTATACCTGGAAATATATTTACAATGATGGCCTAAGGATCATTGAAAAATGTTTTTCAAAAGAAAATGATTTGTTGGGCTATTTTGAATATGAGTATAAGTAAGGGTGTTCATTCCATAGCCACTACAAAAAGTTATTTTTTAACCTATTGAAAGACCTGTATAATCTTTTCCATAACCAAGTATATTACTGTATTTCATAAAATCTTCTATTGGATGTGTAGTGGTTAACACAAAAGTTTGCATTCCTGCATTTTGTGCACTTTCTACACCTTTTGGTGCATCTTCAAAAACCATACAATCTTTTGGATCTACCCCCAAAGCCTCAGCACATTGCAAAAAAGTTTCGGGATGTGGCTTACTGATATTCACATCATCTGCGCTTACCACCACAGGAAAGTAGTCACGCAATTGAAGATTATCTAATACAAAATCTATATTAAACGGGATCGCTGCAGAACCAATCGCCATCTTAATACCGGCGGCTTTTGCATGCGTTAAAAAATCTTTCAGTCCATCAATTAATGCAAGCTTTGGCAGGTAAGTCTGTTGATACCTTCTTTCTTTTTCAAATGACAACGCATTCATACGCTCCATCGTAAAATGATCTTTACCAAAAAAGCGACTAAGTACTTCCTCATTTTTTCCGTACATCTGTACTTTCACTTCATCCCTTGTAAAGTTTGCTCCAAGATCGTTGTTTAAAATATTTTGCCACGCTTCTGTATGGTAATTCATATCATCAATTACAGTACCATTTAAATCAAATAAAAAAGCTTTTGCTGTTATCTTCATTTTTAAAATATTTTATAAAATATACACTTAATTCTTAAGCAATAACCCTTGCTGGTCCTTGCTGCTTTTTATTAAACAGGTTGCAATATTAGTAACTTAATTTGTTCGCTGCGCTAAAATAATTACCAACTCACTTTTAGCAATGCTACACCCTGTCCCGCCAAGGGAAATTGATAATTTACTACACCATTAACAACATTCAATGTTTTTGCCACAACCTTTTTTTGTAATTTTCCTGCCTTTTCCAGTTCATTAAATTGTGTGGCATTAACCTGTTGCGGAGCTCCCATTTGTTTCCATAGGGTGTATGAATTACTATTACTTTCATCAATTAAATAACTGTTTATACTTACTTTAGCAGCAGGCACATTTTGCAGGAGTAAGTGTATTAATGCGATTGACTTTTTATTGTCGTCATCATGATAATTCCAGCACATAATGTACATTTCATGTGCAACTAACGTAGCCAATGCATTTACATAAGGCTTTTCTCCACGCACACTACTATCAACAATTTGCTGCAAGGAAAGGGTGTTCAGATTGTTCACTTCCAGCATTTTACCTTTCATCATACCAAACATTCGAAATATGTTGAGCACAGGTTTATCTACGCCGTTGGTTGCCAAATCTCTAAAACCTGCAAACCAGGGCTGGTTTTCAAATTCAAAAGACCAACTTACAGCGCCACGAAGATTGATATTGTATTTATTAGCAAGTGCATATAGCTGCGCAAAAGAAGCCGCTGTATAACTGGAATACATTGTTCCATTGCGGTAAGCATTTTGAGGATTGAATTGTACCGAACAGGCTGCACAACCTTCAGGATCAAACTCGCCGATGATTACAGGTAATTTTTTAAGAGAAGAAAAGGTGTTAATTATTTCGAAACCCTTTGCAACATCCTGCAACTGCACAGCCATATTCATTTGTACATGATTGTTTACAACAGTAGGATTGCCTTTTGCATGAAAAGTTATGTAATCCAATGGGGCTCCGATTTTACCTGTTACATTGTTTTTACCATCAACACAATGCTGCAAAAATGCTTTTAAAAAATCAGCCGCTTTATCCCACCGTGGACCAGTAGTAGTTGGGCCGCCTACCATTGCAAGCGGACAAGCTTTCTTCACTGCATCTACACTATAATCATACAGAGCAAAATATTCTGGCATCGCGCCTTTCCAGTACCCGATATTCGGTTCGTTCCAAACCTCCCAATACCATGTTTTCACTTCCTTTTCACCATATTTTTCTACACAATGCTTTACCCATTTATATACTAACAGAGACCACTTTTTATAATCTGTTGGCGGGTATGCCCAGCCGGTATAAATAGAATCATACGGCACGCCGGGCTTCCAGTGATGTTGGTATGGGGTTGGTTTTACGGATAATGCTTCGGGCATAAAACCAATCTCTGCAATGGGTTTTATGCCACGTTTAACCAACACATCAAAAATGGCATCCACACCTTTCCAATCATATACAGGTTTACCATCTTTATCTTCGGTGTAAGCGTTGGTGCTGCTCCATTTCAATGCCACTTTTCCATCGCCGGTGGTTAATAAATTATGCACCCTTATATACACAGAATTTTTACTTAATGTACTTAATTCAGACAGTAATTTCTTACCGTCTTTCATGGTGGTGTAATTGGCTTCATCATAACCAAAATAACTCCACACGGGGTTAAACGGGCCGGTTATTTTTTTTGCATCAATCACAATAGCACTTGTATCCTGCTGCGCAAAAACGGGCTGCAGACTTTCAGTACAAACTAAAGTAAAAATGCAACTACCGATAAAACCGGTAGTTGCATTTTTGAGGTTTTTTAAAATCATTTTTATAAGGGTGCTTTTATTTCAGGGAGAGTTTGTACACTGTAACACTATGAAACTGTTGACCGGGTAATAACAAAGTGGTTGGAAATTTAGGCTCGTTGGGTGAATCAGGAAAGTGTTGTGTTTCCAAACACAGCGCCGCATGCTGGTTGATTTTTTTACCATCGGAAATGGAGATTGTACCATCTAAAAAGTTACCGGTATAAAACTGAACACCAGGTTGTGTTGTGAATACTTCCAGTGTTCTTCCAGAAATAGCATCTTTCAGTTCAACAATTTTCTGTAAAGAAGAATCTTTTTTATTCAACACCCAGTTGTGATCATAACCACCTCCTGAAACGGCGGCAATTTCCTGCCCTATCTTTTTTGCTTTTGTAAAATCAAACGGAGTTCCTTTTACAGATTTAATTTCACCTGTTGGTATCAGCGTAGTATCAACCGGCGTATAATTGTCTGCATCAATCATCAGCGTATGATCTAGTATAGTATTGTTAACATCTCCGGTTAAATTAAAATAGCTGTGGTTGGTAAGGTTCAATACAGTTGCTTTATCCGTGGTGGCATTATATTCTATTTTCAATTCATTGTCATCGGTCAAGGTGTACAGAACCGTTACTTTTAAATTGCCGGGATAGCCTTCTTCCCCATCTTTGCTTATATAACTCAATAGTAAACTTGCGGTAGAATCACTGGCGGGAGTTGCATCCCAAACCTGCTTATCAAAGCCCTTTAATCCACCATGCAAAGCATTGGAGCCATTATTGGTTGCCAGTGTATATTGAGCAGTATCAATTTTAAATTTGCCTTTTGCAATACGGTTGCCATAACGTCCAACCACCGCACCAAAATAAGGAGGTTTGGCAAGATAGCCGCTTAAACTATCAAAGCCCAACACTATGCCGGAAGCTTTGTTATTTATATCAGGTGAAACCCAGGAGGTAACTGTTGCGCCGTAGTTGGATATTTTTACCTGTACACCCTTTGCGTTGGTAAGTGTAAACAGAAATACCTCTTTGCCATCTGTTGTGCCCCAGGCTACTTTTGTAATACCTGCTTTGGTTGTTGTTTGATTATTGCAGGATGTAAGAAATATTGCAGCAATAATTGCAATGCTGAAGAGTGTTGTTTTTTTCATATGTTTTTTTCGCCCCATCTCCTAAAGGGGTGTTTGAAGACCATGCTTTTGCTACAGTCTTTTTGAGGATGTTAAAGAAAATATATTTTAATTCGTGTAATTGGTGCTTTAAAATTCGTATTATTATTTAGCTGGGCTTTCTTTCAACCACAGGCCAATCGTTGAACCAGGCTATTTTTTCCACCCGCAATTTACTTCTTCCATTGTCAGCTGCATCATATCCATGAAAAATAAAGTAATCTGTTCCATTAAACCCTGCAACTGAATTGTGGCCAACACCAAACCAGTTTTTATCTCCTTCAAATATCATACTTCCACCACCCAAATTCATTTGTATTCCATCCTTATCTACATAAGAACCCACTACTTTTTCGCTTCTACCCACCATCATTTTATACGTACTATCCTGGCGAATGATAACAGGATCGTGTAACGAAATATGGGTATCATTTATAGGTGGCTTTTGTTGTGCAAAAAGATGGCACTACTGCAGTATTAAAAAAAGCAAGTATACATATTTCATAAAAATTATTTCATCCCAATCCGATAAACAGTAAATGAATGTGCCAGTAAAGTAGCAGTCAGTTTATTCCCTTTTAATTGCATGGTAGCGGTAACCGGACTAACAGCATCCGGTGTTACAAAACTGTTTACTTCCAATACGGAATTACTTTTTAAAACAGTGACTGTTGCGATGGTTGATAATTTTTTTGCGCCAATTATTGAAATCATTTTATTAACCACATTGGCTGAAGCATTTACCACTTTAATAATTACATCGCTGGTATTTTTATCAGTAACAGCAGATACATAAATACTATCCTGACCTGATATTGATTTACCATCCATTAAAGCAGGTACCACGTTGGTTCCTTTGTTGGTACTGTATAATTTTTGTACATAATAATTGGGTGTACCATAAGATTGCAGGTTGTTTACCCAAATCAAATCTGGTGTCCACTGCCAACCATCAATATGTGCAAATAATGGTGCATAAGATGCCATGCTAACTACTGCGGCATTGCGTTCCAACCCTGTCATAAAAGCCGCTTCTGCAATGGCTGTTTCTGTATTGTTTTTATTCTCGATACTTACCGTATGATCACTTTGTGCAGCATATTCGCCAGCAAAAATTTTAGAGCCATTTCTTGGGTAATTATCATATCGTGCAGCATTGGCCAAAAACCATTCTGGCTTGCGGTAATAATGTTCGTCAATGATATCAGCATTCATGTTTCTTAATTCAGTATTCAGGTAATCAAATCGTTCTCCGTTGGGATCAGTGCCGGAACTGTTGACCAGTTTAAAATCCGGGTACCTTGCTTTAATAGCTTTGCTGAATATTTTTAAACGATCTATATATTGAGGACCCCAGTTTTCGTTACCCACACCCATCATTGTTAAATTGAAAGGTGCTGGATGCCCCATTGCCGCTCTTACTTTACCCCATTGCGTGTTTGCATCACCGTTGGCAAATTCTATCAGATCTAAAGCATCCTGTACATAAGGATCTAACTGATCAATAGGAACTACTTCTGCACTGTTAAACTGGCAGGCCATACCTGCATTTAAAATAGGTAAAGGCGCGGCACCAATATCTTCTGCCAGTTGAAAATATTCATAGAAACCCAATCCAAATGTTTGGAAATAATCCGGTGTGGGACGATGCGAAAATTCACTGTTCCATCGGTTAATAATTAGTTGACGGTCTTCTATATTACCCAGTGTTTTTTTCCATTGGTAACGCAGTCCAAGGTCATAACCTTCCACCACACAACCTCCCGGAAAACGGATAAAGCCAGGCTTCATATCGGCGAGTAATTGTATCATATCTGCACGCATTCCACCCGGTCTTTTTTTCCAGGTATCTTCAGGAAATAAAGAAATCATATCGAGGTCAATTTTTCCAGCACCTTCAAACCAGATATTTAATTTTCCACTTAAAGAAGAATCGGTAGCATTGAAGCTGACAGCCGCTTTAGACCATGCTGCACCAATACCAGGAGAAGGATTAATAACAGCTGAACCAATTACTTTACCAGCCATACTTACCAACTCTGCATGCAATGTTAAACCTGCGGTTTGCTGACGGTACATTACCGAAAAATCATAGCGCAATCCTTTCTTAATTCCCATACCACGAAAGCCTTCATTGGTAATACCCAAGGTATCTGTTGCAGCATCTTTTGTAATGCTTACAAAACGTGGGTTAGCAATATTTGTTTCCTGCCGGTTAATTACCAAAACACTGCCTTCATTAAATTTACTTTGCGTAACTGTCCAACCCATCAGTGGTTTGTAAAATTCAAAAGAACGGTTCTTTACCAGTTCTGCATAAATACCTCCATCAGCACCCAAATTAATATCCTCAAAAAATACCCCCCACATGGTTGGTTGTATTGGTGCAATAGGTTTATTTACCTGTACGGTAATTAGATTGTTATTTTGTGCCTGTATTAATGAGGGCAACAATAAACTGGCTGTAATGGTAAAGGCAACAAGCAATTTTTTAATAGGCATGTTTATATTTTTATATTTAATTGTAGCGATTTAAAAATTATTTCATTTAACATTGTCCGCAGACCTCACGCCTTCTGTTGTCATCACAATTCGTTTGATGCTTCCATCGGTATTGTAATACAAATAATCAATATAAACAGACCGTCTGAAACTTCCTCCATCCGTGGGCAAACTGCCGTTGTGATAAATAAAATAAGACTTGCCTTTAAAATCAATAATGGTCTGGTGATTGGTATTGGAGTTACCTGCTACTTCGTTTAAAATACCTTTAAATTTCCATGGTCCGTTAATGTTTTTACTCATGGCGTAGCCAATCTTTTCCGGAAAACTGGAAGCATAAGAAAGATAGTACCAACCATTGTGCTGGTGTATCCAGGGAGCTTCCGTATAATCTGGTAAATCAATCGTTTTTATTTCACCATCAATCTCCGTCATAGTTGGTTTAAGCTTTGCGTAATAACATTTTCTGTTTCCCCAAAAAAGATATGCCTGTCCATCCGTATCTATTATTACGGACGGATCAATATCATCCCACATCATTTTACTTTCCTTACTTGTCATATCATTCGTAATTAATGCTGAACCACGGGCATCTTTAAATGGACCTGTTGGAATATCCGCTACTGCCACACCAATTGCTTTACCAGAAATGGTAGCATGTTCTGTAGCTACATACCAGTAAAATTTTCCATTGCGTTCTATCACCTGCGATGCCCAGGCATCCGCCTTGGCCCATTTAAAATCTTTTACAGTTAGTGGCACCGGATACTCTTTCCAGTTAACCAAATCTGTGGAAGAAAAACAAAGCCACTCCTGCATTGTATAACCTTCTTTACCTGCAGGCGCTTCATCATGACCGGTGTATAAATACACTGCATATTTATAAACAAATGCGCCGGGATCTGCCGTGTATTTATTTTTGATAATAGGATTTTTGCCTGTATTTATTTTATTGGATTGCTGTGCAGCAGCACAATGATTGATTAACAGTGCTGCTATTGCAAATGATATAGATTGTCCTAATAAATTTATTCGTTTCATTTTTATTCTCTTTTTATACCCTTGATACAATCCTTATACAACTACAGGTATAGTTGTTTTAACCACCTTATATTTTGCAGCAAGCCAATTTTATTTTGCTGTTATTACAACAACAGCTGTTGGAGGCAAGGTAATTGTTATCGTATTTTTATTCAACACCAGGTCTTTAAAAATGGTTGGTTTTATTTTTTCAGGATCGGTAAATGAATTATAATCTCGTAATTTTTTGGAGGTAAGAATTTTTGCTGTCACGGTTTTTAATTTTTCATCTCCTATATTTAAATCTATTTTTTGCGCATGAGCAGGATCAATATTTACCAATGAAATATGAATAACACCTGCACTATCTTTTGAAGCAGAAGCAGAAACAGCAGGTAATTTTTGTCCATTAAACACATAGTCGTTTCCTGCTATCGTTAATGGCAGCAAGGTTGCGCCCTGGTGTACATTGTACATCTCCATCACATGATAGGTTGGGGTAAGAATCATTTTTTCTTTATTTGTAAGAATAACAGCCTGCAAAACATTTACGCATTGTGCAAGGTTAGCAATACGTACCCTGTCGGCATGATTATTAAAAATATTAAGTGTTACTCCGGCAATCATCGCATCCCTGATGGTATTTTGCTGGTATAAAAAACCAGGGTTGGTGCCTTTTTCAACATCGTACCATCCACCCCATTCATCAACTACCAATGCGATCATTTGTTTTGGATCGTATTTATCCATGATGGCAGCATGCTTGGTTACCAGCTCTTCCATCAATAATGCCTGCTTCATGATACCAAAATATTGTTCTTCTGAAAATTCAATGGCAGGTCCTTTCTTGTTCCAGTCAAGTACAGAATAGTGATGCATAGCTACGCCACCTAACATGTTTAACGGAATATTTTTCATCAATGTTTCTGTCCAGTTATAATCTGCATCACTTGCCCCGGAAGCTATACGCAGTAAGCCTCCTGTATTTTCCCAATCAGAAATAAAGGTTGTGTATTTACGATACTCATCAGCATAATATTCCGGTTTCATATTTCCACCGCAGCCCCAGGCTTCATTCCCAATTCCCCAAAATTTTACCTTCCAGGGTTCAGCCCTGCCGTTTTCTGTACGCAGGTCACTCATTGGGCTTTTGCCTTTGAAGTTTGTGTACTGCACCCAATCAGCCAACTCCTGTACGGTACCACTTCCTACATTACCAGATATGTAAGGTTCTGCACCAAGTAGTTCGCACATATTTAAAAAATCATTTGTACCAAAACTATTGTCTTCGGTAACACCACCCCACCATTTATTTACCATGGCTGGCCTTTTATCTTTTGGCCCAACACCATCTTTCCAATGATACGTATCTGCAAAACAACCACCCGGCCAGCGGAGGTTGGGTATTTTTAATTTTTTAAGTGCATCAATAATATCGTTGCGCACACCATTTGTATTTGGTATGGTAGAAGTATCTCCCACATAAAAACCATCATAAATACAATGGCCTAGGTGTTCTGCAAAATGACCATAAATATTTTTATTGATGGTATATTTTGCCGCTGAAGGATTGATGGCAATAGTGGTTTGCTGAGCAAATCCAAATTTTAATGCTCCCACAAATACCAGTGACAGTAACGCATACTTTTTTTTCATAATTTTAATTTTTTATATTTTTCATATTAACAATAAACCGAAGTTATATAAATGATTTCTGCCATACATACTAAAATCTAAAAATAGTATTACCGCAGCTTTTTTGCCCAAATTTAAACACCAGCCGGAGTAAGGCCAGCATACGTTAGCGTTACCTTTCTTGTAGATGCTTCCCAATTCCATGCATCTGTTACAATATATTTATTGCCATTGATGGTAAGTAAATTTTTAGTAGCCTCAAAGGACCATACGCCTGAAATACTTCCGCTTACTTTTTTATCGGTCGTTAGCACTACACTGGCAGATCGTTGCACAACCTGGTATTGATATTGCAGCGTAATTTGTTCCCAATTACCAACCAATGATTGGTCAGTTATTGCAGACTTAGGCACTGCAGCATACCTTTCTGGCATTACTACCGGCCATCCATCTTCTGTCCATTGTAAGCTTCTAACTTGTCCCATCATTAAAGCATTCGAAGCATTAATTCCCGGCATATTTTTAGGCAACCGGGCCTGCGAAGCGTAAAACCATTCTTTGGTCTCCGGGTTTTGAAATATAGCACAGTGAGAAATTCCTGCCCAACCCGTATGTCCGTTAAATGCATACGGATGGGTTATCATCGGCCAGCATTGAGCACCAGTAGTTATGTTTCCTCCATCAATGCCAATGTAAGGACCAGTGATATTTTTTGAACGGGCAACACGGGTATTATACGCCACAGACAATTCGTCGTAGGCTACAAACAAGTAATAATAACCTGTTACCTCATTGTAAATAATTTCAGGAGCTTCTAAGCCTTGCCAGCGATCGGTACTAACATTGCCCCTACATGCAATACGAACTCCATAGCCGTTTATGTTCTCGAGTTTATCGGGTTTCCCGGTTGTTGCATTTAATTTTAAGGCTGCAATACCTGTATGCCATGATCCGTAAATTAACCAATGCTCTCCCTCTGGCGTAATAATAAAACTTGGATCGATGGCATTAAATTTATAGTACGCAATCCAATCTAAGGCACCATTTCTTATATAACTTTGTATACCATTTGGTTCCGAACAAACTACCATTCCTTTGTCTGTCCAAACATTTGTAGCAAGGTCATCAGATTCTGCCAAACCAATAAATACTCTTTCAGACCAAGAGGTATTATAATCTGTACCTATGATAGGATCCGTTACTACCACGCAATAATATAACCTGTATTTGTTACCAACTTTTCTTACACAAGGAGCCCAATAACCATAAGTAGGATTCGCAATGGCCGGCAAAGCAGGGACCATACGGGCCCGTTTATTATTTAAAAAATCTTTTACCCATGCTGGTACATTTGTAAAAGCTGTTCCCAGAAAATCCCAATTCACCAAATCTTTTGAACGCCTGTATGGATAATGGCCATAGCCATTCAATACATTTCCATAAGAAGCATCTGTTTGGTACATATAATAATAGTCACTACACTTTGTAACAGTAGGGTCGTGTACATTGGCCAGGTTCCATTGAGAACGGGTATCCCAGGAGGAAACAGCAATATAATTATCCGGGTAAACGGGACCAGGAAAAGTATCGGTTACAGGCACAATAACTGCCGGAGGTGTTATAGTAACTACAGGTTTCGTAGTACCTGTTTTACTACAACCTGAAAGCATTATCAACAAACCTATTGTTATAAAAAATAATAATGTCTTCATACTATAAAATTCTTTGGAAGCTATCACAAGCAGTATCAATCAAAACATGGTAAAATTTGATACACCCATTGTGATTATTTTATTTTTTGTTTAGTTGCATGGTAAGAAATAACAAGTACTATAGTTGATTGAAAAAAAATATTTCAAAATAAAAAATTAAAGCATCGTTAATCAATACTGTAAGGTAGATAGATTTTTATAATTGTCAATAAAACATTTATTTTTCTATCACTTTCTAAATTATGTATTATCAGCTTAAACTTTAAAAGCCGCACCAGATGTAGCAACAATTGATGCAGCTTATTTTTCAATAACACAGCTTAAATTAGCTATTTGAATTTAATAACTTATATTTTGATTATAATCAGGGTGATTATCTAGTTGTGATTGTGGGATAGAATAATATGCTTTATAAGGTAAGTAGGTATTCATTTAAGGATCGTTTAGTTTAAGTGACGTATTTGCCATTCAAGTGTACTTTTAACAACTTTATTTATTTTGTTTCATTGGTTTTCATTTTGCAAATTAAGGTGCCTTTTGCACTTCTGCCTAAACAGACAATTGACAGCGGTTTCGTAAAGTATAATATTTAAAACTTTTGCAACTATTTGTTGATGGATAACATCACAAAATAAAAAATACTTACTAAAAGTTACTCCGCTTCCACCTGTTGCTTTACAACAACACCTTCAACTGCTTCGGATAAAAATTTCCTTTCATTTACCAGATAACCATTGCCTTTTTCACACACATGAACTTTTAAATTTTCTATGCCGTAGGGGCTGCCATCCGGTATATCTGCGATGTTGCTGTAACGAATATCGTAGCCGTCAATAATAATAACACAGCCACTGCCAATGGCTTCCATTTTATTTCCCTCTGTAATGAGCATGCCGGTATCTTCGCCTAAACCAATGCCAATGCAAGATGGATTGGTAGCCACTACTTGCGCCAAACGGCCAAAGCGGCCACGTTTTTCAAAATGGCTATCAAACACTACATCATCCATAAAACCTAAGCCGGTTGTAATTTTTACTTCTCCTTTTAAATGTGCTCTGGTGGCATTGCCCTCGTAGATCATGGTATTGCTCATGGCCATGGCTCCTGCGCTGGTGCCTGCTACTACAAAACCTGCATCGTTGTGATAACGCTGCAACATCAGTTGCAATAGTTGCGTACCGCCGAATGTAGTGGATAATCTAAGCTGGTTGCCCCCGCTAAACATAACTGCGTGGCAATTGCGGATTCTTTCAATATACTCTGGGTTAAGAGCATCGCCCCGGTTGCGGATGTTCATGATGCTTACATCAGTACAGCCAATTTTTCCAAAAGCATTCAGGTAGTTCTCCCCTACTTCATTGGGTATCATCGAAGCCGTGGTGATGACTTCAATTTTTGCAGTTGTACCACCGCTTTCCTTTACAATCCGGTTTAAAATACCTAACTCTATAAAATTAAGATTACTTAGTTTTTGTACTTCACCTTTTTCGGGTACAGTACCTTTATCTTCGGCTCCGCCAATTGCAATAAGTTTTCCCCTGGGTTGCTCCATGAACGTTTGTTTTGATGACAGTAAAATATTCCTTACTGGTTCCACATTTTTTACTGTTAAATATAATGGGTGTTACAAAAGTAACGGAATAGCATAAATAACGCTTTGATTGTACTTTGCATTTTTTATGCTTGCTTTTTTTTGTTAACTTCCGATTTACTGGTTTTAATTAAAAAAGATAACGATGGATTAAACTGTTTATTTGACCTGTTTATAAAAATTATTTCGTTAACTGCTTAAACCACTACCTGAAAACCAATGCTGCCACAGCACCGCTGTAAAAGAGTGCGACGCCAATGAAGTTGATAATTGCTTTGTGGCCCAGACAAAAAAATAAAAAACTTTTAACCAAAAACTATTGTAAGAATGAAGATTGCTGAAATTAAAATATTGAGAGGTCCTAACTACTGGAGCGTACGCCGTAACAAGCTGATACAAATGAAACTTAACCTAGAAGATATGGAGCAACGCCCTACCAACCTGATACCGGGTTTTAAGGACCGGTTGGCAATAATGTTTCCGGGCATGTTTGCCCATAGGTGCAGTGTAGGAAAGCCCGGTGGTTTTTTTGAACGAGTGGAAGAAGGCACCTGGATGGGGCATGTGATTGAACATGTAGCGTTGGAAATGCAAACAATGGCGGGCATGAATACGGGTTTTGGCAGAACCCGAGGCACTGGCAAGGAAGGCGAATATTACGTAGTTTTTAGTTATATGGAAGAAGATGCAGGTGTGTACGCCGCAAGAGCAGCCGTAAAAGTTACGCAGGCAATTGCTGATGATGTGCTTTATGATCTTGAAAACGATATCATGCAACTACGGGAAATAAGAGAAGATACCCGCCTTGGCCCAAGCACCGGCTGCATTGTAGATGAAGCTGCCAAAAGAAATATTCCCTTTATACGGTTGAACAAACACAGTTTGGTGCAGTTGGGATATGGCATACATCAAAAAAGAATAAGAGCTACTATTGCCAGTACTACAAGTAATATTGCCGTTGATATTGCCTGCGATAAAGAAGAAACAAAAAACCTGCTGGGTGCTGCAGAAATCTCTGTACCCAAGGGTGTTATTGTTAGAAACGAAGAAGAATTAAAAGAAGCTATTGAAAGTTTAGGTTATCCGCTGGTATTAAAACCTATTGATGGCAATCATGGCAAAGGCGCTACCACCAATATTATTGACTGGGAGATGGCAGCAAGGGCGTTGGTAGCTGCGCAGGTATATGGCCGCAGTATTATTTGCGAACGGTTTATTACCGGATTTGATTTTAGGGTATTGGTAATAAATAACAAATTTATTTGTGCTGCATTGCGTACACCTGCTGCTGTTACCGGAGATGGCGAACACAACATACAATGGTTGGTAGATGAAACCAATAAAGATTCTCGCCGTGGTTATGGGCACGAAAAGGTTTTAACAAGTATAAAGCTGGATAATTTTAGCCAGCAAATGCTGGATGAAAAAGGGTACACATTAGACACCATTCCACCAAAAGGCGAACTCGTGTTGTTGAAACCAACAGCAAATTTATCTACCGGTGGTACTTCTGAAGATGTTACAGACCAGGTTCATCCGGCCAATATTTTTATGTGCGAACGAATTTCAAAAATTATCGGTCTGGATATTTGTGGTATTGATATAATGGCTCCCGACTTGCGGTTACCCATCAGTGAAAACGGCGGTGCCGTGCTGGAAGTAAATGCAGCTCCGGGATTTCGTATGCACATTGACCCTGCCGTAGGTATTGGCCGCAATGTAGCAGAGCCGGTAATTGATATGCTTTTTCCAAAAGGCAGTGCAGGCCGCATACCCATTATTGCCATTACTGGTACCAATGGTAAAACAACTACTACAAGATTAACGGCACATATTGCAAAAAGTGCCGGCTATAAGGTAGGTTATACCACAAGCGATGGGGTATATATTCAAAACCAACTGATGATGAAGGGCGACTGCACCGGGCCGGTTAGCAGCACTTTTGTATTAAGAGATCCTACAGTAGATTTTGCTGTATTGGAATGTGCAAGAGGAGGTATTTTAAAAAGTGGACTTGCTTTTCAAAACTGTGATATAGCCATCATCACCAATGTAAGTACTGACCATATTGGCCTTGGCGGAATTGACAGCCTGGAGCAAATGGCCAAAGTAAAAGCGGTAGTGGCAGAAACTGTTTTTAAACATGGCTATGCTATTTTAAATGCGGATGATGATTTGGTGTACAACATAAAAAATGGGCTGGATTGTAACATAGGATTATTTAGCATGGATGAAAATAATCCCCGCATAAAAGCACATTGCAACAATGGTGGACTGGCTACAGTTTTTGAGAATGGTTATGTCAGCATTATGAAAGGCAACTGGAAAATAAGGGTGATAAAAGTAGCCGATATCCCCATCACTTATGGCGGTAAGGCTGTACATAATATTATGAATACATTGCCTGCTGTGTTGGCAACTTATTTATATAGAGAAATTAAAGTAGATGATATTAAAGAGGCACTGGAAACTTTTGTTCCCTCGCCAACACAAACACCTGGCAGATTGAATTTTTTTAAGTTTAAAACTTTTGAGATTTTAGTAGATTTTGCTCACAACCAGGCAGGATTGCAATTACTATGTGACTTTGTAAATAAAATAGATGGATCACCCAAAGTGGGCATCATTAGTGGCACAGGCGATAGAAGAGACGAAGACATAAAAGATCTTGGTAAAATTGCAGCCCGCTGTTTTGATGAGATTATTATACGGCAGGATAAAAGTTTAAGAGGTCGAACGGCTGAAGAGATTGTACAGCTTTTGGTGGAAGGTATTGATTCAACAAAAACCAAAGAAATTCCTGTTACAATTATTTATGATGAAAAAGAAGCTATTATGCATGCTTACAATACGGCAAAGCCTGGATCTTTAATTACGGTTATGTGTGATGAAGTAATAGAATCGTTGGAATTAATAAAAGGTTTAAAGGAGGCTGAAGACAAGTTTTAGGTAGTAGCAATCGCTTTAATCCAAATAATTAAAAAAGCTTTTGGCTGTATTACCCTCAACCCCTAAATTTGCAGTCCCAAACAAAATTTGGGAAAATGATTGGGTTATAGTGTAATGGTAGCACTACAGATTTTGATTCTGTCCGTCTAGGTTCGAATCCTAGTAACCCAACAAGTTAAAAAGGCAATCTTTAATTAGATTGCTTTTTGTTTTTAATACAAATAGAAGTTTTATTAGGATTTACTTATTTGTTACTTCCTTATTTATGTTTGAAATTATTTTTTGAGTTTTATCAAAATCTTCATAATCATAGATGGCTTTATTATTTTTCTTTTAGCAGTTTATCAACCATATCGTTGAACTTTTTTTTATAAGCGATGTAATATTGGCCAGTAGCAGGACCACTAAAGCCTGTATCCAATTTACGTATTTTGCCTCTTTTATCAATGATGATGGAAGAAGGGAAAAATTTTATGCTTGTTACCTGTGGCAACGTTTTTTCTGTACGCAGCGAATCTGTTACGGTTACTTCTGTGTTCAAAATAGTATACTGCACATTAAAACGTTGTTGAAATTTTCTAAGGCTTTTAACAGACCTTTCCCAATCAGTTGTGTATTCGTATGCAAGTGCTATTACTTCTACACCACGTTGCTTATTTGCATTGTAATACTCACTTAAAAAAGCAGTTTCATCCATACAATTAGGGCACCAACTTCCCATTAATTGTATTACTACTACTTTATTTTTAAACCGTTCGCTATTAATAGAAACTTGTTTACCCTCTAAATTTTTAAAAGAAAAATCAAGGCTTTCTTCACCGGGTTTTATAAACATTGCTACTGACTCCACTGGCACTTTTGCATTATCATCCTTTATTGCCGACCAACCTTCCTTGTAAGTAGCTCCTGAAAAATAAGTACCCCCTTTAATGGTTTTATTGTCGATGATTTTTGCTGTAAACAGGAAAGAATAGCTTCCATCAAAGCCAGAAAGAAATAACGAATCATTTTTTACAATTCCTTCCAGATAACGGTAATCCCCCGAAGCGTTAAGAAATGTACCAGTAAGTTTATTATTCACTTGTGTAAACACCCCTACCGAAAGTTCATTTATTTTGTTATTTGCAAAAGATACTGCCCAATTGCCAGAAATATTTTTATCTACAGCTAAACCTGGCGAAAATCTTTTGTTTCCTGGTGTTGCGCTAAATCGCATTACCTTCGTTTTAATAGAACCCCGGCTTACCCACACACCACTTAATTGATGACTATTTTTCTTTATCCTGAATTGAGATTCAAAAACAGGCATTTGAATGATCAGGGAATCCCCAACTTGTAAAATATTATCAACTTTTATTTTTTCTGTCCCATTTTGAATATACCAAACTGGCTTACCTTTCTCTGTCTTCCAATTAAAAGTAAATGTGATATTATTTCCATCCGCCCGGTGTAGTTTTGCACTCCACCACCCCTGTTGAGCCACTACAGTATAACCTGCCAATAACAATACCCCTAAAAAAAATGCTTTCATAAATTTATTTTACCATTTTTATTTCCTAATTATAAATTAAATACAAAGTTATTATTAACAAGTTCCACCATTTTCTCTGCTGGTGCAAACTGAATCCAAATAACTAGTTTTTTTATTTAATCTATTATATTAGTAGACAAATAAAAATTAAAAATGTTGGTTAAAAAACAAAATAGAAATGCTGCATGAATGTTATTTTATGAAATTTATATTTCAAAAGAAAAGCTATATTATTTTTCCATTTCCTTTTAACCGGGGAACTGGCGCTATTTTAAAAGATCAACTTTTATATGTACAAATAGTGCACTATTCATAATAATTAATTATCCACTGCCGCTGCTGCACCATACCAATACACAGTTGCAGCTGCGTCAATTGTACCGCCATCCCAACTTAACATTTCAAGATCATACCTAAAGGATTTATTAAAGGGAACTCCATCAAGGTTACGGGTTCTGGTAAATGTATTGTGACCAAAAGAACTTTGATTATCTGCCCTTGGTGCATTGGCAAATGGTGTTTGATACAATACTACTGGCGCCCATGAGGTGTTATAATAATCTTCCAAACCAGTACCAAATTCAGAAGGGAATTTATCATCATCCACCCACACTTTTGCATCTCCTTCACCATACCAGGTATCCATATGGTTATTTACTGCAAGTGAGTTACCAAGATAAATTCCACGGCCTTTTATTTTTACAAAATTCCATTCAATTGGTGCAGCAGAATCTTTCGCAGCAATTTTATTAACATCATACTCCCACTTGGCATCTTTTATATTTTCTTCATATTTATAAGTAGTATGAAAGTACATGGAATTATTATCCCATTTCCAGTTATCAACTGTGGCAGAAATTTCTGCATCAACAGCAAACCAAGCTTTATTAATAATGGTAATTGCAGCATTTTTTTGATAAGGCATTACCCATCTGCTAATAATTTTTCCATTTTCATTCAAATCTCTGTACCAGCTTTTTATTATTTTACCTCCATAGCCGCTTCCTGAAAAATCTCCCACAGGGCAGTAAACTGTCTGGTGTCCATCAAAATC
The DNA here is from genome assembly GCA_025352695.1 of Ferruginibacter sp. Taxonomy (GTDB): domain Bacteria; phylum Bacteroidota; class Bacteroidia; order Chitinophagales; family Chitinophagaceae; genus Ferruginibacter. Next base: position 1,219 of record JANXSK010000137.1, on the reverse strand, counting down.
AATTTTTAGAATAACAGATTTTAGTGCTTTTGCTATATCATCTTTATTGGCAGTAGTTATATTAATTGTAAGCAACCTTACAGCAGCATTTCCATTGGGTAAACTAAAGGTCATTTGATTGATTGCTGCAATTGACTGATGCTTGTTAATTTCTTTTCCCTTGTAATAAGTCGGTGGGTTCCATAAAGCTTTTTCAGCTTTATCAATAGCCGGTTTGTAAGTAATTAAATCAACTTTTCTAAATGTTTTTACTTTAGTGCCTGCTTCGTAAGTTCGGTAGTTGATTTGATAATAATGAGAAGTATTGATGGTGGTTGAATCAGTAAATTCAAAAGTTATTTTACAATGCTTTTGATATGGTAGCGGCAGGTACAATGTATTACCACCTTTACCATCCGGTTCATAACTTGAATGTGGATTTAATAATGCAGTGCCTAATTTAAAATCACCTTTTAATAAATCGTAGGCAGGTATCTCAATAGAAGCCACTCTTTCATTATCAAAATAAAAACGCAATTTGCCCGGCTTAACCTGAGTAGTCAACCAAAAACGTACCACTGCACCTGGTCCAGCTGCATCCATCATTACATATTCAGTACGATTTTTTTTCTCCTCTTTTCTGATGAATTGATTAAAATCCCCATTTGCAAACCAGCCAGGTTTATCAGGAGAAATTGATTTACGATCGTAACTGCTGGATTGTTTAAGAGTATACGCCGGCTGAGGCCAGCTTGCTACAGCCGAAACATCTTTAATTTCTGCAAGTAATGTATTTAATGAAATAGAGGTTTGACTAAACCCCGCCTTCTGAAAAAATAAAACAAAAACAAAACATAAAAACTTATTCATAGTAATTTATTTAAAAAAAATAACGTTACTTTTTATAAATGCCAACTATCCCTTGCATTTTTTTTATTATTATAGTCTCTATTGTAAGGTATTTTACTTGAACTAAATTGTCATTAAAAGTGAATTCGCATAGTAATATTTTTTACAAATAAATCACTATGAGAATTACTGTTATTACATTTAAAACCAGCACACAAAGGTATTTTTCCTTTTTCGCCTGAACCGGTGCTTACGCCTTATTCCCAAATACTTTTTAATTGGTACACATCGAGATTGGTAACTTTTACTGTACCTCCTTTTGCAGATAAAGACAATGAACGATTGCTATCAGCAAGATTGATATTAATTGGCATAAAAATTAATCCATTGT
>JANXSK010000131.1 GCA_025352695.1 Ferruginibacter sp. | reverse complement strand
GAAAAAGCGAGAAAGGATTATTTAAAAACAGCTCAAAAGAAAAGGAAAGCAAAAAATGAAATAAGAAATGCGCTTAGGAAGCAATTGTGTTATTTGAGAAGAGATATCAAAAGTATTTACAGATTACTGGATAGCTATGATAAGATTCCCTTTGATCGTCATCAGTACAAATATTTTTTAGTGATACAAACCCTGTATGATCAACAGGTAAAGATGTATCAGCAAAAAAGCCACCGTGTGGAACATCGGATAGTAAGCATTCATCAACCTCATGTACGCCCTATTGTTAGGGGAAAAACAAATGCCAATGTCGAGTTTGGAGCCAAGATACAAGTCAGCCTTATGGAGGGGTTTGCCTTTTTAGAAGACTGTTGCACTTATCACTTGAACATACAACTTGTTATTTAATAAGTCATAATTTATTTCAATAACTTCTTTTATAATAAATAACAGATGTACTAATTAAAATTAAAATTTTATTTTTTATTTCATAATTTCAAAAACCTTTTTTAATAGCATCTGATTAATAAAATGGTAACATCATAAAAGCTTATTTTTTTTTATTATTGCATATTATTTTATTGTTAACAAACATATTAAGTTAGTTTTACAATAGTTTAATACGCAACTATTGATATATGGACTGTAAAGAAATGCCGGATACGCTTGGTTTTATGATTGTTCATACAGGTAAATTACTTTTAAAAACAATTAATGGAACATTTTCAGGAATTACAAGGGAAGTAACTTTTGAACAATTGGGCGTGCTGTATTATATTTCAAGAAGCAAAACCAAAGAAATGATTCAGCAGGATATTGCTGCTGTGATGGATAAAACAAAATCAGCCATTTTAAGATCTATTGATATTTTAGAGGAAAAAGGTTTTGTAAAAAGGCAACCTGTAATTGGTGACAGAAGAAAAAATGTAATAAAATTAACAACAAGCGGTAGGACCATTATTGATAAAATGCATAGTAAATTTTTAGATCATGATGGAATATTGAAACAAGGCATTAATGAAAAAGATATAGAAACCTGTATGTGCGTATTGGCTAAAATTCAGGAAAAGTGCAAATAAAACTGATAGTAACTATTAAAACCCAATATTTTTTGTAATTATAACGCTTAAGGAAACATTTTAAAACACTGCAATGACTAATAAAACCTTGCTAGAAAAAGTATCAGCATTTAAAACAGCTGAAAATTTAAAATCAGCCGACATTTATCCTTTCTTTAGGCCATTGGAAAGTGACCAGGATACAGAAGTGATTATTGCTGGTAAACGGGTATTGATGTTTGGTTCAAACAGTTATCTTGGTTTAACCAATCACCCACAAGTAAAAGAAGCGGGTAAAAAGGCGATAGACAAATACGGTAGCGGTTGTGCAGGTTCCAGGTTTTTAAACGGCACACTTGATTTGCATATTGAGTTGGAAGAAGCCTTGGCGCAATTTGTAGGTAAAGAAGCTGCATTGGTATTTAGCACGGGTTATCAGGTAAATGTGGGCGTACTATCTGCCCTTGGCGGAAGAACCGATTATATTTTTTCTGATGAATTAAACCATGCCTGTATTATAGATGGAGCTCGGTTATCGTTTTCTAAATTATATAAATATGGCCACTCTGATATGGTTCATTTAGAAAAACTATTGAGCAATGTACCATACGATGCATTTAAAATAATAGCTACAGATGGCGTGTTTAGTATGGAAGGAGATATTTCTAAACTAGATGAAATAACGGTATTGGCAAAAAAATACAATGCAGCTATATTTTTAGATGATGCGCATTCTTTAGGTGTGCTGGGGCCCGCAGGTCAGGGTACTGCTTCACATTATAACATTACCCATAAAGTAGATCTTATTATGGGTACTTTCAGTAAATCACTTGCTTCAATTGGTGGTTTTATAGCCGCAGATAAAGTGATTATTGAATATTTAAAACATCATGCAAGGTCACTTATTTTTAGTGCAAGTATTACGCCGGCAGCTACGGCAAGTGCGCTAGCAGCACTTACGATTTTAAAAGATGAACCACAACGAATAGAAAAATTATGGGCAAATACCAATTACGCACTTGATGCTTTCAAAAAAGCAGGTTTCGATATCGGAGCTTCTGAATCTCCCATTATTCCCATTTTTGTAAGAGACAATGAAAAATGTTTTTTAATGGCAAAAATGCTGATGGACGAAGGCATCTTTGTAAATCCGGTGGTTTCTCCTGCTGTTAGCAGCGATTCTTCTATGATCCGTTTTTCTTTAATGGCTACGCATTCTTTTAAACAAATAGATTATGCGGTAGAAAAAATAAAGAAAGTAGCGTACAAATTAAAAGTGCCATTATTAAAAATTGAAAGAGCATGATAGTAATTAAAAAAGTTGAAACCAAAAAACAACTTGCTGCATTTGTTGATTTTCCTCACAAGCTATTTGAAGGAGATAAAAAATATGTCCCCGAATTACACATAGCTCAAAGAGACGTACTTACGCCCGGAAAGCATCCCTTCCACAATCATTCTTCTATGCAGCTTTTTTTAGCTTATGAAGGAGATGTAATAAAGGGACGCATTGCAGCCATTTTAAATAATAACCACAATAAACTTAATAAGGTAACAGAAGGGTTTTTTGGCTTTTATGACCTATATAATGATTCCGAAGTTTCAAAAAAATTATTGGACGAGGCGCAAACATGGCTGCTTAGCAAAGATGCAACAAAAATGATAGGCCCTGTAAATCCTTCTACCAACGAAACAGCAGGATTATTAATTGAAGGTTTCGATTTGCCACCTGTGGCAATGATGACGTATAACTATTCCTATTATCTTGATTTGTTAACAGCTGCAGGATTTAAAAAAAGTGTAGATCTTTTAGCATATGATTTGCCCACAAACGTCGTAAATAAAAGATCATTGGCTTTAAAAGACACTTTACGTAAAAGACTGGCAGAAAGAAATATAACAGTTAGAAATATCAACCTGAAAGATTATAAAAATGAGGTAGAGAAAATATTGAAGGTGTACAATGATGCATGGATTGAGAATACTGGTTTTATACCTATGACGGATGATGAGTTTAAATACCTGGCTAAAGATCTTAAAATGATTTTGGATAAAGATTTTGCATTGGTGGCCGAACATGACGGTAAAACAATTGGTTTTGCTTTGGCTATTCCGGATATTAACCAGACACTTATAAAAATAAAAAGAGGTCGTTTATTTCCTACTGGTATTTTTAAATTATTGCTTGGTAAAAGTAAAATAGATTATGTAAGGGTAATTGCATTAGGAGTAAATAAGGAGTTTAGAAAAGCTGGTGTGGAAGCATTTTTTTATGCTGAAATAATTCAAAAAGCAATTGATAAGAAATTAAAGGGTGGCGAAGCTTCATGGATTTTGGAAAACAATGAAATGATGAATAATGGATTGATAAAGATGAACGCTAAAGTGTACAAGCGGTACAGAATTTTAGAAAAAGCAATATGAGTGAAAGTGTTTTAATAACAGGAGCAAGTGGATTTTTAGGCTTTCACCTTGTAAAGGCAGCTCTTGAAAATGAACTTGATGTATATGCGGCGGTAAGAAAAAATAGTCAGATTGATCATTTAAATGGACTACCCATTAAATATGTTTATCTCGATTATGAAAATACAAATGAATTAGCAAAAGTTCTTGTAGATAATTCTATCAATTACATCATTCATGCAGCTGGCGTTACAAAAGCAGCAAAGCAGCAGGACTATAATAAAATAAATGCTACTTATTCAGTTAATCTTGCAAAGGCAGCAGGCATAAGTGGTAATCATTTTAAGAAAATGGTTTTTATCAGCAGCCTTGCGGCAACTGGTCCTCTAAATGATGTTGAAAGTATCATTACTGAACAAACAAGCCCCCAACCGGTTACTGCTTATGGAAGAAGTAAACTCCTTGCAGAAATGGAATTGGCTAAAATAGGTATTCCACTTTCTATACTTCGCCCAACAGCTATTTATGGCCCTAGGGATAAAGACATTTTCATTATTATTAAAACATTAAATAAAGGATTAGATCCTTACATGGGCAAATTTTTGCAGAAATTTAGTTTTGTACATGCAAGAGATGTAGCAGATGTAGCAGTGCAAGCGCTGTTTTTAAGTAATGCAGGTACTTACAATATTTCTGATGGTAATAATTATAATAGGTACCAGTTTGCAGATACTACAAAAAAGCTGTTAGGGAAAAAAGCAATCAGATTTCACCTTCCGATGCCTGTAATAAAATTATTGGCTTATGTATTAGAAACAACCAATGGCTGGATAAATAAACCTGCGGTAATTAACCGGGAAAAATTACATGAACTTGCCGCAAAAAATTGGGTATGCGACATCAGTAAAGCAAAAAGGGAATTAAACTTTACACCCCAATTTACTTTGGAGAGTGGGTTAAAAGACAGCATAGAGTGGTATCAGCAAAATAAAATGTTATAAACAATAGAATCAATCAGGTAATAATTTTAGTAGTAGTTAAAAATGGGGAATGAAAGAGCAGATTGTTTTTAACAATTAATAGAAATAAAAAATAATCTTCCAAACATAGTGTTAAAAAGACTGATAAAAATGCTGGGATAAAATTATTAAAAAGTACTTGCTGGAAGCAATAGAATGAAATTTTATAAAATAATAGCATCTGTAGGCGGTATTGGTTACGTAAGTAAGGGTGGAGGTACGATTGCAGCTGTTGCTTTTTGTGTTATATGGTTATTATTGCCTGCCAGCTATTCACATTCTATCTGTCAAGTAGTAGTAACTTTTTTTTTAATTGCAGTAGGCGTATGGAGTAGCAATGTTGTAGATACAGATTGGGGGAAAGATAGTAGTAAAGTAGTAATTGATGAAGTAGCAGGCATGGCCATTACATTGTTATTTGTGCCACAGCAAATTGACTTTGTGGCCGCGGGGGTAATCGCATTTAGGTTTTTTGATATAGTAAAACCTTTGGGTATAAAACATCTGGAAAAGTGGCCAAAAGGATGGGGTGTGATGGCAGATGATATATTGGCAGGTTTATATGCTTTAGTAACTATGCAGTTGTTACTGCAGCTTAAATCGTTTTTTTAATGAAAACATTTATTAAAGTAAATGTAGCCTCCTTATCTGCTAGTGGTTGCGACTACCTCGTTACAATATTACTGGTTAAATTTTTATAAACAGATCCTTTTTTAGCTGGTATTGCAGGAACAGTTTTTGGAGGAGTAATAATTTTTTTAATGGGCAGGTATTAAGTGTTTAGCGCTAATAAAAACGCCATCAATTTGCAGGGTAAAAAATACTTGATTACTTGGACAGGAAATTTATTGTTAAACAGTTTTTTTCTTTATATTTTAATTAAAATTTTTATAGTTCAATACCTTATTGCAAAAATTATCACCTCAGTTTTAGTAGCCCTGCTATATAACTACCACCTGCAAAAAAGATATGTGTTTAAAACAAGTGACAAAAAATGAAAAATAGACCGAAATGGTTACAGGTTGTTTTTGTAAGTATAATTGTATGCAATACAATTTCAATAAGTGCTCAAACTATAATTAAAGGATTTGTTAGAGATTCTGCTACCCAAGCGCCGCTGGCTTTTGTAAGTATTTATTTTCAGGGAGGTAAAGGAGTTACCAGTAACGATGATGGAAGTTTTGCTATTGAAACAAACAATCCAAAATATAGCACTGTTATAATTTCTTATACAGGATATAAAAAATTAATTAAAAAAATTGTTCCCAGTGTCGAGCAGGTACTTAACATAGATATGGAACTTGCCAATTCGCTCAACAGTGTAGTTATTAAAGCAAAGCGTGGTAAATACAGAAATAAAGACAATCCCGCAGTTGAATTAATTGAAAAGGTTATTGCCAATAAAAGTAAAAATAGAATTACAGCTTACGATTTTACACAATACCAACAATACGAAAAATTAGAGCTTTCATTAACCAGTAAGCCTGAAAAATTGGTGAATAGCAGGTTGTTTAAAAATTATAAATTTATCCTCGAAAATGCCGATACCACTACGTTGGAAGGCAAAGCCCTCGTTCCTATTTACCTGGAAGAAAAGTTATCTCAAAATTATTACAGAAAAAATCCGCTAAAAAATAGATCCTATACCCTTGCAGAGAAAAAAGTAAACTTTAGTGATTTAGTGGATAACAACGGGATAACTACTTATCTGCAAAGATTATATGCCGACATCAATATTTATGACAACGATGTTACTATTCTTACAACACAATTTTTAAGTCCTATTGCTGATTTAGCCCCTCAATTTTATCGCTTCTTTATTACAGATACCGTACAAAACGATGGGATTAAATTGGTGAAACTAAATTTTATGCCTCGTAATACTGCGGATCTTTTATTTAAGGGGGTAATGTATGTAACATTGGATGGTAACTATGGCGTGCAAAAAATAAACCTTTCAATCAGTAAAAAAGCAAACCTCAATTGGGCAAGAGAATTGAGGATTTTCCAGGATTTCGAAAAATCTCCTGCAGATGGCAGATACCATATAATTAAAAGCAGCATGAAGGCTGAATTTGTGTTAAGGCAAAATGCACCCGGAGGAGTATTGGGTGAAAGAACTGTTTCTTATAAAAATTTTACAATTAATATCCCGGCTGCCGATAGTTTTTATGTTGGTAAGGATGAAGTAGGTTCAATTACAACGGGTGGCAAAAGCAATGATAGTTTTTTAATTGCCAACAGGCACCAGCCTTTAACTACTGTAGAAGCAAATGTATATGCCAATATTGATAGTTTAAGAAACATGAAGTCATTTCAAAGAACTGTTAAGATTGCAACGCTGCTGTTTTCCGGGTATATAAAGTTTGGAGCTTTTGAACTCGGAAATACCAATACCTTTTATAGCTTTAACTCTCTTGAAGGGTTTAGGGCAAAAATTGCAGGACGAACAACATTTGCGTTTAGTAAACATTTTTATTTAGAGGGTTACGGAGGCTATGGTTTTAAAGATAAGAAGTATAAATATCTTTTTGGGGCAGCCTATTCCTTTAATGGAAAATCAATTTATACCTATCCGCTTAATTACATAAAATTTACACGACAGTATGAAACAAGCACACCGGGACAGGAATTGGTTTTTGCAGCAGAAGACAATTTTGTTTTATCTTTTAAAAGAGGTACAACAAATAAATGGTTATACAACGATAGTTACAAGTTGGAATATTTAAGAGAATTTGGTAAAAATTTGACCTACAGATTTCAGTATACCTATTTAAATCAAACTGCCGCAGCTTTACTGTTATTTGAAAAAAATGTTCCGGGAGGAGGTAATGTAATTATACCCAATATCATCACATCAGAATTATTGGCAGAGTTAAGATGGGCGCCCCACGAACAGTTTTACCAGGGCATCAATTCAAGAACACCGATTAAAAATAAATTTCCCATTTTTACCCTTCGCATTCAGGATGGAATTAAAGGTTTATTTAACGGCCAATATAATTACCAGCAGTTAACATTGGCCATCGATAAAAGGTGTTATTTATCTCAATTAGGGTATGCCGATATTTCAATTGAAGGTGGGCATATATTTGGACAGGTTCCTTATCCGTTACTGGCTATTCATAGAGCTAACCAAAGCTATTCTTATCAGTTACATGCCTACAACCTGATGAACTTTATGGAATTTGTAAGTGATAATTATCTGGCCATTAATACAGATTTATATTTTAATGGATTTTTTCTCAATAAGCTTCCATTGATTAAAAAATTAAAATTAAGAGAAGTTGCTGGTTTTAAAGTACTTTATGGAGGTATTAGAGATGAAAACAATCCGGCTAAAACGCCTGGCTTATTTAAATTTCCTGTAGACAATATTGGCGGTGTTCCTGTTCAAACTACCTACGCTTTAAACAAAATTCCCTACATAGAAGCAAGTGTTGGACTTGCAAATATTTTTAAAGTATTTAGGGTGGAATTGGTTAAGCGTTTTACTTATGCAGATCATCCCAACATTTCAACATTAGGACTAAGGGTCAGGGCTAAATTTGAGTTTTAATTTTAAATACAACCGGTATGGAAAAAGTGTTACTACGAGACAGGCTACAAAAAGTAATTTATAAGGTAATAAATCCTTTAGTAAAAGGGTTAATAAAAATTGGATTTACACCAAACTTAGTCACGATAACAGGGCTAGTTTTAAATATTGGTGTTGCTATAATTTTTATAATGGGTGCAGAGGAAGGCAACCGTGGAGATCTTTCTTATGTGGGCTATGCAGGAGCATTGATTTTATTTGCCGGTTTTTTTGATATGTTAGATGGCCAGGTAGCAAGACTTGGTAATATGAGCACCACATTTGGGGCCTTGTTTGATTCTGTACTTGATAGATATAGTGAAATGATTATGTTTTTAGGCATTTGTTATTACCTGATTGCACACCATTATTTTTTCAGTTCTTTAGCTGCATTTATTGCGTTAATTGGTTCTATGATGGTAAGCTACGTAAGGGCAAGGAGCGAAGGCCTGGGTGTACAAAATAAAGGAGGATTGATGCAGCGACCAGAGCGGGTGATATTAATAGCTTTATCTGCATTGGCTTGTGGGATAACAGGGCATTTTATTGGTGGTGATTATAAATATTATATGCCCGGCATAAAATATCATGTTTTTGAAACCATAACAATATTTACACTGCCCATTACAGTAATGGCTGTATTAACTAATATAACAGCCATTAAAAGATTATTGGATGCAAAAAAAATATTGGAAACTAAAAATAAATAAATAAAAAAATGAGGGTTGGTAAATTGTTTTTTATGTCTTTTACGATAATGCGTGCTACAGTATTTAACTTTGTGTTTGCACAGAATGCTACTTTTCCGGTTCCCCAGGGCAACGAAAAACAATTGTTTTTTTTGCAGCGAACACCCAATACCAATACCATCATTTGCGAATTAAACTATAAAGATGGAATGATTGATAAGGAAGACCCGATACATGTTTTTTGGATAAGGTATCAGGAAGATGGTCAAAAAGAGGATCTTAATTATATCCAAAGAAAATTTGCTTACGGAGTAAAATCTAAAGAAATTGGAGATAACAAATATGAATTGAATTTTGTATCCTATAAAAAATATAAAATGTACCTTATGCAGGCTGCGGATAATCAGTTTCATGTGTACACCACCATCAACAACAAACAAGTTATATTAACACGAATATATATTGAAATAAAAGGAGGCAGTTTTTGGTCTCCCAATGTTGAATATGTTGAAATAACCGGAATTGATCCGGCTACCCGTTCTACAGTAAAGGAGCGGCTAAAAATTTAATTTTACCACTATAAATTAATAATAATGCAAAAAAATTATGTTTCAAATTCGGAGGAGTCTATTAGAATGTTTAAGAGTGATTTAATTGAAAGTCTTTCTAAAGTACATTTTGCTGTTCCATTAATAGTTTTTGTACCCACCATATTTATTTTTATTTACAAAGCGTTTGCAGCGGGTGCAAACATTTTAAACTTTGCTTTATATTTTATAATTGGCCTTGCAGTTTGGACAATTACTGAATACGTTATGCACAGATTTATTTTTCATTACCAGCCTACTTCGGCAGTTGGAAAAAAAATGCATTTTATCTTTCATGGTGTTCATCATGATTATCCCCGGGATAAAATGAGGTTAGTTTTACCTCCTTCTGTTAGTATTCCATTGGCTCTGGGATTCTATTTTTTATTTGCTTCTTTTTTAGTCCAGCAATTATTATTTTCTTTTTTTCCTGGATTTTTATTGGGGTACTTAATTTATGATATGCTGCATTATGCCATGCACCATCTTAATTTTAAGAGTGGTATTATGAAAAGTGTTAAGCAACATCATATGCTGCATCATTATCAGGATTCCAATAAGGGGTATGGAGTCAGCAGTTCATTGTGGGATATTATTTTAAGATCGGGGTTTAAAAAGGAAACTAAAAAAAGTTAATGGCAAAAATAAAAACTGCATTTTATTCCTTAAAAAATATAGTAGCTGTAGCAGGCATTGTTGTTATATACCTGCTTACATCGTATTTATTAATGGGGTTTAGAAACGACCAGCTGGTATTGGCTGGTATTTTTTTTATTGGCTATTTTAGTTCGGCTTTAGGAAGGAAATTTATACTTGCTTTCTCCATCTTTATTGTGTACTGGATCATATTTGATTACATGAAAGCATTTCCAAATTATTTGTACAACGAGGTTCATCTATTGCAACTTTATAAGGCAGATAAAATACTTTTTGGTAGTATGCAAAATGGCACAATATTAACCACAAACGAATATTGGCTGGCACATACTAACACATGGCTTGATATATTGTGTGGGTTGTTTTATTTATGCTGGATGCCTGTACCACTTGCGTTTGCCACCTGGTTATTTTTTAAGGATAAAACTATTTTTTTACAATTCGCATTTACTTTTTTAGTAGTAAATTTTATTGGGTTTATTATTTATTATGCATACCCGGCTGCACCACCATGGTATTTTCAAAAATATGGTTCAGCATTTTTTGCAAATACGCTTGGTAGCAGTGCGGGGTTGCAAAGGTTTGATGCTTATTTTAAGGTGGATATTTTTAATACTATTTATTCCCGCAGCTCCAATGTTTTTGCAGCAATGCCTTCGCTGCATGCTGCTTACCCGCTCATTGTTTTAAATTATGGTATTCAAAAAAGAATGGGTTGGGTAAATATTTTATTTGCAATCGTAACTATAGGCATTTGGTTTGCAGCAGTTTATACAGGCCATCACTATGTGTTGGATGTGTTGGCTGGAATTGCCTGCGCCTTAACAGGCATTTTTATATTTCAAAAGGGATTGATGAAATCAGTGATCTTTAATAAATTCCTGCAGTTCTATCTATCTAAAATTTAACTGTTTACCGGGTATTATAAAAAGTTCATTAATGGGTTACTGTACAAGAGTGCGACGCCACCGAAGTTTTACTATTGCGCAAATGCCGGGATAAAAATAACAAGAAAGTAAGCTTTAAATATCAACACGATGAAATGATATAAATGCAAAAGCCGGTATTTAATGATACAGGCTTTTGCAACAAAATATATATTTTTTAGTTATAATATAAAAATAATAAGCAGCTTCTATAAAAATACTTATGCCAGTAATTTATTAATTTCATCTACCAACTCTGCTTTTGTAATTGGGATACCCATTATTTTATTGTATCCTTTTGCATCTACAAAATATATATCTCTGATAATTTTTATTAATTGCCCGTTATTGATTTCAGGTATCAGCACATGATCAAAGTTTTTAAGAATATCACCCAGATTTTTTGGAAAAGGACGAACATATCTCAGATGAGCATGAGAAATTGCAACACCCAGATCCTGTAATTCTTTACAGGCACTTTTAATGGTGCCGTAAGTGCTGCCCCAGCCTAAAACCAACATCTTGCCTTTTTCGGCACCGCTGTCTAATTTTTGTTCCGGAATATAATCGGCAATCAGGTCAATCTTTTTCTGCCTTGTTTTTACCATGTGCTGGTGGTTCTCTGGCTCGTAATTAATGTTGCCGGTAACATCCTGTTTTTCCAAACCACCCACTCTGTGTTCTAAACCAGCTGTACCTGGAATAGCCCAGGGACGTACTAGTTTTTCATCTCTTTTATAAGGCTGAAATTTGCCATGATCATCCAGATCGGTAGCAATATTTTGAGAGGCAAAAGAAACTTTAATTTCCTCCAGTTCATCCGCAGTTGGAAATTTCCATGGCTCGGCGCCATTGGCAATATATCCATCACTTAGCAAAATAACGGGGGTCATGTGTTGTACACTAATTCTTACCGCTTCGTATGCTGCACTAAAGCAATCGCTCGGTGTAGATGCAGAAACTATCGGCATCGGACACTCGCCGTTGCGGCCATAATAAGCCTGCATTAAATCACTTTGCTCTGTTTTGGTGGGTAAGCCAGTGCTTGGTCCGCCACGTTGTACGTTAATAATAATCAAGGGTATTTCCAGCATAACTGCCAGTCCCATTGCCTCAGCTTTTAACGCCATACCAGGGCCGCTTGTTGTTGTAACAGCAAGGCTGCCACCATAACTTGCTCCGATGCTAGAGGTAATAGCAGCTATCTCATCCTCTGCCTGAAAAGTTTTTATACCAAAGTTTTTATACTTGCTTAGTTCGTGTAAAATATCACTGGCAGGGGTAATGGGGTAGCTTCCTAAAAATAAAGGAAGTCCACTTTTTTGTGATGCGGCAATAAGGCCATACGATAAAGCCTGGTTGCCCATGATGGAGCGGTAGGTACCACTGTCCATTTTTGCTTTTTCTACCTTGTAACGGGTGGTAAAAGTTTCTGTAGTATCTCCATAATTATAACCTGCCTGTAAAGCTTTTATGTTGCTTTCAAAAATCTCCGGTTTCTTTCCAAATTTCTCTTTAATAAATGCAATGGTATTGTCCATATCCCTGTTGTACATCCAGTATAAAAAACCCAGTACAAACATATTTTTTGCACGATCCTTTTCTTTCATCCCCATGGTAAAATCCTTTAATGCTTCCCTCGTCATTTTGGTAACATCAATGGTAATTAGTTCATAGTTATCTAAACTATGATCTTCAAGGGGATTTGTACCTTCCGGATAATTGGCAAGGCGTAAATTTTTACTATCAAAACCTTCAATGTTGGCAATGATAATACCACCAGTTTTAAGGGCTTTTAAATTTACTTTTAAGGCCGCCGCATTCATTGCTACCAACACATCACAGGCATCGCCGGGCGTAAATATTCTGTCGCTGCTAAAACGCAACTGGTAACCACTAACGCCTGGTAGCGTGCCTATCGGAGCCCTGATTTCAGCAGGAAAATCGGGAAAAGTTGCCAGATCAATACCAAGCAACGCGGTGTTATTGGTAAACTGGCTGCCGGTTAACTGCATACCATCTCCACTATCTCCAGCAAATTTTATTACTACTTCTGCTAATACCTGTTCTTTTATACTCATAAAGGCAATCATTAAAATTGCCTGCAAGTTACGATGATTTTTATTTTTTGAATCAGGCGTTTATAGTTTTATTAATACCAGTTTCAATGTCGTTTAGTTAAGGGGTTGGTGGGGCCACCAACTCCGGCGTTCAGCCGTGACGGGTTACCCAAACCGCCATTAGGGTTTCTTAACTAAACGATAGTAATAGTATGTTTTGTAAAGAAAAAACTAAAACGCTCAATCACCACGTATTGCTGGCGCATGTTCAGGTGTATGCAACTGTGGATGATTCTGCCAGTTTAGACTTTTATTCAAAAATTAAAAAGTGCAAATGGGTATAACGTGAAAGTTATTTCCCATTATCAAGGCATAAAAAATTAACAACAATACAATAAATAATTTTATAACAACTATCATAAAATGTTTTAAATTTACTGCCTAAAAATGTTCAATTATGCCTTTATTCAAATCTGGAAATCCAGCCTTATCAGAAAAAAATTTTCAATCTGTTTTTGTTGACAGCAATAGCGACACAATGACGATGAGGGGAACCCTTAACAAGTTTGGTTTTATGCTCGTGATGTTAATGGGTACGGCTTTTTATTCGTGGAAAGAATATGCCAATGGTGGAAACGTTCAACCACTTATCTGGACTGGCCTTATCGGCGGACTGATAATTGCGTTTGTAATTATTTACAAAAAAGAATGGGCCGGTTATCTTGCCCCGCTGTATGCTTTATTGGAAGGACTTTTTTTGGGTGCCATCTCAGCGACGTATAGTGAGGCGTTTGCAACAAAAGCGCCCGGCATTGTTATGAATGCGGTAGGCCTAACCTTTGGCACCGCTATAGCCATGTATTTTTTATATAGTTTTAAAATCATCAAGGCTACAGAAAAATTCAAGTCTGTCATTTTAATGGCTACAGCAGGCATTGGAATTTTTTACCTGATTTCGATGGTATTAAGAATGTTCGGTGTTGACATCGCTTTTCTGCATGAAGGTTCTTTAATGGGCATTGGTTTTTCTTTAGTTGTAGTTGTTGTAGCTGCGTTAAACCTTATTTTAGATTTTGATATGATTGAGCAAGGATCTGCGGCCGG
>JANXSK010000112.1 GCA_025352695.1 Ferruginibacter sp. | reverse complement strand
AGAGGACCGGGTCGTATGTACCGCTGGTGTATCTGTTGTGCCGCCAGGTGCAATGCAGAGTAGCTACGTACAGCAAGGATAAACGCTGAAAGCATCTAAGCGTGAAACCTTCCTCAAGATGAGTTTACTTTTAAGGGCCGTGGTAGACTACCACGTTGATAGGCTATAGGTATAAGGGTGGTAACATCGAAGCCGAGTAGTACTAATTACCCGTAAGCTTTATTTTTTATTTTTACCCCCTCCGCCCCCTAAAGGGGGAACAAGACAGGAAGTAACTATAATACTCGATTTACTCTAAAAACAACTTTCCCAATATGTACATTATTAATGCTGAAAGCCCAAAGCTGAAAGTATAACGTCATGGAAATAAGAGCAGAATTTAGCTTTAAGCTTTTTGCCTCTAGTTTTTGGCGTGTAAGATCTTATGGTGGTTTTGCCAAGGGTGTTCACCTCTTCCCATACCGAACAGAGAAGTTAAGCCCCTTATGGCCGATGGTACTGGTATTCCAACCGGGAGAGTAGGTAGCTGCCATATTTATTTAGCCCTCAACATTTATTTGTTGAGGGCTTTTTTGTTTATAATATACTACGATTCTTTCCGATTATTCTAAATTCCTCATTCTATTTTATTGATAATGTGCCAATTCTTTATATAATTTTTTATATTAGTATCTTGTTAACCAACTTGCTGATAAAGTGTCAATAAATATAAATTTTATTTGATTAGATTACAGCTAAACCAAAATATTTGAAATATGAGATTCACTTGCCAAATACAAAAACAATTTTTGTTAATTTTTTCAGCTGCCTTTTTAATTACACTTCCTACTAGTTTGTTGATTGCTCAAAAAAAGCAATTGCTTACTGGTATTAAAAATAGTAAAACTGTATATGAGGCAAGCGTATTAAAAGGATTAAAATGGCGTAATATAGGTCCTTTCAGGGCTGGACGAAGTCTTGCCGTTACCGGGGTAGAGAAAGATCCAATGACTTATTATGCCGGACAAGTTGGAGGAGGCGTTTGGAAAACTATTGATGGCGGTAATACCTGGTTATCAATTTCCGATTCTACTTTTACTTCTTCATCTGTTGGAGCCATTGCTGTTGCTAAATCAAATCCTAACATATTGTATGTAGGAATGGGTGAAGTTGAAATGAGGAGCAATGTTTCTTTTGGTGACGGCGTATATAAATCTACTGATGCTGGTAAATCCTGGAAACATATTGGACTAAAAAATACAGATGCCATCGGTTCAATTGTTGTTCATCCTCAAAATGCTGATGTTGTTTATGTGGCAGCCATAGGCAAAATATTTGGACCAAATAACGAAAGGGGATTGTATCGTACAAAAGATGGTGGGTCAACCTGGCAAAATATTTTAAAATATGATGATAGTACCGGTTGTGCAGATGTAAAAATGGATCCTGTAAATTCATCGATTTTATATGCTTCTATGTGGAAAGCTCACAGAACAGCTTATTCACTAAGTAGTGGTGGCAAAGGCAGTGGGTTGTATAAGAGTGAAGATGGCGGAGATAGCTGGAAATTAATTTCCGAAAACCCAGGTATGCCAAAAGGGTTAATAGGTAAAATTATTTGTACAATTTCACCAGTAAATGCTGAGCGCATTTTTGCAGTGGTAGAAAATAGTAAAGCGGGTATTTATAAAAGTGAAGATGGAGGTAAAAACTGGGAATTGGTAAGTACTAAAAATGACCTTACTCAAAGACCTTGGTATTTTAGTCAAATATTTGCTGATACAAAAGATGAGAATACGTTGTACGTTTTGAATGTTGAATTTTTTAAATCAATCGATGCTGGTGTAACCTGGAATAAAATTACTAATCATCATGGTGATAATCATGATATGTGGATTAATCCAGATAATCCTAAAAACTGGATTATGGGAGATGATGGAGGGCCAGAAGTAACCTTTGATGGAGGAAAATATTTTACTGATATAGATTTACCTACTGCACAGTTTTACCATGTTAACTTAGATAACGAATTTCCTTACAATGTATATGGAGCACAGCAAGACAATAGTAGTATAAAAATCGCTAGTCGTACAAACGACAATTCCATTGGAGCGGCTGATTGGTATCCAGTAGCAGGTGGTGAGGCTGGATTTATTGTACCAGATCCATTAAATGCTGAAGTTACATTTGGTGGGGAATATGATGGGCAGCTCTCTACTTACAACAAAAAAAATAAACAGACAAGGGCCGTTTCTGTATATCCTGAACAGCATAGTGGTGCCGGTGCAGAGGATTATAAATACCGTTTTAACTGGACTTATCCAATTGCATTTTCTCCACACAATCCAAAGATGATGTATGTCACTTCTAACTATGTGCATCGCACATTAGATGCAGGCCAAACATGGCAAAATATAAGTCCCGATCTTACTCGCCATGATCCTTCTACTTTAAAACCAAGTGGCGGGCCAATTACATTGGACAATACTGGTGCAGAAGTATACGCAAGTGTTTTTGCATTTGCAGAATCACCTGTTAAAGCGGGGGTATTGTGGGCTGGTAGCGATGATGGCCTTGTACATGTTAGTCAGGATGATGGCAAATCATGGCAGAAAGTTACACCCGTAGCTTTGCCAGATTGGGCAATGATTAGTTATGTAGAACCTTCTCATTTTGATGTGGCTACCTGTTATGTTTCCGCTACAAGATATAAGCAGGTTGATAACAAAGCTTATATTTTTAAAACAACCGATTTTGGTAAAACATGGAAATTAATCACCAATGGATTGCCCGTAAATGTATACAATCGTTGTGTAAGAGAAGATCCCAAGAAAAAGGGATTGTTGTATTGCGGATTGGAAACAGGTATCTATGTTTCGTTTGATGATGGTGATAACTGGCAAAGCCTTCAACTGAATTTGCCCAATACACCTGTACATGATATCCAAATTCAACAAAGAGAAAATGATTTGGTGATTGCAACACATGGCCGGTCTTTCTGGATACTGGATGATATCACACCTTTGTATCAATTATCGGATGCAATTGCAAAAGCGTCGTATCATTTGTACAAACCAAGAACTACTTACAGAACAAGAGGAGGAACTAGCGACGACCCTAAAACACAAGAGGGTACAAATACACCTAACGGCGTTATGGTAAGATATTTCTTAAAGGAAAAACCATCAAAGGAAATAAAATTAAAATTTGAAACTGCCGAAGGCGACAGCATCATTTCGTTCTCAAGTCTTAAAAATATCAATGGCGAACCCGGAGAAATTTCTAAAGATTTTTATGAAAGTAAAACAAAAAAATATGGTGCGCTTTCCATCGACAGTTCAATCAATATGTTTGCATGGGATATGCATTATCCACCTGCAAAGGGTGATACCGGAGTTACATTTGAGGGCTCTTTTGCAGGGCCCTATGCAGTGCCGGGAGATTACAGGGTAAGTATGTTTGTAGGTGATTCTTTGATAGGTAATCAAACATTTAGCATAATGGCTGATCCTCGAAATCTGTTTACCACAGCGGATTTGAAAGAACAGTTTGATTTGGCGATGCAGGTTCACAATAAACTGAATGAAGTGGGAAAAGCAACCAAACAAATTACTTTTGTAGGTACACAGTTGAAAAAATATATTGAAGATACAGAAGACTCTGTTGACGTAAGGATAGTGCGATCTATCGCAAAACCAATTATTGATTCTCTTAATAAAATTGAAGAGGCTTTGTATAATTCTAAGATAAAGGCAAATGAAGATGACCTCCGTTTTCCTATGCGATTAGAAGAAAAGTTGGGAGGCTTAAATGCTGCCATACTTTCTGCGGATGCAAAACCAACAGCCTCTATGCATGCCTCTTATCAGTCATTGAAAGAAAGGATAGATCCATTGTTGGCTCAACTAAAGCAAGTACTTGAAAAAGATATCAATAAGTTTAATGAAATTGCTAAAGCAAAAAAACGGTTACAGGTTGTTACAAAATTGAAAGAATAAATAGTTTAACTGAGTTTTCTTTCTAACAAAAAATAAATTATTAATCGCTTTAAATATTTGTAACCGTTTCCATCCCGGAACGGTTATTTTTTTAATTTGAAGAAACAGTTTTTATTTAAAAAAAGCTTGCATGCATTGTTTAATTTTTTTACAACGGATGAATTATCTTTAATAAAACTTATAACATGCGTATAGAATGGAAAGGAGTATTTCCTGCAATTACAACAAAGTTTACTGCGGATGATAAACTAGATCTTCCGCTTTTTGAAAAAAATTTACAGGCACAATTAGATGCAGGTGTGAATGGAATTATTTTAGGAGGTACTTTAGGTGAAGCTAGTGTTTTAACCACGGCTGAAAAAGAACAGTTGGTAAAGTTTACCGTAGAAAGATGTGTTGGTAAAGTTCCGGTATTATTAAATATTGCAGAAGGATCAACAAGGGAGGCACTACAACAGGCTGCTTATGCAAATGCATGGGGCGCTGAAGGATTAATGATGTTACCGCCCATGCGCTATAAAACTGACCACCGAGAAACTGTTACTTATTTTAAAACAGTAGCAGATTCAACACAACTTCCCATTATTATTTATAATAATCCGATAGATTATAAAATTGATGTAACGCCGGATATGTTTGAAGAGTTGGCGTTGTGCGAAAATATACAGGCAGTAAAAGAATCTACCAGAGATGTAACGAATGTTGCCAGGATCAAAAATAGATTTGGCGACAGATTCAAAATTTTATGTGGTGTAGATACATTGGCAATGGAAGAATTATGTTTAGGAGCCGATGGTTGGGTAGCAGGGTTGGTTTGCGCTTTCCCGAGAGAAACCGTTGCAATTTATAAGTTAGTAAAAGCCGGAAGGATAGAAGAAGCCATAAAGATATATCGTTGGTTTATGCCATTGCTGGAACTTGATATTGTACCCAAATTAGTACAGTATATTAAACTGGCTGAAACACAAGAAGGTATTGGTTCAGAAAATGTAAGGGCTCCACGGTTAACCTTGGTTGGAGAAGAAAGAACACAGATTTTAAAAATTATTAATGATGGCATTAGTTCACGACCATCTTTACCGGATTATTTAAATTTATAAGCATGTTTAACGACGCAAGTACAGAAGAAATTGAATTAGCAATGAATGAAGCCTGGGCTGCATTTCATGTGTACAGAAAATTGCCCTTAGCCAAACGGGCCGAATTTATGAAGACCATCGCATTTGAACTGGAAAATTGCGGGGATGCATTAATTCATACAGCAATGAGCGAAACCAATTTGCCCGAAGCAAGATTGCGAGGAGAAAGAGGAAGAACAATTTTTCAATTAAACAGTTATGCTGTGGCCTGTGAAAAGGGCGATTGGCTGGGAGCCAGTATTGATACTGCTATTGCAGATAAAGTTCCACCAAAACCTGATATAAGAAAAATGCTGGTGCCCCTTGGACCGGTGGTTATTTTTGGAGCAAGTAATTTCCCTTTTGCATATTCAACAGCAGGTGGCGATACCGCCTCAGCTTTTGCAGCCGGTTGTTCTGTCGTTATAAAAGCACATCCGGCACATATTCGAACATCTCAAATGGTTGCCGGTGCCATATTGCTGGCAGCTGAAAAATGCAATATGCCCAAAGGCATTTTTGCGCATATTCATGGTGCAAGTTTTGAAACTGGCAAGGCATTGGTAACACATCCGCATACAAAAGCGGTGGGCTTTACCGGTTCCTACACGGGGGGTAAACAATTATTTGATTGGGGTAACCAACGAAAAGAACCCATTCCTGTTTTTGCTGAAATGGGAAGTATCAATCCTGTATTTTTATTGCCCGAAAAATTAAAAAATGCTGCTGCTGAAATTGCACAATTGTATGCTGGTTCCATCACATTGGGTGTTGGACAGTTTTGCACAAACCCCGGGTTAATTATTGGAATAGAAAGCGAAGCACTGCAAATATTTATTAATGAACTGGGCAAAACAATTCAAAAAATTACACCGGCACCAATGTTAAATCCGGGCATTGCAGGGGCATATGTAAAAAATAAAGCAAATGCTTTATTGCAGGAAGATGTTCATCTTATTGCAGCATCAGAAATTGTAAGCAAAGAAAACGACGGCTTGCCTGCAATTGCAACTGCTACAGGGCAAACATTTTTAAATAATCCTGTATTACACCAGGAAGTATTTGGACCTTACTCAATTGTTATACGTTGTAAAAATATGGCAGAAATGATTGAAGTAGCCAAACACCTGGAAGGCCAGTTGACAGCTACATTAATGGCAACAGATGCAGATATTACGGATAATGATGAATTGGTAGAATCCGTGAAAAATATTTGTGGTAGGTTTATATTAAACAATGTTCCTACGGGAGTAGAGGTTTGTTTGAGCATGCACCATGGCGGACCGTTTCCTTCTTGCACTGATTCAAGATTTACTTCTGTGGGTGCTGATGGCATTAAGCGTTTTGCAAGACCAATTGCTTTTCAAAACTGGAGCAATCATCTGTTACCGGATGAACTAAAAAATGAAAACCCTTTGGGCATCTGGAGAACCGTTAATAATGAATTAACTAGATCAGTTGTATAAATTAAAATGATGCAGATAGCTGGCTGGTTTGTTTACTTTTTGAATAAATCAGCCAGCCTGTAATTACAGTGGATACAATAAAATATAGTATCAGAAAACTACTGCTCCAGGAAAATAGTTTACTTTATCCATACCAATCACCCAAATTAAAAATACTTTCTATTCCAATTAAAGATGTTGCAACTTGCCAAACAATTGCATATTTATTTCCGTCCATCAGTTCTGAATAAGCATATACATGCATAAAAATAAATCCTCCATACAGGAACATTCCCAGATTGCCAATTTTTGCAATATTACCGAATAGATAACTTATCAATAATAGTAATATACCCATTTGAATCCATAGCAACACATTCAATATAGAAGTGCTTTTGGTATTATATTTTTCAAAGCTGTAAGCATTTTCAATTTTATACAAGGGATATTTTGCTACTACATCCGCAGGTTTCCATTCCGTTGGCATAAACCAGATGCGCAACTTATCTTTAAAATTTTTTGCATGCCAGGCATCTTCTAACATCAACCACATGTGTTGAAAATTTATCTTGATTGGGTTACATGTTCTCATGGGCCTTGTAATACCATAAACTGGTTTTACATCAGGTAACTCTTCCTGAAATGAACCAAACAGTTTATCCCAAAAAATAAATATCTGTGAATAATTTTTATCAATGTACTCTTTATTAATAGCATGATGCACCCGATGGTGTGATGGAGTTACCAATATCTTTTCTAAAAATCCTATCCGGTTAATGTGTTGCATGTGATTCCAAAATTGCGCAAATAAATGTATGGGTGCAATTGTGGCAATTACAATTGAAGGCACGCCTAACAAAGCTGCAGGAAATAATAGAAAAGCAAATAGTCTTACAAATAGAGAAATGCTTTAGCGAAGCCCATAAGCAAGATTAAATTCCTCGCTGCTATGATGTTTAATATGACTGTTCCAGAAAAAATTTATTTTATCATCAATCCGGTGCAGCCAGTAACCGGCAAAATCGAGCAACATAAAAGCAATTATTATGGTGATCCAAGTGGATTGAAAATGGTAAATGGCAATTCCTGCTACCAGCCATTCGTAACTTAAAATAGCAATACTTAAACTCAAAAATCTTTAGTAACATTGGTTACGCTTAAACTTAAACTGGCAATCATATCCATATTTGGTACTGTATCTTTTCCTTTGTACCAAACGTAGCATTTCTCCAAATATATCAAGAGTAAAAAAGCAGGCATGGCAAAAAGAAGTGTTTTTCCATACTGTTCCATAACATAAATCTTCAAAACTTAACAACTTTACCAAAGTTTGATTAATTTAAATCATAGATGCTTTTAATAAAAAAATAACTTAACAAATTTGATGTTTTACTAAAAGAAAAAAGAGTCATGATAATTAAATTTTTGTCACAAAAGATAAATGCCAGTTGTATGAAAAAAAACGTGTTATTGATAGTAACGTTTTTTCAATCTGCCGTTGTGTTATCACAATCTGCCATTGAAAAAATTGAATTTATTAATTTTTCTAAAGTAAATATTACAGATGATTTCTGGAAACCAAAGATTGGTAAAGTTGCCACAGTTACGATTCCTGTATGTATTGATCAAACCGAAGTAAAAACGCCCCGCATACGAAACTTTGAAAAAGTGGCGAGAAAAAAGGGAGAGAAACACGAAGGTATTTTTTATGACGACAGCGATGTTTTTAAAGCACTTGAAGCCATGGCCTATTCATTAAAAACGCATCCCAATGCAATTGTTGAAGCAAAGGCAGATGATTGGATTGATAAAATTGCAGCAGCCCAACAACCTGATGGGTATCTTAATACTTTTTACACATTGAACGAACCGGAAAATCGTTATTCCGATATGAGCATGCATGAAGATTACAATGCAGGCCACATGATTGAAGCAGCAGTGGCTTATTATGACGTAACCGGCAAACGAAAATTTTTAGATGTGGTGATTAAATGGGCTAATCATTTTGATGCGTTATTTGGCCCCAATAAAAAACATTGGGTAACAGGGCACGAAGAATTGGAACTGGCACTGATAAAATTATATAAAGTCACCAATGATGAAAAATATTTAAAATTATCCAATTGGTTATTGGAAGAAAGAGGACATGGCTACGCAAAAGGTTACACCTGGACAGATTGGAAAGATACCGGTTATGCGCAGGATCTGAAACCTTTGATAGACCAAACAGAAATTACCGGGCATGCCGTAAGGGCAATGTATTTGTATGCTGGTGCAGCGGATGTGGCGGCACTTACTGGAAACATGGATTATATGAAAGCAATGAAAAAAGTTTGGGAAGACGTGGTGTTTAGAAATATGTATATCACCGGAGGTATTGGTAGCAGTGGCGGTAATGAGGGCTTTAGTAATGATTATGATTTGCCAAATGAAAATGCCTATTGCGAAACATGTGCTAGTGTAGGGATGGTTTTTTGGAACCAGCGTATGAATGCGTTAACAGGTGAAAGTATGTATATGGATGTACTTGAAAAAAGCTTATACAACGGAGCTTTGGATGGTTTATCATTGGAAGGCGATCAGTTTTTTTATGGCAATCCCTTGGCATCGTATGGCAAAAATAGTCGTAAGGATTGGTTTGGTACAGCTTGCTGCCCGGCAAACATTGCAAGATTGGTTGCATCGCTCGGGAATTATATTTATTCGCAAACCAACGATGGTATCTGGATAAATTTATTTGTAGGTAGCAATACAACGATCGCTTTACAAAAAACAAATATTGACATAAAAATGGTGACCAATTATCCTTGGAACGGAAATGTAAAACTACAATTAAATGCAACAAAAAAAGTAAAGTATGCACTGCACATACGTATTCCGGGTTGGGCAAATGGTATTCCTGCACCGGGTGGTTTGTATCATTTTGCTGATAGCACGCCCTCTAAATTAAATATAAAAGTAAATGGTATGCCGGTTGTCTATAGAGAAGAAAAAGGGTATGCCATTATTGATAAAGAATGGAAAAAAGGGGAAGTGGTTGAAGTGGAAATTCCAATGGAAATTAAAAAAATCATTTCAAGAGTAGAATTGAAACAAGACAATGATAGGATTGCATTGCAGCGTGGCCCGCTAGTGTATTGTTTTGAAGGTGCTGATAACAATGGTAAAGCATGGAATATAATTTTACCCAATAATGCTGCATTTATCACCGAAACGTTTACAATAAAAAATGAAAAAGTAATAGCGCTGGAAGGAATGCTTCCAGTTGTTAATATAAATGCTGACGGAACTTCTTTGAGCACTGATCAACAAAAAATAAGGGCAATACCTTATTATACCTGGTGCAATCGCGGTAGTAATGCGATGCAGGTTTGGTTGCCAACAAAAATGAAAGATGTAAAAATTAATAATTAATGTCAAATACGATAAAACTGCTGGAAGAATTTTTGGAGTTTGTATTGGTAAGAGCCAACAATTTATTTAAAGAATCAACAATTAATTATTTATGAAAAATATTACCATTATTGGCGGCGGCATTATCGGTTTAAGCTGTGCATATTATTTACAAAAAGAAGGTTATCAGGTAACGATAATAGACCGGGGTAATATTACAGATAGTTGCTCTTTTGGCAATATGGGTTATGTTTCACCTAGTCATTTTGTACCATTGGCAAGTCCTGGCATTATTTCGCAGGGATTAAAATGGATGCTTAGTTCAACTTCCCCCTTTTATATTAAACCCAGGCTGAATCTAGATTTAATGCAATGGGGCTATCATTTTTGGAAGAGCAGTACAGCCGAAATGGTTCAAAAAAATGGACCTCATATAAATGATATTTTACAAATGAGCCGTAGGCTTATCAATGAGATGCGAACTGATATTGGTGATACATTTGAAATGGAAGAAAAGGGATGCCTTATGATGTGCAGGCAACAAAAAACATTGGATCACGAATTTCATCTTGCTGATGAAGCAGAAAAATTTGGGTTAAAAGTTGAGCGCTTAAATAAAGATCAAGTACAACAATTGGAGCCAACTGTAGAATTGAATGTTGCAGGCGCTGTATTATTTAAAGATGATTGTCATTTGAATCCTGGTAAATTGATGGCTACATTAAAAAAATATCTTGATAATAACGGAGTTCAATTTCAAGACAACACAACTGTAACAGGTTTTGAAAAATCAAATAATAAGATTACCGCAATTATAACTGATAAAGGAAAATTTGATTGTGGTGAAATTGTGTTGGCTCCCGGAAGCTGGCTACCTGTTGTTGCAAAAATGATGGGTATTAAAATATTATTACAAGGAGGTAAAGGATATAGTTACACCTATCGCGGAGTTGAAAATAATATTAAATATCCTGCAATATTAGTAGATGGAAGATGCGCCCTCACGCCATGGGGAAACCAGTTAAGAATCGGCGGTACCATGGAAATTAGTGGCCTCAATAGTAAAGTGTTGGTAAAGCGAATGAAGGGTGTTTATGATTCGGTAATAAATTTTTATCCGGGGTTAAAAATTGAAATTCCGTCTGCTGATAAAATATGGAATGGCCTTAGGCCGGTTTCACCGGAT
The DNA here is from genome assembly GCA_025352695.1 of Ferruginibacter sp. Classification (GTDB taxonomy): domain Bacteria; phylum Bacteroidota; class Bacteroidia; order Chitinophagales; family Chitinophagaceae; genus Ferruginibacter. Next base: position 12,768 of record JANXSK010000112.1, on the reverse strand, counting down.
GGGCTACCTTATATCGACAGAGCTACTGGTTTTGACAATGTAGTCATAGCTGGAGGTCATGCAATGTTAGGCGTATCTGAGGCAACAGGCACCGGTAAATTGGTTACAGATTTAATTCAACATAACACAAGTAAAATAGATACCAGTGCTTTTAAAGCCAATCGGTTTTCCTGATAATTTATTATATAAAAGAAAGCGGCAAATGATAAAACATTTGCCGCTTTCTTTTATCATTTGTAATTAAAGTAATTATTTTTTACTAACCCCCGCATCTCAAAAATTTGTTACTCCTTTTTGGGAGCTATCACTGGCACCGCTTTTTCACGGATAAGCTGGTTGAGCTGCACCACATCCGTATCTATTAATTGTTTCAATTTTTTTAGTTCAATATCAGCCATTGCACTCAGGTCAGCATAAGCTTGTTTTACCTGTTTGGTAGGAGCATTATTGCCACTGTTTGCATAATCATACAAGCCGCCAATTTTATCATTTAAACGAATAGGATAATTAAGTACATCCTGGCCACTCTTGGCTTTGGTTTGGTAAAGGGCTTCTTCTATCACAGTTAATTGCTTGTTGATAGTATCGCCTTTTTCTTTTATTTCTTTAGGAAGCTCTTTTCCCTGGCGTTCAGAAAAGCCATTAATCTGTGTACGGATATCTCTTATACTTTTGATACCTTTTTGTATCTCCGTAAATTTATCCCTGATAGTTAGTAGGGTATTAAACTGGTCTTCGTATTCCAGCTGGGTAACTTTATACGTTGGGTTTGCAAGAATGGTAAAAGGTTGTATGGTAGAATCATTGTCAACTTTTACTTTAACAAAATATTGTCCTGGTGCAGCTTTGGGCCCACCAATTGCCCCATTCCATAAAATCATTCCTTCTATTTTTTCTGCTTCTGGGTAGTTCAGGTTCCACACAAATTGGTTCATACCTTTGTTGATTTCTATTTGATCTTTTTTCTCTTTGGCATCAGTAGCAAATATTTTTATTTCCTTTTTATTTTTATCTAAGATGGTTATACTTCCTTTGGCGCTATCAATAATATCTTTTACATAATAATTAATAATCGAACCATTTGGTGGATTGGTACCTGCGTTTTTTGCATTGATATTTACAGATCCCTCCCGACGGTAAGCATCGTTTATCGGAAGAACATAAAACTTTTTATTAACCGAGGTTGCATCAAAATGCTGCACGGGAGTAAGATCATCAATACTCCATAAAGCACGGCCCTGTGTAGCAATGATAAGGTCGTTGTTTTTTATGGTTAAATCGGTAATGGGAACCATGGGTAAATTCAATTGAAATGGACGCCAGTTAGCGCCATCATTATAACTGATATACATACCATACTCTGTCCCGGCATATAACAAGCCTGCACGTTTTTTATCTGCACGGATAGCTCTTGTAAAATGCATAACTGGAATTCCCTTGGTAATTTCTTTCCAGGTTTTACCATAATCTTCCGTTTTAAAAATATAAGGTTTAAAATCATCAAGCTTATATTTGGTACCCACAATATAAGCACCCCCTTTTTTAAACGGATCGGCATCTATGCAGTTCCACATCATCCATTTTCCTGCTGTTGGCGGTGTTACATCGCTCCAGTTTTTGCCACCGTCCTTACTTACATTTACTCGGCCATCATCGCTGCCCGTCCATAACAGGTCTTTTTCGTAAGGGCTTTCCATGGCAGTAAAAATGGTGCAGTAATATTCTACGGAAGTATTGTCCTGTGTGATAGGACCTCCACTGCTAACCTGTTTAGCGCTATCGTTGGTAGTAAGGTCGGGGCTAATCATTTCCCATGTTTGTCCTTCGTTTTCTGTTACAAATAAATTTTGTGCACAAGCGTACAAACGCTTAGGGTTGTGCGGCGAAAAGAAAACAGGAAAGTTCCATTGAAAACGATATTTCATCGTGTTTACACCAGCACCCAACGGATTATCAGGGTACACACTAATAGCACGATTTTCGCCTGTTTTATGATCGTAACGGCTAAGATATCCGCCATAGTTTCCGCCATAAACAATATCTGCATTTAATGGGTCAGCTACTACATATCCACTCTCTGCACCGGCAGTGGGGCTCCAGTCATCCGTGGTTATTTGTCCACCATCACTTGCACTTAATATTCTCACCGTGCTGTTGTCTTGTTGTGCAGCCAGTATACGATAAGGAAAATGATTGTCTGTTGAAACTCTGTAAAATTGTGCTGTTGGCTGGTTTTCGTAAGTACTCCAGTTGGCACCTGCATCAAAACTTATCTGTCCACCACCATCATCTGCTACAATCATCCGGTTGGCATCCTCGGGGTCAATCCACAAATCATGATGATCGCCATGGGGTGTGTTGATGGGCTTAAAAATTTTGCCCCCATCGGTGCTACGGTACATGCCCACGTTCATTGCATAAATAATATTTTCGTTTTTTGTGTCTGCAAAAATTTTACTAAAGTACCATGCCCGTTGGCAAATATTGGCATCATCAGTTTGTTTCTCCCAAGTGTTGCCTCCATCATCGCTGCGGTATAATCCACGGCTTTTACATTCTATCAAAGCATATATTCTTTCGGGGTTAGCAGCACTTACAGTAATACCAATATTACCAATGATTTCTTTTTTAGGCATTCCTTTTTTGTCCATCAAGTTTACCCATGTTTCGCCACCGTCTGTACTCTTCCACAATGCACTTCCTGCACCACCACTTTCAAGGCTATATGCCGTGCGGTGAATGTTCCAGGTACTTGCATATAGGGTAGCAGGGTTGCCCGGTTCCATTACTATTTCAACAGCGCCAGCATTTGCATTTGCAAACAATACTTTGCGCCAGGTTTTTCCACCATCGGTTGTTTTATATACGCCACGTTCTTCATTGGGGCCAAATAAATGGCCAATGGCCGCCACCCATACAATATCGGGGTTTTTAGGATGAATAATTATGCGGCTGATATGCCGCGTATTTTTTAATCCAATATTTTTCCAGCTGCGTCCACCATCTTCACTGCGCCAAATACCGTTAATGCCTTCACTAACGTTGCCGCGTAAGGTATTTTCACCTTCGCCAACATATAAAATACTTTCATCGCTTGGCGCAACAGCTACAGCTCCAATGGAGCCGCCAAAACTTTTATCTGTAATATTTTTCCAATTGCTCCCGCCATCGGTAGTTTTCCAAACACCGCCGCCGGTAGCCCCAAAGAAAAACGTATTTTTATTTTTATAACTCCCTGCCACTGTGCCGCTCCGCCCCCCTCTAAAAGGTCCAACCTGCCTGTAGGTTACTTTCCCAAATAGAATAGAATCTGTGGATGCTACCAATATTTTCTCTTTTTGTGCTGTTGCAAACAGCACAAAAAATATTGCTGTAATTGAAAGCAGTAGTCTCATGGTAAAATAGATTTAAAATGGAAAATTACAACAAAGCTTTGAATGTTTTTGTTTGCATTGATGAATGTAAATTGTTTGTAAAACGGTTGCTTCCTTTTTTATAGAATGAAATATACCCATAGATTTTTAATAATTTTTTTTTCGGTTATTAAATATCTTCCAGTTATGACAAGGATGGGTTGTCCATGAATTTTATGATCAATAATAAATTAAAATAGTATTTATTACCAAAACTGCAAATTTCTATTTTTACATTTGATACTAAAGTCATACTTTTCATTAATAATGACAGGTATGACTATTTCAAAACGGTTACAATTATTTAAACGTCTTTTTATCCCAATAGTTTTATTGTGTTGTTTAAGTTTGTCGGGAACTTTTGGTTATATGCTTATTGAGAATTATAATTTCCTGGAGGCATTGTACATGACAATTATTACAGTGGCCTCGGTAGGTTTTAATGAAGTGCACCCGCTAAGTGATGCAGGTAGAATTTTTACTATCTTTTTGATTGTAATTAATCTTGGGTTATTTACTTATTTCATTTCACTATTATCCCGATATTTTTTCGACGCTGAGTTTATTAAAAAGTATAAAATGATTAACATGGAAAATAAAATTCACCATTTAAGCAATCATGTTATTATTTGTGGTTTTGGTCGCAATGGAAGAGAAAGTGCCCAGATTTTATACAATAATAAAATTCCTTTTGTGGTGCTGGAAGATAAAGATGAACCTGCTGGCGACCTTAATTTTGAAGTTACCCATTTAATAAAAGGTAACGCTACAAGGGATGAAGTATTATTGGAAGCTGGAATAAAAAAAGCAAGGGCATTAATCTCAACATTGCCGGTTGATGCGGATAATTTATTTGTGGTGCTTACTGCGAGGCAACTTAATCCCGAGTTAACTATCATTAGCAGGGCTTCTCAGGATACCTCTGTTAATAAATTAAAAATAGCAGGTGCAAATAATGTGATAATGCCCGATAAGATTGGCGGTGCTCACATGGCAACGTTGGTAATGCTGCCCGATGTAGTAGAATTAATATCTATTTTGGGAACAAGGAGTAACCAATTGTTTAGGGTTGCAGAATTAAAAGTAGAAAAAAGCATTTCCCTGCAGGAACTGGATCTTTGGAGAAAAACAAATTGTACCATTTTGGGAATAAAGGGTGAAGGGAATAAATACATTATCAATCCGCTTTCATCTTACATAATTAATCCAGGCGAAAGATTAATTGTTATGGGCAGTGATGAACAGATTCAGGAGGCAAAAAAAAATATTTAGTCATCCTTTATTTTCATCTTTAATTTATTATAAAAATATTTAGAAAGAAATATTGTATAAAAAAAGCAAAATACTATTGAATATTACCTGGTGAATTGTTCTTTGGTTTTAAGTCGTGTTAATAAATTTGGTTGCCAACTATTTAAATTATATGGAATTTTCCGTCTTGAACCCTACAAAATTTACCTGCCAAAATGTAAGAATAACCACTTGTAAAAAACAATTTCAAATGCTAAAACGTTATTGTATTTTACTTGTTACAATTATATCTTCAACAACCAAACGATCTATTATGCGAATTTTTTTCTTATTTCTGATGGCATTATTTACCGCATTTAACAGCACTGCACAAAACAATCCTTCCTGGTTACGGTATCCCGCTATTTCTCCCGACGGAAAAACCATTGCCTTTGGCTACAAAGGAGATATTTATAAAGTAGATGCAAGCGGTGGTACAGCGGTTCCTTTAACCATTCATGAGGCACAGGATATGATGCCGGTTTGGAGCCACGATGGCAAGTACATTGCTTTTGCCAGTGATCGATATGGTAATTTTGATGTGTTTGTAATGCCGGCTGCAGGTGGAACACCCACACGAATTACCTACAACAGTGCAGGTGATTTTCCATTCGATTTTTCGGTGGATGATAAACAGGTTATTTTTGGTAGTGCCAGAAATATACAAGCATCCAATGTACGTTTTTATAGCCCCCGTTTATTTCAAAACCTGTATACTGTGCCTGTTTCAGGTGGAAGGCCCGTATTGTTATCCGGTGCCGGTATGGAAAGAGCGCATTACAACAGCGCCGGTAATCGAATTGTATTTGAAGATAGAAAAGGTTATGAAGATTCGTGGCGTAAACACCATACTTCATCGGTTACAAGAGATGTTTGGGTAATGGATATAAAGCGTAATCAATATAAAAAAATTAGTGACTTTGAGGGGGAAGACAGGGAGCCTGTTTTTAGCAGCGATGACAAATCTGTTTATTATTTAAGTGAAAAAAACGGCAATCAAAATATTTATAAAAAATTGCTTGGCGTAACACCGGTTGAAAAACAATTGTCTACATTTAAAACCAATCCAGTTCGCCATTTAAGTATTAGTAAAAGCAATACGCTTTGCTTTACAAACGATGGAGATATTTACACATTAGCAGATGGCAGTACTCCTAAAAAAGTCGCCATTCAAATTTATAATGATGGCAGACAAACTGCTGAAAAGAATGTGCCAGTAAATGGAAATGTTGGCGCCTTTGCATTATCACCCAATGGTAAAGAAATTGCTTTTGTTACCCGTGGCGAAGTATTTGTAACAAGTGTGGATGGTACACAAACAAAACGTATAACCAATACGCCTCAACAGGAGCGGATGGTAGCATGGGCACCCAATGGCAGAAGCCTTATTTATGCAGCAGAACGCAATGATAACTGGGATATTTATACCACAACAATTGTTAGAAAAGAAGAGCCTTATTTTTATGCTGCCACTGTATTAAAAGAGGAGCCAATGATTGCAACCAATAACGAAGAATTTTTACCAAAATATTCTCCTGATGGTAAAGAAATAGGTTACCTTGAAAACAGGAACGTTCTTAAAGTGTATAACATTGCTACCAAACAATCCCGTACAATCATCCCCGCAGGGCAAAACTACAGCTATGCCGATGGCGATATTGATTTTAACTGGAGTCCTGATGGTAAATATATTTTAGCAGATGATGAATACTTTGGTTTTGGTGGGTCTCATGCCGCTATTCTCAAAGCGGATGGTTCAGGTAAGGCATTTCATCCTATCAATAGTGGTTTTGGGGAAGACAACCCAAAATGGGCTTTAGATGGCAAGTTGATGACATGGATCAATAATAAGGAAGGGCGGCGTTCTTTGGCTTTCCAAGGGAATCGGGAAGTGGATATTTATGGGGCATTTTTAGATCCCAATTCATACGATGAATTTAAATTATCAAAAGACGAGTATACCTTGTTAAAAGAAAAATCACCTACAGATAAAAAAGATTCTACTACCAAAAAAGATTCTGCAATTGCTAAAAAATGGGCACCCGATTTTACAGGGATTGACAACAGAAAAATCCGTTTAACCATTAACAGTGCTTCTATCAGTGATTATGTTATTACACCGGATGCCAGTAAAGTGTATTACCTCGCTTCTTTTGAAAAAGGATACGATTTATGGGTTACGGAACCCCGTACACACGATACAAAAATATTGGCCAAACTTGGCGGAACTCCAAGCGGTATTGAAATGAGTACTGATGGTAAGAGTGTCTTTGTTACCAACAATGGTAGCTTATTAAAAATTGATGATACCGGTAAATCAACCTCCATAACTATTGCAGCAGAAATGGTATTAGATGCAGCTAAAGAAAGAGACTACATTTTTGATCATTGCTGGCGGCAGGTGAAAGCTAAATTCTATGATCCCAATATTCATGGCATTGACTGGAAAATGTACAAAGAAACTTATGCCAAATTTTTACCGCATATTAGCAACAACTACGATTTTCAGGAATTGTTAAGTGAAATGCTGGGTGAGTTAAATGCCTCACATACCGGAGGCCGATACACGCCGCAAATGCTTAACCCGGATGTTACCGCAGCATTAGGATTATTGTATGATGAAACCTTTACAGGCAATGGCTTGAAAGTTACAGAAGTAATTACTGGAGGACCGGCAGACAAAGCAGGTAGTAAAATAAAAGCAGGCTGTATTATTGAGAAGATTGATGGTGAACCAATAAATGATCTAGAAGATTGGGCTAAATTATTAAATCGTAAAGCCACAAAAAATACTTTATTAACAATATACGATGTAAAAACCAATATCCGTTTTGAAGAAGCTGTTAAACCAATCTTATTTGCAGAAGAAAGTGCGTTGATGTATAAACGTTGGACAAATATAATGTACAATATGGTTGATAAATTAAGTGGCGGAAAGGTTGGTTACGTACATGTGCAAGGCATGAATGATGGAAGTTACAGAACAGTAGTGGATGAAGTAATGGGGCGTAATAAAACCAAGCAAGCCTTAATTGTTGATACAAGGTTTAACGGCGGTGGCTGGTTGCACAATGATTTGAGTACCTTTTTAAGTGGTAAATCTTATTTACGTTTTGCACCGCAAGGCAATCCAATTCCGGCAAGTGAGCCTATGGATCGATGGCAGAATCCGAGCTGTGTACTAATGAGCGAAGGTAATTATAGTGATGCATTTATTTTTCCATACATATTTAAAGACAATGGCATTGGTAAATTAATTGGTATGCCGGTACCGGGAACGGGTACCGCGGTTTGGTGGGAAACGCAAATTGATCCTACCCTTATTTTTGGTATACCGATGGTAGCAACTATAGGCAAAGAGAATAGGCCAACAGAAAATTTACAATTAGAACCTGACATGAAAGTGTTTTTACCCTATGAGGATTTTTTAAACGGTAAGGATGATCAGTTGGAAGCTGCTATAAAAGAAATGTTGAAGACGATTGGAAGTAAATAAAATAATTGAGGTATAACAGTAATTCAATCTTTTAAAAAATTAAATTACTGTTACATTTTTTTGTTAATAACATTCTTACTAAATTATTTTATTTGATAATTATTTCTTTAAAAGTTAAGGATTGTTGCTTATTGTATTCTGCTCAACTTTTGTAACGGTATGTTCAGTTTGCTTTGTTATAAAAGAATGGCCTGTACCAAATGTAACAAAATCATCTTTTAAAAAACGTGATCTAACAAATAGTTCCTCTTCAACCCTGCTTACAGATAAAAAATGAAATAAAGGTTTATAATCTTGTGCTATATCGGGCAATCTTTTGTCAGAATTATTTAAAGGCTGGTGTAGGCCGCCGCCACCACCAATTACTAAAAAATCTTTACCCATTATTTTAAAATGTTCAAAACCATGCGCATGACCTGTAATGAACAGTCGGGCTTTCTTTGAATTTATATATGGTATTACAAATTTTTGTTGCACCTGGCTGTTGGAACCTACAATTATACTGTTGGTGTACGGAGCATGGTGGCAGGTTACGATTATTGCTTTTATGGCTGCATTACTATCTAAGGCATTTAGTGTAGATGTATACCAGTCATTTTGTTTGTTTTTGTCGGCCATCGAGAGCTTAATAAAGTTTGAATTTAGTAAAACAATTGCAACAGAGTCGGTTATTGAAACATAGCCAGTAAGTATATTTTCGGGAAATCTTTTAACAAAATTTCTTTCGCCTTTTTTTCTGCGCCCCATTACATCGTGGTTACCAAGCACACCACATACCATAGTATTTGATTTACGGCAGCTATCTAAAAAACGATCAACCTTTTTCCATTTATGGTTACGATATCCCAATGAAACCATATCTCCTAACATATACAGACTTTGTGGTTTATTTTTTATTATTTCAGAAAAAATCAGAGAAGTAGCTTTTATATTGTGCGTAGATTTTAATACAATTTTTTCAACCAGCATTGGTTGCTGTGTATCGCTGATAAAATCAATAATAGGAACTTCAGCAAAAGGCTGCGAATGAACCTGAGCTTTTGTAATAATTGATGTCAGCAATAAGAGAGCAATTAAAGGACTGATTTTTTTCATAGAAATATTAGCTGCTTTTGCTACTTAAAAACTTTCCACACTAAAAGAGCCTGCAATGATAATAAGTTATCTTTTGTTTCAAAAGCATTCATCCATTTTACTTCTGCTGCAAGTCCTAAAGTTTTTGAGAGTGGTTGCGTATATGATAGTGCAATATTCGAGCCTAAACTGAAAGTTTTTGATTTTACATTTCCATCATAATTAAGGTGGGTAGTTAACCAATACGAACCTATCCCTGCAAATATATTCACTCTTTTTACTATAGGCATCGACCATACTATCAATAATGGTATGGCAGTCAGATTTACTGTTCCGGATACATTTCCATTTTTAACTTTGTACGAATAAAAATTCGTGTACCCTGTTTCTATACCAAGTCTAAGCCGATAACCCGGATGCCACATCAGTCTGAAAGTGCCAACACCACTAATTTTAGAGATTTTACCATTAAGTATTCCTGCTGTAGGATTGAATGTGCTAGTGTAACCTGCAAGGCCACCACCTGTATATATAAGTAATGTTGGTTTTCTTTTTACATTGCTATTTGTTTTAACATTTGATTGTGCATTTAATTTGTTAACTACGATAAAAGCCAGTAGAACAACTGCCAAAAAAACTCTTTTACTGGTGTACATAATAATTATATGCTACGCATGATGGAAAATTGGATAGTATACCATCGAAATGGCCATTATTGATAAAGCTGGTAACAAATTCAGGTACATCTAAAGTCCATACAAAAGCTTTTTTATTCAGTGCATGAATATTGGCAACCTGATCATTTTGAGTACCTTCTGTAAAACGTGGTGCCCAAACTTTTGCATTGCTTTTTTCCACATCTTTAACACTTAGTTCACATAAGGATGGCGTGTTGCTAAAATTTGGCAAAGCTAAAAATTGTGTCAGTTGGTCTTTTCCTGGGAGGCCAATCAGGATATCAAGTTTTCTCCCTTTTGCTGCTGCTTTTTGTAAAAATTCTTCTTGTATAGCGGCCACAGGAGCAATGGAACCAACATATTTTGTGTCAAGCCAAACGAAAGATAAATCAGTTTGATAAACCACTGCATTTAATGCTTCTCTAAGAGTGGGGATTTTTTCTCCATGTATTAATCTTACAAAAGTTGATAATTGTTCATATGTATAATTTTCGATTGGGCCAACAAGACCGCATTTTTGAATTTCCCGAATATTCAATTTATTATCATGGTATAATATCGGCACACCATCTTTTGTAAAGCGAACGTCAATTTCTATTCCTGTAGAACCAAATTCAGGGGTCTTTAAAATCATTTCTACAGAATTTTCTGATACTGGCAAAAGGTCGGATGTACGTCCTCCGGAACGATGTGCTACAATTTGAAATGGTGTTGGGCTGTTATTTAATTTTCGGTTATAAGTAAATGATATCGGGATCTGCGGATCTGCATGACCATTACCAAACGCTCCATTGATTGTGATGCTGCCGCTAGTAATAATAGGGTTGCTACTTAGTAAATTTATAGCGCCTTCCTGGGGATTAATGGTTAACCTCATAATACCAGTTTCGGTACTTACCATTTTTCGCCAGTAACCATTTAGTAAAATGATACCGTTTAATTGTTTTCCTTCGCAAATAAAATAGGCGATGTCTTTTTCAAAAAATCCGGAAATATGAAAACTGGTGTCACTTTCTTTAATAATGTAATTCCATTTAATGACAACCATGGCACCAAAAAAATCGGTACTTTTTGTCATGTTGTATACACCTTCCATCGCAGAGCGTGTTGCAAAGTTTAATCGTTGAGCTGCAGGGGCGTTAAATAAATTCCAGTTACCACTGTCGGGCATTATAACCTCGAATGTTTTTTTACAGGATAAAAACATACAGGATAAAAAGAATATAGTAATAATACTTTTCATAAAATAAATCCCACAGTAATTTGAGGGTAAAAAACTTTTCTGTTTGTTTTATAAAACAATGCCCAAGTTTGCCAGTAAAAATAATTGTTGATGGCAGAAAATGCCAGTGTTAAATGTTTCTTATTATAAAAAGGTTGTTCCAATGCCAATGTAAAAGTTTCGCCATTGTAATATCGTTTATCCGACGAAAACTTATCCTCTCCATTTACAGACTGATAATGTAAATTAACAGAAACCTGTGCCTTAAAAGTAATCAGGAGGTCTTTCTTTGTTTTGTAGCCGAGGGAAACATTTGAATAGTTTACCCATCCGGATGCTTTGCTATTAAAGCCTCCTAATTTTAAAAACCCAAACCAAAAACCAATATCATCGCCTGCACTAAAATAAAGGCTATTACTTAATGGTTTCGAATACCGAATGCCTGTTGAAATATGGTTTTGCAAAACTTGAAACCATAACCTGCTATCTAAAATAAAATGATTGTTGATTCTTCTTAATAAGCGATAATCGCCACAAGGAATTCTAAGTCTTACTTCTTCTGTAATGTCTTCTGGTGTTGTCATTAAAGTAAAGCCAATGGAGGATCTCCATTTTTCTTTGTACATGGGATACGGGAAAAAAATGGCGGAATGTTTTGGTATAAAACTGGTATCCTGGGCACTTGATGATGTTGAAAAGCTTCCTGTAACCATCAGTATAGAAACTAATTGGCAAAAAAAAAGCAGTGTACTTTTTTTAATTTTAATCAGTTTGTTTACTTTTTTCATTAGCAAGGGTAAATGGTATTTTTAATTGACATTAAAGATAAGTATTTTAAGAAAATATTAGTATCTCTTATTTAATTGCTATTAAAATATCTGTTACAACAAATTTTTTAGTATTTGTTGCAAATAACATAAAAAGTTAGAATAAAAAATGTGATTACTATTAACTTGTATCTAAGTCATTAATTCAACTACCAACAAATTTTATTATACGATGTTTGTTTTGATCTATATAATTTATGCAAATCGGTATTTGAAAACGGATATAAATTCTACTGACCTATTAACTGAGTAACACTCTTTAGTTTTATAAAGTAGTTGTATTTGAACAGGTACAATACAAAATATTTATTGTTACCTTTCTTAACATTAAAACAATTAAAATCATGATAATAAAAAGTTTGCTGCAAATCTTTATTTGCATTTTAGTTTTTCAACCAGTGATGGCACAGAATAACATGTCAGACACCACTAGCCGGAATACTTATTTTACTGTAGAAAAAAAATACTTGGTGCTGCCTGTAAAAAATGGAGCTTTAAAAAGAAATCTTGAACTATGGGTAGACGGTGTTAATACCCGTTTTTTTGATATGGAACTGGCCGAAGGGCAACCCGACTGGTATGCCTATATTCAAATAGACCAATGGAAAGGAAAGGCAATAGAGTTAAGGGTTGATAATGTAGCAACTAATTCTAAGGTGTTTTTACCTATTATACAAACTGATACAGCAACCAATGCTGGCGAAATATACAAAGAAAAGTTACGGGCACAATTCCATTTTTCTCCAAAGCGTGGCTGGACAAATGACCC
>JANXSK010000094.1 GCA_025352695.1 Ferruginibacter sp. | reverse complement strand
GTACTGCCATCAAGGGTTGTAACTACAGCAGGACCACACATTCCCAATATAATATCATCAATGGCAAAGGAGCTTCCACAGCCATTAACGGGAGCTGTTTTTATGGTAAGTATTACATCGCTGATATCTGCCGGTGTTTTAAAAGACAACCCATATTGGCTCCATATTTTATCTTCTGTTATAGGGATGTTTCCTGTATTATAAGTAGCCAAAGAAACCCCGGAAATGGTTTCAACTGTAAATGTAATATTGGGCAATATTGCACTTCCTCCGCAGGTAATTTTTTGCATCACGTTCATAATCCAAGCCGAAAACTGGTAAGTAGTATTGCCACACAAGCCATTTGCCGTATCATTATAAACAGTACCGGGCGTGCTTTCTGCATTTACTACCATATAAGCACCACTTTGATCACGAGTATGATCTCCGGCTAATAAAAACCATGTACGTTCACCACATCCTAACAAAAAATTACTGACTGTATATTTTCCTTTATCCGGGCAACCTCCTGCATATTCAAATGAAGTGACCGCTGCAGGTAATTTTGAACCTCCGGTACCAAATGTGATATTTATAATAGGGTCACCGAGATTACCATTGCAGAGCTGGGCTTGCAAAATTAATGGCAGAAAAAAAATCTGGCATATTGAAAATAAAAAAACCTTTTTAATAAGATTATAATTTACCATTCGGATTTCGTAGTTATCATTGCCTTATCTTTTGAAATATAGGTACGTATTTATGGTTTATAAGTATTTGACAAAATATTATTTTAAATTAACAAATTAGATACATCTAAAAATTAAGTAAGTAAAATAACACCATTTAGGATCTTATAAAAGTATGTTTTTATTATCGATTATATCATTTAGATTTATATACATCATACACTGGTTGCAACTTGAAATTTAAAAATTAAAAAGTAGTAGTTTTTGTATAATAGAAAAGCTTAAAATATAGTCATAGAGTTTCTATTTCCCAGGGATAAAGGTTTTACAGTTTAAAAAACCCTATTTTTAGTATAACTTTTTACCTTTAATCATTACATTACCATGAAAAGTTGGTTTATAAAAATTAATATTGTCTTTCTGTTTGCAGTAGCAGCAAGCAATGTTTTATTTGCCCAAACCAGTTTTATAAATATTCAAAAAAGTACCGGTAAAATATTTGACGTTTTTAGTAAAGTAGAAGACAGTTTGAAAAGGCAATTTGCAGAAAAGAAATTGCAATGGCCTCCTAATGAACTATATATCCGCAGTTTTAAGTACGACCGCCAGTTGGAAGTATGGGTAAAAAATGAAGATAAGGAAACGTTTAAATTGTTTAAAAGCTATAAAGTGTGTATGCAAAGTGGCTCAATGGGGCCAAAACGTTTTGAAGGAGATTACCAGATTCCAGAAGGTTTTTATTACATCAATGAATTTAATCCCAACAGTAATTATCACCTGGCATTGGGCTTAAATTACCCTAATGCATCCGATAAAATTCTTAGTGATTCCTTGCATCCGGGGAAAGGCATTTATATACATGGAAATTGTGTTTCTACTGGTTGTATTGCCATAAGTGACGCACCTATCGAAGAGTTATATTTATTAACAACTTACGCTAAAGAAAATGGCCAGAATTTTATTCCGGTACATGTTTTTCCAGTAAAATACAATGTAAAAAAATCATTCGAATATCTGGCAAAAGCTACGAAAGAAAATCAGCCCCTTCAAAGATTTGCCATCAATTTAAAAGAAGCCTTTGATTATTTTGAAGAAAAAAAGAAACTGCCCGTAATACTTATCAATAAAAAGGGAGACTATATTATTGACTGAGAATTTTTAATCTGCTTTTCTAAAAGCTATTTTTCTTTGTAAATTCCCTCAGCTATTTTTTAACAATACCTGAATTGTTTCTTTTGTTTTTTGGCTTAGCAATTCAATTTTATTTGCTGTTAATTCTGTAACAATGGTTTCGTTATAATGCCGCACAGTAAGTAACACCACATCTTTTTCTACTTGTACATCAAATAATTCACTAGCTGCCAGAGCCAGTTTTTCTATTTTCTCTGGCCTGTCATCAAGGCAACAATATAAACTGATAGCTCCATTTTGAGAAAGGTTGGGCCTAATTTTTATATCAACAAATAACTGGTGTAATTTATTCACCAGGTTATCTTCTACAAACGAAAAATCTTTTGAGTTAAACTGCATCAACACCTGGTTGTTTTTTAAAACTATGATTGGTGGAAGATTGTGAACGGGTAGGTCACTGATAATGGTTCCCGGCAAAGCAGGTTTTAAAAAACACCTTACATGTAAAGGAATTCCTTTGTTTTGTAAAGGTTTAATTGTTTTTGGATGAATTACCTGTGCTCCATAGTAAGCCATTTCTATTACTTCTTTAAAACTCAATATTCCAATAAATTGCGCATCCCGAAATAATTTTGGGTCAGCATTCATTACTCCTTCAACATCTTTCCAAATAGTTTGGCTTTCTGCATCCAGCATATTGGCAAAAACAGCAGCAGTATAATCACTGCCTTCCCTGCCCAATGTAGTACTTTCATTTTCATCGGTGGCACCAATAAATCCCTGGGTAATTATAACTTTTGTTTCCTTAAAAAGTGGCACTACAGCATCATTAATTTTTTGTTTAGTAAACGCCCAGTCAATAGTAGCCTCCCTAAAATTATCATCCGTTCTAACAATATCCCTTACATCTACCCAGATGTTTTTTAAGTTAATGGTATTTAAATAATTGCTAACAATAGCAGTGCTCAATAACTCACCACAGCAAACAATTTGGTCGTAATAATAGTCGTAATCTCTTACAGGCCTGTCGTGTAACAACCATTCTACTTCGGTAAATAAATCAGATAAAAAATTTTGTGGCGTGGGATTTAGTTGGGCCAATACCTGTAGGTGCTCCTCTTTAATCTGGTGAAAAAGAGTAATTGCCTTTTCCTTATCTCCCGAAAAAAAAGCTTCTGCTACTTTTTCGAGCGAATTGGTAGTTTTGCCCATTGCTGAAATTATAATTAGTAAATCTTCTCCTGCAAAGGATTGAATGATTTTAGCAACATTTTTAATTCTTTCGATACTGTTTATACTGGCGCCGCCAAATTTAAAAACCTTCATTTGTGCTACTGATATTTGGGTTGAATAAGTTAATTGGGTTAATTTAGCCCTCAAAATTGCTTTGCAAAAGTCGTATTTCTTATTCAATAAATAGGTAAGAATTTAGACCCAAACAATAATTGCCTGGTGATGGTATAAAGATAAAGACGTCATCAAATAGTAAAAAAATGACAATATAAAATGGTTTCAATAATAGAATTTGAATCAAAGTATGCAGCTGATTTTAAACAGCTAAATCTGGAATGGCTGAATAAATTTGGGCTTACAGAACTTGCGGATCTTTTGATGCTAAACAATCCTAAAAAAGAAATTATTGATACGGGAGGAGTTATTTTTTTAGCAAAATTTGGCGAAAAGATAATAGGGTCAGCAGCATTAATAAGGGACATGCCCACACAGTATGAATTGGCTAAAATGACTGTATCGCCGGATTTTAGGGGAAAAGGAATTAGTAAAATGTTGATAGAAAGCTGTTTGGGCAGGGCAAAAAAATTAGGTGCAAAAAGAATTTATCTATCCTCTAATAGCCAGCTTGTAACCGCCTTGAAGTTGTATGAACAATATGGCTTTAAATATATTACTGTTAAAAAGTCTCAATATGTTACTGCAGATGTGATGATGGAATTAGTAATCACTATCTTGCCGGATGAAGTAATTTTATAGATTGTTGAAGGGGGGTGAAAAAAAGGGAATAAATGTGGGATAAATTCAAAATTTAATAAAATAGATTAAAGAAAGGCAATGCAAAAAACAATTATCTCTGTAAAAAATCTTCAAAAAAATTATGGAACTTTTGAAGCTGTTAAAGACATTTCTTTTGAAGTGTACCAAGGTGAAATATTTGGATTATTGGGTCCTAACGGTGCAGGTAAATCTACTACTTTAGAAATTATTGAAACACTTCGTGAAAAAACAAGCGGAGAAATAATAGTGGATGGAATAAACTTAGATACCGAGCCAGATAAGATAAAACGCATAATCGGTGTTCAGTTGCAGTCTTCGGGTTTTTATCCTGGTTTAACGCTGGTTGAATTAATTAATTTATTTGCAGGATTATACAATCAACAGGTAAAGCCAATGGAACTACTCCATTTGGTAAATTTGGATGATAAGGCAAAAAGTAAGTACAAAGAATTAAGCGGCGGACAAAAGCAACGGTTTTCTATTGCTACAACTTTAATTAATCAACCCAAAATAGTTTTCCTTGATGAGCCAACAACAGGGTTAGATCCACAAGCACGCAGGAACTTATGGGAGTTGATAAAAAACATTCGTTCAAAAGGGGCTACTGTAATAATTACTACACATTATATGGATGAAGCAGAACAATTGTGCGACCGTATTGCCATCCTTGATGAAGGCAAGATTATTGCATTGGCTTCGCCTGATAAACTGATTGATGACCTGGTAGCTACAGGTTTTGAAAGACCCAAACAGGTTAAGGTAGCCAACCTGGAGGATGTGTTCATTAATCTTACAGGTAAAGAAATCAGGGAAGAGTAATTGGATGGAAGAGAAGCAAAAAATGAGAAATATAAAAATGTCTAAACGCCTGAAGGGCAAATATTAAATATCAACATAACAATTAAAACAAAACAATGAAGCAATTTTTTTTAGGTGTATGCGCTTTAACAATGATGGGGTTGGCTGTAAATGCACAAACAAAACCCAAATCGAAACCGAAATTAACGGTAGTAAATCCAACTGTAGCTAAACCAGTTGCAAGTATGTTTAAAAATGCAACTGATTCTTTCAGTTATGCATTAGGTATGAATGTAGCCAACAACTTAAAGCAACAGGGCATAGAACAAATTACCTATGCAGCTATGCAAAAAGCAATGGAAGATGTATTTAAAAAACGTCCTGTTTCGTTAAATGAACAACAAGCAAATGCTTGTATTCAGCAAAGGTTGCAGGCTAATGCAGTACAAAAAACCAGTGGTGAAAAATTAAAAGCCACCGCCTTTTTAGCAAATAATAAAAAACGTTCAGAAGTAATAACGTTGCCTAGCGGTTTGCAGTATGAAGTATTAAAAAAAGGTGATGGAGCTTCAGCTACACCAAAACTTACCGATACCGTGGTAGCCAATTATGCAGGAACTTTAATTGATGGAAAGGAATTTGACAACTCTTATAAAAGAGGAGAACCACTTACGATACCGGTAGGAGGCGTAATTAAAGGATGGACAGAAATTTTACAACTGATGCATATTAACGATAAGTTTAAAGTATATATTCCAAGCGAATTGGGTTATGGCGAAAGAGGTGCCGGCGCTGATATTCCTGGAGGTGCTGCATTGATTTTTGAAATGGAATTATTGGGTATTAAACCCAATGCACCGTTAACATCAGGCGAGCTAATAATTAAACCCCAGGTTGATACCACAAAGCCACAAAACTAATATGGAAGACATACGTTATCCCATTGGTAAATATGAAGCTCAACCATTTTCTGCAAAGCAATTGGAAGAATGGATACTTGATATAAAATATCTACCCAACAAGTTGGAAAATTCAGTACTTAATTTGGATGAGCACCAACTGGAAACTCCTTATCGTACCGATGGCTGGACGGTGAAACAATTGGTGCATCATGTGGCAGATAGTCATATGAATGCATACATTCGTTTTAAGCTTGGTCTTACAGAAGATAATCCTTTGATTAAGCCTTACCAGGAAGCTGCCTGGGCTAACCTGAGTGATACTAAAAACTTACCCATCAATATTTCAATTACATTGTTATTTTCTTTACATACAAGATGGGTAGAGATTCTGACAAATATTAAGGAGGAAGAATGGAACAGAACAGTATTTCATCCTGAACAAAAAAAGGAAATTACGCTTTGGCATTTATTGGGTATGTATGCATGGCATAGTCGTCATCATACTGCACATATTACAGGCTTAAGGCAAAGAATGAATTGGTAATTTATTTGTCCGTTTATTTGTTTAAAACAGCAGAACTCATTACAAAATGAGTTTAATAGCTTTAAACAAGTAAACGGAATTTTTTTAAAATAACAGGATATGAAGTGGAAAACGCTTTCAACAGAATACATAGCGAATCATCAATATTTTACAGCCCGAAAAGATGTTTGTGAAATACCTGATGGTAGAATTGTACCAGCTTATTTTGTAGTTGAATTACCGGTATCTGTTTGTGCAATGGCCATTACCGAAGCGGGTGAAGTTATTCTTGTAAATCAATACCGTCATCCGGTAGGCGAAATACTTACAGAGATACCGGGTGGTTTTGTAGATACAGGAGAAGACCCTGATAAAGCCATTGCAAGAGAATTACTTGAGGAGACAGGCTATGAATTTAGTTCGATTAATTATGTTGGAAAAGTAGCAGGTAACCCTGGCTTGCTAACAGGCTATACCCATTTATACCTGGCCCGGGGTGGAAAAAAAATAGCATCACAAAGCTTAGATGCAAATGAACAAATCGATTTGATCCTATTACCGGTAGAAAAAGTAAGGACAATGTTGCAACAAAATGAGTTTGTGCAGGCACTGCACGTTAGCTGTTTTTTATATGCCTTTCAGTTGCTGGATTCTTTAAAACAATAGTTAATAATTTACCTCTCCCACTAAAAAAACGCTGCCGAAAATAATAATTAAATCTTCTTTAAAAGCAGTTTTGCCAGCAGTTTTTATTGCATCATTTACATCATTATAACAATCACCTTTTAAATTGAATGCTGCAGCTTTTATCTGTAATTCTTTAGCTGGCAGAGCCCTTGGGATATGGGCATTAGTGAAATAATAAGCTGCATCATTTGGTAAAAGCGATAATACTGTTGATACCTCTTTATCTTTTACCATTCCTATTACGAAGTGTGATTTTATAATAATATCCTTGTTATTTTCTTTAATTAATTGTATTTGCTCCAATACCTGTTTTATTCCATCTTCATTGTGCGCAACATCCAGCACTATGGTCGGGTTTTCTGCAATTACATCCCAGCGACCATATAAACCTGTTAATTTTTTTGTGTTAGAAAGTGCAAATTTTTCAGCTTTATTTGATATAATAAATCCTTTTTCAACTAAGATTTTTTCGGCACATAAGACAGTAAGTAAATTTTTTGTTTGGTAAATACCATTAAGGTCGAGTGTAAAATTTTCTTTTATTTTTTTATGAGTATCTGTAACGTTACATTGTAATTTTTGGGGAGATAAAATGATGTCGGCAAAACTATATGCTTCAGCTGCAAAATAAATGGGCGATTTACATTTGTTGGCTTTGTTGATAAAAATTTCTTTTGTTTCAGGCAGGTACTCACCAATTACTACAGGTATGGCAGGTTTAATAATGCCTGCTTTTTCTACTGCAATTTTTTCCAGCGTATCACCCAAAATATTCATGTGGTCGTAACCAATGTTTGTGATAATGGAAAGTATTGGAGTAATTATATTGGTACTGTCTAACCTGCCACCCAAACCTGTTTCAATAATAGCAATGTCAACTTTTTGATGTGCAAAATAATCAAATGCCATGGCCATGGTTAACTCAAAAAAGGAAGGCTCAATCTGCGCTGTTACGGCCATTGTTCTTTCTGTAAAATCAATCACAAAATTCTCTTCTATCATTTGCCCATTAATCCTGATCCGTTCCTTGAAATCTTTTAAATGTGGGGATGTGTATAAGCCTGTTTTGTAACCTGCCTGTTGTAAGATGGCTGCCAGCATGTGACTGGTACTGCCTTTGCCATTGGTGCCGGCAATATGAATACTTCTAAATTTTGTTTGCGGATTATTTAGTGCAGTACATAACGCAATAGAATTGTCTAAGTCTTCCTTGTAAGCTGCTGCTCCAATGCGACTGTACATAGGTAGCTTTGAAAATAAATAATTAATTGTTTCTTTATAAGTCATCATTGCAAAGATAAAAGCAAAAATGAATGGTCAATGAGGAATGGTAAAATAGGTTGAGCAATAAATAAGACGAAGTAAAAAGGATAAAAATTTTAAAATGGGGATGTCATTATTTAATCTTTCACCAGTAACAAATCACTAATTAATTCTGCACCTTAAAATTAAAGAGGATAGTAGAAACTCCTCCATTTTCACTGGCCGGAAATTTTAATTCGGTTGCTTTTCTTTTCGCAATGCCGGTGATAGTTCCGTTTGATGTGGTAGTACCTTTAGCTAGGCTACTGCCCATATAACTTCCGGAAGCATTGTATTTTACATCAAGATAAACTTTTGCATTTTCATTAAAGTCGTCTTCAAATCTTAATACACCTAAATTTAACGGACGAACACCTCTTGTAACACTGACTCCACTTCCGCCGCCTGGCGAATTTCCATAACTATCAGGCTTACCCGAAGGATCGCCGGCGTCTCCTTTGCCACCTGGCTTATTGCCCTGGTAAGTATAACCATTGTCTTCAGATGCACCATTGCCTTTGCCATTACCAGCACCATTATAAGTTGCCTTTGGTTTTAGCGGTTTTGGAGTGGGTAGAACTGCCGGTGCAGGTTTAATTGTTTTTACGGGATTGGTTACCGGCTCTTTGGCTATAGCAGTTGCTTTGGGAATTACTTTATCAGGTTTTGTAACCGGAGCCGCATCTTCATCTGCCTTTTCATCTGGCTGAATATCTTTTGCAGGTGGCTCTTTTGCAGCGGTAGCTTTTTGTGGTTGGGCAGCAGATTCCTGTGATGGTGCCATTGCACCTTTTATAAGTGGTTGAACTTCTCCGTAACCTTCTACATTATTGCCAAGGTTAATTTCAATGAGATCTTCCACTAAAGGAACCGGTGGTTTTATAATGGGCCATGTTATAAAGATGGCCAATAATAACATTATCCCCACTATTAAAGTAGTGTAGGTAAATGCCTTCCTGTTTTTTTCTGTCTCAAATGATGTGTACATATTTTGATTGTAATACATCTCAAAGTTATTTTATTAAAATTAAAAGATACAATACTATGCCAAACTACATTTTTGCAATTAAAGGTTTAACAAAAACTTGTAGTAAATATTAAAAACTAACCGATTTTTTATAAAGCGCAATAGGCATGCATTGTCTTTTTATCAATTTCCCAATCTAGTGTTTCGGAAAGTTCGCCATAACCGATGTTGTAAATAAGCAGGTCCAGACCGCCGAGTTGCTGTGTTAAATTTTTAATAATTTCAATATTGCCTTCTTTAGTAACATCAAAGCATTCAGTTATAATATTATCCGGAAAATCCTGTTGTAAACTATGTAAAAGATCTTTTCTCCTTCCTGTAGCACCTACCAACCAGTTTTTGCCTTCATACAACAACGCAAGTTCTCTTCCAATACCTCAAGTGGCACTAATAATAATTGACTCTGTTCATTACTTATTTTTCACAAATATATCATACCCAAAGCGTATAATCGTTCCTGTTATTACTAATAGAAAAAATACGCGGATAAATTTATTACCCTTTAATACGGCTAGTCTGGCTCCAATAACAGCCCCTGTAAAATTACAAACGGCCATAGGGATGGCATATTGATATAAAATATTTTCGCTGCGGGAGAAGAAAATTATTGACCCAATGTTGGTGGCAATGTTTATTAATTTAGCATGCGCACTAGCTTTTAAAAAGTCAAAACCTAAGATAGATATAAAGAAAAGGATTAAAAAGCTGCCCGTACCCGGACCAATAAAACCATCATAAAATCCCAACAGCATTGCAATTATACTGCACCAGATAAATTCCTTTTCACGACTTACTGTTTTTTCAACAGCCAATCCAAAATCTTTTTTAGTGTAGGTGTAAATAAATACCAGAATCAGGATAAGAAAAAATAGGGGTTTCATAAAACTGTTGGTAATTAATGTAACAGTTTTTGAGCCGGCATAGGCCGCAACTAAAGCAATACTGCACATAACGGCTAATAATTTCCACCGGATGTTTACTTTAAATGCATATTGAAGTCCAGCAATGGAAGTACCTAAAAGTGAAGGTATTTTTGTAGTACCCAACAAGGTAGCAACAGGATATTGAGGTAAAGTTATTAATGTTGCGGGTGTTTGTACCAATCCACCACCACCTACAATTGAATCAATAAACCCTGCCGCAAAAGCGGCTATGCAAAGAATAATAATTTCCTGGGTCATTAACTGAAGTGATTTTTTAGAAGTAATAACAGCGGGTAGTAAACGAAAATTATCTTATGATGTTGAATAATTTCTTTCGCCAAATAATAAACTGCCAATGCGAACTAAATTACTGCCTTCTTCAATGGCAATGGTGTAATCTCCACTCATCCCCATTGAAAGAATTGAAAGTTCCGGGTATAGATTATATAAATTCCGGAGTAAGATAAATTCATTTCTCACAAGGCTCATATCATTTGAAAACGACGCCATACCCATCAGCCCGATAATGCGAGTATTTTTTAAAGCCGTACTTTCTTTTATAATTAATGCAAGTTCGGTTGCATCTAATCCAAATTTTGTCTCCTCTTTTGCAATGTGTATTTGTAACAGGCAATTAATTATCCTGTTATTTTTTATGCCTTCTTTATTAATTTCTTTTAATAAATTAAAACTATCCACTCCATGTATCAGGTGCGTAAAGGGGGCAATATATTTTACTTTGTTACTTTGGAGATGGCCAATAAAATGCCAGCGGATATCTTTTGGCAACGTGGCTTTTTTATCTACCAGTTCCTGCACATAGTTCTCTCCAAAATCTCTCTGACCTAAATTGTACAAAACTTGCAAATCTTCAACAGGCTTGGTTTTACTTACTGCAACCAAGGTAGCTTTACCTTTCATTTCATTCAATAAGGATGTATATTTTTCTGTATTGATAGCCATAATATTTTTTTCAATTAACAAAGCAAAGGTATCGTAAAGCGGCACCCGTAATAAAAAAGTGTAAACGAAAATCTCCTTTGCATTTTACTGCAGTAATTTTTCAAATAAGTAGTTCTCCAAATAGTGGCTGGGAGTTTTTATTTGCAGCCTTTATTTTATTTGTTTCTCTTTTTTTAAAAAAAGAAAACAGGGTCTATAACAATGGTGTAAAGGCTTTGCGAATTAAATGCCTAATCCTGTTATTTTAAAATACTTCTGCTAATAACAATACGCTGCACTTCACTTGTACCCTCATAAATTTGTGTAATCTTGGCATCTCTCATTAATCTCTCCACGTGGTATTCTTTTACAAAGCCATAGCCGCCATGAATTTGCACAGCTTCTGTAGCAGTCCACATAGCAGTTTCACTCGCAAAAACTTTGGCCATACTGCCGCTGATTGTATAATCAATGTGCTCATCTTTTTCCCATGCAGCCTTCAGGCAAAGTAAACGGGCACATTCAATTTTTGTTGCCATATCTGCCAGCTTAAATTGTATAATCTGGTGGTGCATAATTTCTTTACCAAATGCTTTGCGTTGCTTGCTGTATGCAAGGGATCTTTCATAGGCACCGCTAGCTATTCCCAGTGCCTGAGAGGCAATGCCAATGCGGCCACCTGCCAGTGTTTTCATGGCAAACTTAAATCCAAATCCATCCGCACCAATACGATTTTCTTTAGGCACTTTTACATCATTAAACAAAACGGTATGTGTATCACTTCCCCTAATACCCAATTTATTTTCTTTGGCGCCAACTACTACACCAGGCCAGTTTTTTTCTACAATAAATGCATTAATACCATGACTGCCTTTGCTAATATCTGTTTGCGCAATTACAAGATATACACTGGCACTATTGCCATTGGTAATCCAGTTTTTTATTCCATTCAATAAATAATAATCTCCTTTATCTTCTGCTGAAGTTTGTTGCGAAGTGGCGTCGCTACCGGCTTCTGGCTCACTTAGTAAAAAAGCACCTATGTATAATTCATTGTCTTTTTTGCCCTGTGCAAGCGGAATTAAATATTTTTGCCGTTGTTCCTCATTCGCATATTCTTGCAGGCCGTAACAAACCAGGCTGTTGTTTACGCTCATGCAAACACTCACGCTTGCATCTACCTTACTAATCTCTTCCATCGCTAAAACATAGCTGATGGTATCCATACCACTGCCACCATATTCTGGTTTTACCATCATGCCCATAAAACCAAGTTCAGCCAGCTTTTCAATTTGTTCTTTTGGAAATCTTTGTAATTCATCTCTTTCAATTACACCAGGCAGGCATTCATTAACAGCAAAATCTCTTGCTGCTTTTTGAATCATTAAATGCTCTTCAGAAAGTTGAAAATCCATAACACACATGTTTTTATTGAACTGTAAAAATAAGGGTTCAAAACTAATGAGCGTTAGTTTATAGCTATTTTTTGTATGGCAGATAGTGGTATCCTTATCAGGCTTGGTTGCAGCCTGTCCGCAGTGGCAGATTGCACGATGGAAGTTTTGTGCTATTGGCTTATAAAATTAACCTTTATTATGAATAGTAGTTATTAAATCTATTTTATTTAAATAAAATAGATTGACTGTTAGAAGGATAATTTTTCAAAATAAAATCTAAAAGAATTATTTAAAATATGTTTTCTTTAAGAAGGCATAATATTTATTTGAAACATGCTTTTTAAGTAAGGCCAGCAGCTCTTTGTTTGATTGAGCTGGTGTTTGTTGTAGGATAGTTTTCATAAGTAGTTGAGATTTTGTTTATTGTTTTTAATAGTGTTAAAAATCAACTTGCTTTCATTTACTAAACCTTGTTTTATTTGCTCTGGCTTTTTATTTGTTGCCAACGCAAGTATTTTGGCATTTATATCGATAAATTCTGTTATAACACCACGAATCAAAACCGCTTCTTCAAAATTTTCTGAATCTTCCGCTTCAAATTGTTTTAAGTTATGTTCAACCAGCCATTCAGATATTTTATTTTCAGGATTCATTTTATCTTATTTTATTTTTTCCAATGTTATAATTTATATATCAAAAGAAAACTAAAAGAAAATAAACGGATTTTTTGAAAATTTATTTTATCAAATACGTTGCTTTTTACCAACAGTATAAAAAGTAATCTTTTAGATAATTAACTTCAATAGACTTTCTTGTATCGTGCTTTGTAGTTTTTAAAATTTACTTTCTACTAATTAATTTAGTATTACCTTTAAAATCTTATATTAATTGGGATTTTATTTTTTATAATTTTTATTTTAAATCAATTACAAGGGTGATGTATGCAATAGTAGATATAGAAACCACCGGCGGGCACGCCTCAGCAAATGGCATTACAGAAATAGCCATTTACCTTTATGATGGTGAAAGCGTAGTAAAGCATTTTGAAACTTTAATTAACCCACAACAAAAAATACCGGCTTACATTACATCACTTACCGGCATTGATAATTATATGGTAGCGGATGCACCGTTGTTTGAAGAAATTGCACCAACCTTGTATGAATTATTAAACGAGGTGGTATTTGTAGCGCATAACGTAAACTTCGATTATTCATTTATAAAGCATCACCTTAAAGCAGCTGGGTACGAATTAGCAGTTAAAAAATTATGTACTGTGAGGTTGAGCCGGAAAACATTTCCAGGCTTACCTTCTTACAGTTTGGGTAATTTGTGCCGTTCGCTTTCATTACCTCTTGATAATCGTCACCGGGCTGGCGGAGATGCTAAAGCCACCGTAAAATTATTAGCACATTGTATGGCAAATGGCGGTGATGCGCATATTGCACAAATGCTAAAAAAATCGTCCGCAGAACAATGGCTGCCACTGCATTTAACCAAAGCAGATATTTTAAAATTACCAGGTGGTCCGGGTGTATATTATTTTCATGATGCAAAAGATAAAATTTTGTATGTAGGCAAAGCCATCAACATAAAGAAAAGAGTAAGCAGCCATTTTACACACAACGATCCGGATAGAAAGCGACAGCATTTTTTACGTAAAATCTGCAAAATAACTTACAAAGAGTGTGCAACAGAATTAGAAGCTATTGTATTGGAAAGTACAGAAATAAAAAAATGGTGGCCCCAATACAATTATAGTCAAAAGCAACAAGTTCAAAAATTTGCTTTGTACATGTTCGAGGATGGCCGTGGCTACCAGCGATTGGCCATCGATAAAAAGAAAAAAAATATTCCAACCCTGTATTCTTTTAATTTATTGCAGGAAGGGTTGGTGATGCTAAAAAAAATGGCCGAAGAATTTGAACTTCATGAAAAATTATGTTTTATTGATAAAAAACCTTTTTCTGATCAGGACTATGCATCATTGGAATCTCCGCTAATCTACAACCGAAAAATAAAAAATGCGGTGCAGGCTCTGGAAGAAAAGTTACCCACATTTGCTGTTGTAGATAAAGCAATAAAGGAAGAAGAAAAGCTGTGCTTATTAATTGAAAGAGGAAGTTTTTGGGGGATGGGCTATCTGCCTGCAAACACCGTCTTTACCTCAACAGCAGAACTGAAAAACTACTTAAATCCATATGCGGATAACGATACAATCCGAAACAGCATCTATTCATTTATAGAAAAAAATCCGGACAAACGCATTTGCTTAGTTTAGCCTTGTTTAGTGATTCATAATTAAATTTTCACTTTTTTCTTTCCATTCACACCAGTATTTTCGCAGCCCATTTTAAAAAATGAAATATTATGTCAGATTTTATACAACCCATAGCACAAAAATTAAATATAAAATTACAGCAGGTAGCAGCAGTATTAAGTTTATTTGAAGAAGGTGCTACTATTCCGTTTATTGCACGTTATCGCAAGGATAAAACTGGTGCACTGGATGAAGTTCAAATTCAGCAAATACAGGATGAAGCTAAATTTTTAAAAGAATTTCAAGAACGTAAAAGCTTTATAGAAAAGACCATCAAAGATCAGGAAAAAATGACGGAAGTGTTGCAGGCAAAAATTAATAAAGCCACTACCATTGCCGAGCTGGAAGATATTTATCTGCCCTACAAACCAAAGAGAAAAACCAAAGCACAAACTGCCAGAGAAAATGGTTTGGAACCATTGGCAAATATACTCTTGGAACAAAAGGATGTTGACCTTGTGGCCACGGTAACAACTTTTATTACTGAAAAAGTATTGGATGCAGATATTGCCTTACAAGGTGCAAGAGATATTATTGCAGAACAGATGAATGAAGATGCACAGGTTAGGGCCAAACTACGTAAGTTGTTTGAAACTGAAGCTACACTGCAAAGTAAAGTAGTTACTGATAAAGAAACGGAAGGTATTAAATACAAAGATTATTTTGATTTTTCTGAACTCATTTCTAAAACACCTTCGCATAGAATATTAGCGGTGTTGCGTGGATTTTTAGAGGGGTTTTTACGCATTGCTATTTCACCTGCGGATGAAGCTGCTTTGGAAATTATTGAAGTACTATACATAAAAGGTTTTAGCACTAGCAGCGATCAGTTGCGCAAAGCGGTAAAAGATGCTTATCGCAGGTTATTACAACCTAGCCTGGAAACAGAATTTAGAACAGCTTTGAAAACAAAGGCCGATGAAGAAGCCATCAATGTATTTGCAGAAAACTTACGTCAGTTGTTGCTAAGTTCACCTATTGGCAGCAAAAGAATTCTGGCCATTGATCCCGGTTATAGAACAGGTTGTAAAGTAGTTTGCCTGGATGAAAAAGGGGAGCTTCAAAAGACAGAACTTATTTTTCCGCATGAGCACAACAGGGTAGCGGCTGAAGAAATTAAAATAAAAAATTTAGTTCAGCAATATGGCATTGAAGTTTTTGCCATTGGCGATGGAACTGCAGGCAGGGAAACTGACAACTTTATAAAAAAATTAAATCTTGGTCTGCCAGTATTTTTAGTAAACGAAGATGGCGCTTCTATTTATTCTGCTTCTGAAATTGCAAGAGAAGAATTTCCGAACGAAGATATTACAGTACGTGGCGCAGTAAGCATTGGCAGAAGGCTGATGGATCCTTTGGCTGAGCTGGTAAAGCTTGATCCTAAAAGTATTGGTGTAGGGCAATATCAACATGATGTAAACCAGTTTCGTTTAAAGGAACGGTTAGATGCCACCGTTATCAGTTGCGTAAATAATGTTGGCGTAAACTTAAATACCGCCAGTAAACATTTGTTAAGTTATGTAAGTGGCATCGGCGGTACATTGGCAGATAATATTATAAAATACAGGAATGAGATCGGCAAATTTACCAGCCGTAAACAATTATTAAAAGTACCCCGCCTTGGTGGCAAAGCTTTTGAGCAATGTGCAGGGTTTTTACGCATCAAGGAAGGCGATGATTTGCTTGACCAAAGTGCGG